>DASZCG010000038.1:0-1710 GCA_035943355.1 Gemmatimonadales bacterium
GGTACAACCTGGGTACATAGGTGACAGATGTCCGGGCACATGGGTGACACTTCTCCCGACCCCGTTGGGAGGAGGAGTGATGCCCTGGAAGGAGACCAACCCCGTGCTCGAACGCCACCATTTCGCCCAGGATCTCGACAGTGAGCAGTGGACGATGACCGAGCTCTGCTTGCGCTACGGCATCAGCCGCAACACCGGCTACAAATGGTTCGATCGGTACCGGCAGGACGGGCCGCGCGGGCTGCACGACCACAGCCGGGCCCCGCGCTCCTGCCCCCACCAGACGGCCGCCGACATCGTTGCGCTGATCCTCGAGGAACACACCCGCTTCGGCTGGGGCGCCCGCAAGATCCTGAAGCGCCTCCGGACCCGCGATCCGAAGCGGGCCTGGCCCGCCCGCAGTACGATCTTCGATATCCTGGCGCGCTACGACCGGGTCCAGCCGCGGCGCCGGCGGCGGCAGTGGAAGCATCCGGGCGCCGCCCCGCTGACCACCACGGCCCCCAACCAGATCTGGACCATCGACTTCAAAGGCCAGTTCCGCACGCGCAATGGGATCTACTGCTACCCGCTGACGATCATCGATCATTTCAGCCGCTACTTGCTCGGCTGTCACGGGCTGCTGGATGTTGCCGGCGCCGGGGTGAAACCGCACCTCTGCCATCTGTTCCGAACCTGCGGCCTCCCGGACGCGATCCGCAGCGACAACGGCGCGCCCTTCGCCTCCACCGGTATTCACGGCCTCAACCGGCTCAACGTCTGGTGGCTCCAGCTCGGCATCACCCACCAGCGCATCACGCCCGGCAGCCCTCAGGAGAATGGAGCCCACGAACGCCTCCACAAGACTCTGAAAGCGCGTGCCACCCGGCCGCCCGCTGCCAACCTCAACACGCAACAGCGCGTCTTCAATGCTTTTCAGGAGACCTACAACGAGCTCCGGCCCCACGAAGCCCTCGACGACGAGACGCCCGCCTCGCGCTGGACTTCCTCACCCCGCCCCTATCCCGAACGCATCGCCCCGCCCGAGTACCCCGGCCACTTCGAAGTGCGCCGCGTCAGCAGTGCCGGGACCTTCCGCCTGCACTCCGGCCAACACTTCCTGAGCCAGGCGCTCAACAACGAGTACATCGGCTTGGAAGAAATCCAGGACGGCCTCTGGAACATCGTCTACTACGAGACCCTCCTCGGACGCTTCGACGAACACACCCACACTATCACCGGGGCCCCGTCCCTCAAGAACAAGTGTTAACCATGTCCCCGGACACTCTGTCAGCTATGTCCCCGGTTGCTCAGATAAGTGCTGTCCCGATCGACATGGCGAGGAGCTCGCGTAACCCAAGAAGGGCTTAAACGCCCGGCCGAGTCAACCAACTCGCTCAGACGCGGGTCGTTTGCGCGGCCGCTCAACGCGACGGCACTAGAATCAATTACCCGAGCCGACTGACCTACCGAAGGCATATGAAGGTTGACCGACCGTTGGGCTCCCCAAAGATCCGCGAGTGCACGAGCGGATGGACCGAGCGCTCGTTTACCGTCCAGATAGTCAAGGATGACGCGATCAGCTCTATGCTCGATATGGCGAAGACGGTACCGCAGTATCGGCGGCCACCAGGTCCACGCTGACCAGGCCGTCGCCAGCACACATGCCGTCACCGCTGCCACGGTGAGAATTCTTCGCTTGGTCACGTTCTCTCGGCGCGCCGCCTAACG
>DASZCG010000039.1:0-7629 GCA_035943355.1 Gemmatimonadales bacterium
GGCGAACGGCTCCCCAGCCTCCCCACGGGAGGGGGGGCCGCGCGCGAATACGGCTACATCGAGCGCGACCGCGATGCCGTCCGCCATCTCTATCGTGTCTCATCCGGGCTCGACTCGATGATCCTGGGGGAATCGCAGATCCAGGGTCAGGTGCGCGAAGCCTGGGAAGCATCGCGCGCGCAGGCGGGACCCGTGCTGCACCGCCTGTTCCAGACCGCGCTGCACGTGGGGTCGCGGGTTCGCACCGAGACGGGGCTCGGCATGGGCACGGCGTCGGCGGCGTCGGCCGGTGTCGCGGTGGCAGGCAAGATCTTCGGCGACCTGGCCGGCCGCAGCGCGCTCGTTCTCGGCGCCGGTGACATGGCCGAGCTGGCGGCGACCTGCTTGAGCACCGAGGGTGTGCAGATCACCCTCGTGGCCAACCGCACGCAGGAGCGCGCCCGCGCCATCGCCGAGCGGCTGGGTGGGCGGGCCGTTTCGCTCGAAGAAGCATGGGCGCATTTCGCCACCACCGATATCGCCCTCTGTTCGACGGCCGCACCGCACGCGGTGGTCACGTGGGAGCGCGTTGGGTCGGTGATCGCCGAGCGACGTGGCCGGCCGCTGTGTATTCTCGACCTCGCGGTCCCGCGCGATGTCGATCCCGCGGTGGGGCAGATCGAGAACGTGTTTCTGTACGACGTCGACGATCTACAGACCGTGGCCGCCCAGGCGACGGCGCGCCGGCGCGATGAAATTCCGGCGGCAGAGCGGATCGTCGAGGAGGAAACGGATCTCTTCTGGGCCTGGTACGGCGGCTTAGGCGTCGTTCCCGCCATCAAGGAGTTCCGCTCGCGCATGGATGCCCTGCGCGCGGCTGAGCTCGAGCGCGCGCTCAAACAGCTGGACCATCTTTCGCCGGACGACCGCGCGCGTGTGGAGCAGCTCAGCCAGGCGCTGCTGAACAAGTTCCTGCATCAACCCACGCTTGCCCTCAAGGAAGCCGCCGAGCAGGGGCGCGGCTACGGCCTGCTCGAAGCGCTTCGCCGCCTGTTCGGTATGGAGCCACCCGCGTGACCCAACGCGTTCTTGTGACCGGCGGGGCAGGGTACATCGGCAGCATCATTGTGGACCAGCTTCTGGAGCGGGAATACCGCGTGTTCGTGCTCGACGACCTGAGCGCGGGCCACCGCGAGGCCGTCGCGCGCGGTGCGAGCTTCGTGCAGGGGAACGTCGGCAACCGCGAGCTGGTCGAGGCGCTGTTGACGCGCGAACGGATCGAGTCCGTCGTGCACCTGGCAGCCTTTGCGCTGGTCGCGGAATCGGTCGCGCAGCCGCAGAAGTATGTGGCCAACAATGTCACGGCCGCGCAGGTACTGTTGGAGGCGGTGGCACGGGCCAGGATCCGGCGGTTCGTGTTTTCGTCGTCGTGCGCGGTCTACGGGCATCCGGCAAAGATTCCGATTACGGAGGACACGCCGCAGGCCCCGGTGAACCCCTACGGTGAGACGAAGCGCGACTTCGAACGGCTGTTGGCGGAGTTCGGTCCGAAGCATGGCATCGGCGTCGTGAGTCTGCGTTACTTCAATGCCTCGGGCGCAACCGGGCGGCTGGGGGAGGATCATGACCCCGAGACTCACTTGATTCCGAACGTGCTCGCCGTGGCGCTCGGCAAGCAGCCCGCGGTCAACGTATATGGCACTGATTACCCGACGCCTGATGGAACCGCAGTGCGAGATTACGTGCATGTCGTCGACATTGCCGACGCCCACCTGCGCGCGCTCGCCGTGCCGCTGGACGGACCGGCGCCGGTCGCGGTGAATCTGGGGACGGGTGGCGGTCGCTCGGTTCGAGAGGTGGTCGACGCGGCAGGCCGGGTGACCGGGAAAAAGCTGCACACGTCGGAGCAACCGCGCCGTCCCGGCGATCCGCCGGAACTCGTCGCCGCGGTGGACCGCGCCGCGGCGGTGCTGGGGTGGCGCGCCACACGGTCGAGCCTCGAGGAGATTCTGGAGAGCGCCTGGCGCTGGCATCGAGCGCATCCGCAGGGCTACAGAGGAGGATCGTAAGTGCTGTTACAGGTCCGAGGGGCGATTCCGACCACACCGTGGGAGCTGGTGCTCACCTCCAGTCCCGAGACGCAATTCGTGCTCGGGATCCTCGCGGTTTTCTCACTGGCGTCGTGGTATCTGATCGTCCTCAAGTGGTGGCAATTCCGCCGCATGCGGCAGCTCGCCGATCGCTTTCTCGCGGAGGTCGAGAAAGCACCGCGGCTCGAGGACGCCTACCACGCTGCCATGCGACTCCCGGCCTCACCGTACAATCGCTTGCTGCGTGAGGCGGTGCATTTCTTCTCCGAGCTCAAGCCCGGCGCGCTGAAGGGCGGTCCGGTTGCCAATCCCGCCCTGCCCGCCTCTTCATCGACCCTCACGACGACGCAGCTCGAAGCGCTGCGCATGGTACTGGCCAAAGAGGTCGCTGCGGAGCGTGACGCGGCCGCGCGCTTCATTCCGTGGCTCGCGACGTTCGGATCGGTGAGCCCGTTGCTCGGCCTGCTGGGTACCGTGCTGGGCGTCATGGATGCCTTCATCGGGATCGCGGTAGGCGGCTCGGGCAACATCACTGCCGTGGCCCCGGGTGTGGCGGAGGCGCTCGTGACGACCGTCGGTGGGCTCGCGGTCGCGGTTCCCGCGGTCATGGCGTACAACCTCTATGTGAACCGGCTGGGGCTGTTTGCCGGTGAGCTGGAAGGGTTCGCGCAGGAGATCGTCGGAACCCTGGCCCGCGAAGGACGGATCTGATGGCCGGTCTGCTGAATGGAGGCGGCGGGTTACGTGGCCATGGGGAATTACCCCTCAACGCCGACATCAACGTCACGTCCCTGGTCGACGTGGCGTTCGTCCTGCTCATCATCTTCATGATCACGGCTCCCATCATGCAAGGGGGTGTGGACGTGAGGCTGCCGCGGGCGCAGGTGAAGGCCATCGAGCCCAAACAGGGGTTGGTTGTGACGGTCGATGCCGATGGCAAGATCTATCTGGATCAGGCGGGGCTCTCGTACGACGACTTTCTGGCCACATTCCCGGCCTTCGTGCGAACGAAACGCCCCACCGGGGTGTATCTGCGGGCCGATGGCCGCGTCGCCTATGCTCGCGTCGTGCAAGTCCTGGCCGTCATTCGCGCGGCCGGCGTGCAGGATGTAGGACTCGTTGCAGAACCGGAGACGATCACTCGATGAGAAGACGCCGCGCCCCAGCCCCCGTAGGGATGGCCCTCACCGGCACGCTCGTCGTGCACGGGTTGGCCGGGGCATTTCTGTTTGGGACGCCGAGCGGTCACAAACGGCTGCCACCCACCTATACGGTGCGATTGATCGCGGCCCCGGCTGCAGATCTCGAGCAGCGCAAAGCACCGGAGGCGTTCGAGCGCCCCGCCGAGGAAAAGCCGGCCCCGGCTCCGGCAGTAAAGACGCCCCAAACCGTTTCCCGCGCGGCGCCGCCGCCGACGCGCGATCGCACCAATCGCGAAGCGGCGCCACGCACCACGCCGACCAACCAGCCCCTCCCGGGGGAAACGCCGTCGACCGGCAATGACATTGCGACCGTCAGCACCGAGGGCATCGCGTTCCCATTCCCCGAGTACTTGCAGAACATCGTGTCGCAGGTGCTGCGTACCTGGCAGCGGCCGTCGCAAAGCACACCGCTCGAGGCAGAGGTGTCGTTCTTCATTCATCGGGACGGCTCTGTGACGGGCCTGCAATTCATCCGACGCTCCGGGAATTTCGCGTTCGACCTCGAGGCCCAGGGCGTCATCGAGTCCGCCGGCAGCCGGCGCGCGTTTGGGCCCTTGCCCGATGGTTGGACACCGGACGTGCTGTTCGTGCGGTTTTACTTCTCGGGACAAAACAGATGACACGTCTGTACCTCGGCATGTCGGCACGATGGGCTCTGGCGTGCATCGGCGTCGCGATCGTTCTTGCCTTCGTGCCCACGTGCCGACTTGCATCGCAAGATACGTCAGCCATCGACCGCGGCGTGCGGATCGGGATCGTCTATCGTCCCGGCGTCCGTCCGGGCATGGTCATGCTGCCGAGGAAGGGCCTCGATTCAGTGCGCGTCATGGTGGCGCGCGACCTCGACTACAGCGATCGGTTTGAAATCATCACGCTCCCCGGTGGAGACTCGATCCGGCTCGCGACGGCATCGCCCGCGAGTGGCGGCACGACTCCGCGGAGCGGCCGTACCCGGACGTCATCGAGCTCGGGCGCAGGCGGCGGCGCCCAGGCAGCGCTCGGCTCGCTGAACTATCCGCTGTATCAGGCCCTGGGCGCGGATTTCGCGCTCGACATCACCAGCGCGGGCGACACGACGATCGCCACGCTGCACGACATCCCCGCGGCGGGTGTGCGTCGTGCAGTGCGCGCGCAGTTACCGGCGCCGGGCAGTCCCGATTTTCGACAGGCCGTGCATCGCATGGCCGATCAGGTGCTGCAGGCAGCGCTCGGCACACCCGGGATCGCCGCGACGCGCGTCCTGTTCGTCAAAGACGGCAAGGTCGACCTGATCGATCAGGACGGCGCCGACGTGAAGCTCGTCTCGTCCACCGACCGGCAGGCGATGTCACCGGCGTGGGCGGCCGACGGGCGTCGCTTTGCGTACATGGAGTTCCAGGCCGGGAAGGGCTGGCTCTATCTGCAGGAGATGGCCACGGGCAAGCGGACGCCGGTTTCCACGACGGGCACAGCGCTCGACTTCACGCCCGCATTTTCGCCTGATGGACAGACACTCGCCTTCAGCCGCGCGACGGAAGAAGGCACGGATCTGTATACGATTAACATCAAGAATAACTGTTGTTTACGCCGCTTGACCGTGGGGCACTTTTCAGACAACTTGTCCCCGACGTTCAGCCCTGACGGGCAGCGCATCGCATTTGTCTCGACGCGCCCGGGCCTGCCGCAGATTTACGTTATGGCGGCAGACGGAACGGACCAGCAGTTGTTTGCGCCCTTTGATTACGGCGTGACCGGTTCGTCCAACGCTCCGGAGTGGTCGCCCGATGGGCAATCGGTGGCGTTTCACCGGGACGTGGCGGGCACGCTGCAGGTGTTCGTGCTGGACGTGCGGACGCGCACGGTCCGGCAGCTCACCTCGGTGGGGCGCAACGAAGATCCGACCTGGGCCCCCGACAGCCGCCATCTCGCCTTCGTCTCCGACCGGTCGGGCTACCGCCAGTTGTGGATTATCGATCTTGACACCGGCCGTATCCGGCCGCTGCTACAGCAGAGCGGCGCGCGGTTGCCGGCTTGGTCTCCACGGCTTTCGGAGGCTCCTTCTACCACCCCCTGATCGGAGAGTTAGGATGAAATCGGTATCGTTGCTCCTCGTGATCGGCCTCACCGCTGCGGCTACCGCGGCCTCGTCGTGCGGTGGCAAAAATCCGCCGCCGGGACAGCCGACGCCCAACGCGGATTCGGCCGCAGCCGCCGCGAAGGCGCACCAGGATTCGATCGACGCGGCGAATGCCGAAGCGGCGCGACGCGCAGCCGAGGACTCGGCGCGCATCGCGCAGCAGCGGGCAGCGGACTCTCTCGCGGCACTAAACCGCTCGTCCGATGAGGTGAAGGCTGCGCTGGCGGCGATGATTCACTTTGACTACGACAAGTCGAACGTCCGCTCGGACGACATGGGTGCACTCGACCAGAAGGTCGCGATTCTGCAGCGCAATTCCGATCTGCGCATCCGCATCGGCGGGCACTGCGACGAGCGCGGCTCGGACGAGTACAACCTCGCGCTGGGCAACCGCCGCGCGCAGGCCGCCAAGCAGTATCTCGTGAGCCACGGCATCGATACCGGCCGGATTGAAACGCAGTCGTGGGGCGAGGAGCGGCCGCTGGTGGACGGGCATGATGAGTCCGCCTGGTCCCAGAACCGGCGCGATGAGTTCGAGGTAATCAGCGGTGGCGACAACCTCCACCGTCCGTAGCCCGCTTGCCCTGATCCTGGGGCTCCTCGCCGGATGCGCCCTCAAAGGCGACGTCCGGAAGGTGGAGCTCCAGGTTCAGGCGCTGCAGGCCCAGCTCGCCAAAAGCGACACGGTGCGGGCGGCGGAACAGGACACGGTCCTGGCCGCCGTCCGGGTGCTGCAACAAGCCCTCGCCACACAGCAGGCCTACCTGGTGCAGATGCGGGGCGACCTGCGCACCGAGCTCATCTCGGTCGAGCAGCAGCTGGTCGCGGTACAGGAGTTGACCGGCCAAAGCCAGCAGCGACTGACCGAGTTGCGGTCCCGTCTCGAAGCGCGGTCGCAGCAGCCGGATCCCAACGCGGCAGCCGGCATGCCGGTGGGGCCATCCGGCAACCCGGCGGGACCGGGTCCCGATCAGATGTACGACGTCTCGCTCACGCAGTACCGGCGCGGCAGCACGGCCACGGCGCGGCTCGGTTTCCGCGAGTTCCTGCGGGTGTACCCGACGCACGAACGGGCGCCCGATGCGCTCTACTATGTGGGTGAAAGCTTCGAACAAGCGGCTCCCGATTCCGCGGCTGCGGTGTACGAACAACTCGTGAAGGGCTACCCCAATTCTCCGCGCGCTGCATCCGCGCTCTACAAGCTGGGCCACCTCGCCGAGCAGCGGGGCGACAAGACCTCGGCGCGGAACTACTACTCTCGCGTGATCCAAAGCTATCCGCGGTCACCCGAGGCGGATCTCGCGCGCCAAAATCAGCAACGCCTCCGGCCGTAGCCGGCCCCGGCTCCCGGCCCGCCTGAGCCGTTCCCGAAAATGACTGCCCGCGGTGAGATGCCGTTTCTCGACCATCTCGAGGAGCTCCGTTGGCGCATTCTCTGGAGCCTCGCCGCGATCGCGATCGGCACCGTCGTCGGATGGCTGCTCCTGGGCCGCGTCGACGTCATCGGGATTCTCACGCGTCCCATCGTGCCGTATCTGCCGGAGCCCAAGAAAATCATCTTCACGAGCCCGGCCGAGCCGTTCATGATCACGCTGAAGGTGGCGTTCGCGTTGGGCTGCCTGGTCGCGTCTCCCGTCGTGATTTATCAGATCTGGGCCTTCCTCGCGCCCGCGCTGTACGAGCGTGAGAAGCGCCTGATTGTGCCGGCGCTCGTGGTGGGCGCGTTCCTGTTTCTTGGCGGGGCCATCGCGTGCTTCGAATGGCTTCTACCGGCCGGGCTGCGCGTCCTCCTCAGTTTCCAGCAGGCGAGTATGGCACCGATGATAACGGTCGACCGCTATTTCGGGATGGCGGTGCCGTGGGTCATCAGCTGCGGACTGATCGCCGAGCTGCCGCTCGTGGTCACCGTTCTCGCGTCGCTCGGCGTCGTCACGCCGCAGTTCCTGACCAAGCAACGGCGCTACGCCATCGTGATCGCTGCGTTTCTCGCCGCCATCCTCACACCGCCCGACGCCGTGTCGATGATGCTCATGCTCGGCCCATTGCTGTTGCTGTACGAGATCAGCATCTGGTGCGCCTGGGTGGCGAGTCGCCGCCGCGCCCGACGGATGGCTGCCGCCGTTGTGGTGCTGGTCGTCTTGATGAGCGGCTCGCTGGCGGCGCAGAATCCACCGCCTCCGCCACCGCCCCCTCGGCCGGCGGCGGTGCGGGGCGACACGACACGCGCGGGGCCGCCCACCGG
>DASZCG010000040.1:0-10220 GCA_035943355.1 Gemmatimonadales bacterium
CCCGTTGAACGCATACTCAGAGCGGCGCGTGGCAATCCGCTCGCAATCGAACTACTCACCCGAGAGTGGACGGTTCATGGATCGACATCACTATTAAACGACATTGAAGCGCTGGATACGCAGCCCGCAGCTGGGCTAGGCATTCCACGCGCCATCGGCAAAATGTTTGAACGTCAGTGCCGCCGGTTGGATGCGGTGAACCGGGCCGTGTTGGATACAGCGGCTGTGCTGGGCAGACGTCTATGCGCTTTGGAACTATATACAGCCAGCGACATCACCACGGGCCAAGCAGCCGAGGCGTTGTCGCGCTTGAGAGAAGATGGCATACTGCGGGAGATCGGCGGAGACTTGGAGTTCCGCAATGAGTTGATCCGTGCCCAGGCTTATTACTCGATCCCAGCGCCCATCCGGCAAAACCTTCACGCAAGAATTGCTAATCTATTGTCGCGGGATCCAAGAGATCGCCCGACGCGACTAGAGATTGGCTGGCACTACCTCCGAGGTGGATCGCCGCACCTAGCCGCACCGTTCGGCGTCGCAGGTGCTGAGGAAGCACTCGCAACTGGAGCCCCTCGGGAGGCACAGCAGATGCTTGAAGCCCTCTTGTCGTTCGAACAGGACACCGATCTCGGCCTTCGCATGCACTTGCTCCTTGCCAAGGCGCTTCTGGAGCGATCAAACGCCTCGAAAGCGATGCCAGTTCTAGAATCGTTACTGCAATCTCGCTCCTGGACCGCACGTGATAATGCGGAGATCACTAGACTCGTTAGCAACGCAGAATCCCTCCTCGCAAGGTCACCCCGAAGCCACAGGATCGCTGCGGCAAAGAAGGCGCTCGAAGCGGCAAGGCAGACCGGAGATGCCGAATTGCTCCTTAAGGCGCTCCTCGAGTATGCTCGAACTTGTAAGAATCTCGGGGACGAAGACGGGATCCGACAAACACGCGCTGAGGCCGCGCAAATCATCGACTCGGGCTCCCAGCTTCCAGCCGCTTACCTGACGATTGCCTATTGCGACTTTTACACCTACGAAGTCCGCCCTGCATTGCGTTTTTTGGAAATGGTTGCTCAACTAGGCGGACGTGACTTGGCGCAACTCTCGTTTGTGCATAGCGGAATTGGAGGCTGTTATTCCAGTCTCTGCAACTTTCCATTAGCAATACGGCATCTGCGCAGGGCCTTGGAGTTTTCCGAGCGAATCGGCGACGATTCAAGGACGTCTCGAGTCCTATCAAATATGACGCTTACAACCACAGCGTTGGGCCATTACGAAGAGGCAATCCAGCTCGGCTGCCGCAGCATTGACCTAGGCATGAGAAACATCAACCAACCTGAGCTGGTGATTTCATACGCGAACCTTGGCGACGCTTACTTCCTGGCGGGAGATCGAGAGCGCTCGTCGGAATGCTTAGAGCGCGCCAAGCAATGGATCGAGACCCATGATGATTGGTACATGACGGTCGCCTTCCTGTTTGAGGTTGCCAGCAGAGCCTTGGCGACGGGAAATGTGGCTTTGGCGCTCAATACAAAGAGGGAAATCGACGTGATGACTGGACAGTCCCCGCAGCTGCACATGCAAGGCGGATTAGCCTTAAAGCTCGAAGCTTTAAGAGCGCTCCATGAACAGGGACCTGAAATGGCAAGAGAATTTGCGTACGAACGTCGGTCCTTCTTCAAAGAGCGTGTCCCGCTGTTTTACCTAGATGCGTTAGCAGTTTGTGCGTGGCTGGAGAAGATGTCGGGCGGTAGGTATTCGGTGGAAACCGAGGAGGAGCTTAAGCTATTTGAGATATGCGGTGCCCCTGGGAGACGAGCTCTCCTCGTCGCGCAAGGCTTCCTGACCTAATTGCTTAAAGGAAGAGTGTGGTACGACTCGAGGTTAATCACGCTTTAGTTCGCAGCGCGCACTCCGGACCTGATCGTGCGAGACGGAGTGCTCATGCTGGGAATCTGGGTGGTCTCAGAAACCAACTGCGGGCCAAGAAGACGCCTTATGCCAGGCGACTTCTTGACCAATTCCACGAGTTTGGGGTCAAACTGCCGACCGGCGTGCTTGGTAAACTCCTCCAGGGCCTTAGACAGGCTCAGCGCCTGTCTGTATGGGCGATCGGAAGTCATCGCGTCAAGCGTATCAGCGACCATTATGATTCGGGCACCGATCGGGATGTTCTCGGCGGCTAAGCCATCCGGGTAGCCAGTGCCATCATAATTCTCGTGGTGATTGCGGATGTCCGTTTGAACTTTCCCACGAAACTCGGCAATTGTACCGGCGAGTTCAGCGCTTCGAACGGGGTGCGCTTGCATTAGCATCCGTTCTTCGGGTGTCAGTCGACCTTCCTTACGCAACAGCGGAGCAAATTCTTCGTAGATCTTGCCCACGTCGTGCAGCAGCGCCGCGGTGCCGATCTGGTCGACGTGTTTTGGGGGCAGGCCCGCTTCTCGAGCTAACTGCCGCGCATATTCTGAAACACGTACCGAATGCCCGGAAGTATAGGGGTCACGGGCTTCGATAGATTTGACCATTAGCTCAAGCAGTTCGCGGTTTGCCCGCTCGACCTGCAGGTTCATCCGATAAACGTGGCGAACGAAGAACAATGGCAGGACTAGAACCACTAGCCCGACAATCTGCAATTTGATAAAAAGGAAGGCGAGAACGATTGCAAGCGAGCTTGACACAAGATCATAGAAGACAGAATCGCCCGCAATTCGCGTCCACGCTTCACGAATAGAGATGTCAGTGGCAGTTGAGACAGCGAGAGCAACGGTCCCTTGATTCACGATAAAGAACACAATAACCATAGCGGCAAACGCAGGGAAATTCACGCGAAGAGCATCAAAGCCGACGTGACCTCCAAGGGCAGTGTAGACCGCCTCGCCCAATCCAACGAAAAGCATGTACTGTGCAGTGTTGAACACTGCTCGTATAAGGGTCTTACGTCGGACTATGTAATGCGCCACCAACCCGGTGGTACCAGCGATGACGACGGGCCAGGGTGGAGCAAACAAGAGCACGGAAGCGAGAAAAGGAATGAACACAACCGATGAACCGACAGGTGCATGAGAAAGGCGCGGCACCGGAAGGAACGCCGAGTCACTCGCAATTCCCAAGAGAGCGAAAGCCACCAAGGCGTTCCAGAATGCCGTGTCTGCAATCGGGGGGACATACCATTCGGTTGCAAATAGCAGAGAAACCGCAGCAATGCTAACAGCGGCGAGTAGAAGCCGAAAACTCCATCTGTCGAATCTCGGCTGACTCTCACCCATTCGAAACCTCTTCGCTCAGAAGCAAGACAAAAAAGAGGGGGGACCCTTCGCCATCGCTAGATCGAAACCGTTCCATCTGCGAAAAACAACTTCGCGACTGCTGTGAACAGAAAAGCGAGCAGTTGCAACATCGAGCGTCACCCCCTTAATGGGTCCAGCGAGTAAGTACGGCCTCGCCTAGGAGTGGCACGCCTCTCTATGGCATGCCCGACGCTCCGCTCGTCTACTGTTCGCTACGCTCCGCTCTAGCTAGCGGTGACCAGGGGCCCCCTGTTCGAAATGACTTTCATCAGACCTACGCGACCTTGCGACTCTGCAACGCACCACGCATCGCCTCGATAACCACCCCCATGCCGTCGGCCTTGTTCACGATCGCCCACACCCCCAACCGCCGTAGTTCATTCTCGGCATTCACCGGCAATCCGCCCGTGACGATGATCACGGGCGTCGTGAGACCTTTCGACGCGTCCATCAATCGCTCCACCACCTGCACGGCGTTGAGGTCGGGCAACGCGTAATCCAGCACCACCAGATCCGGTGACACACGACCAATCTCGAGCAGCCCGTCCACCCCCGTCACCGCCTCCACCACGTCGACCTCGGGCGCATCACGCTCCAGCGTCGACACCAGCGCCCGCAGATAGCCGGGATCGTCCTCCACCACCACCACCGCCGGGCGCTCATGCGCCGCCACCAGCTCGCTCGGCACCGCCATCCCATGCGCCGTCAAAAACGCCACCAGGTCCGTCGACTCAACACGCCGCCGGCCTGTCGGCGTGCGATGCCCCTTCAAGTGGCCCTGGTCGATCCAGCTCGCCACCGTCGCCGGTGTCACCTGCAGCACGTGTGCGACGCGCTGCGTCCCCCAATACCGTTTGCTTTTGATAGGAACCACGGAAACACCAAATACAGCGAAAATGGAAAGTCCGCTAGATGGGGTTAACCCCTAAGGGCTAGCTGCTAGGAAGAGAGCACGACGAACTCAGGAGGCGCCCAGAGCCACGACGCCTAAGTGGCTAACAGATAACTGGTTAGCGCCTGGCGTCAACCCAGCGATTCGTGGCATCGAGCACGGCGAGCACCGCGCTGCGCTCGGCCGACTCGCGAATCTCGCACGTTCCGGTCAGCAGCTTCGCCTCGCGCCCGCCCAGGCCGTGCACCGCCACGAATACGAACTTCCGGTCGAACGCCTCGATCAGCTGCGCCCCCTCGAGCGCGATGGAATTGTCGGACAGCAGATCGTCGAGACACGCCGCCGCCGCGCGCGCCGCCGCTTCCACGCGATTGCGCGTCGTGTCGGTCCCGACCTCCTCCGCCTGCGCCTCCTTCTCGCCGAACGCGAGCTTCACGCGCACCATGACGCGCTGCGGGCGCTCGCCCGGCCGCACCTCGAGACTCTTGAACACCACCACGCGACGCTTGGAGCGTTCGCTGATCGCCTCTTCCTGCAACGCCTCGATCGGCCGCACGTCCGCCGTCTGCGCCACGCTGATCTTGCGGTGATCGATCTTGAAGCCGAGCTGCGCCATCAGCGCCGACTCGATGTTGCGCACCACCTGCTTGGCCTGGATGTCGGACCGCGTGAGCACGTGCACCTCGCTCACCTCACCCAGCGCCGTCACCACCACTCGCGCCGACAACACACCGGTCAGCGTGGTGATGAGATTCTCCACCCGCTTCATCCCCCAGGGGTCTGGCTGGCCTGTGCCCAGAGGCTCCGGTTCGGGTGAGAGCGGCGACGGATTCCATGTCACGGTGACGGTTCCTCTTCTCCCAATGCGACCCGGTTACGGCCCGCGGCCTTGGCGCGATACAGCGCCCGATCGGCGGCGACCAGCACGTCTTCGTCCTTCTTTGCCGCACTGTACTCGGCCACTCCAATGCTCGCTGTTACGAGGCCGCTCGGATAGCCCATACCCAACCCCAATTCTTCCACCGCGACACGCACCTTCTCCGCGACGACGCGCGCGCCCTCTTGGCCCGTGCCCACCAGGACTACGACAAATTCGTCTCCGCCATAACGGCCAGCAACATCGGTCAGACGAATGTGCTTGTCGCACTCGCGCGCGGTCGCCTTGAGCAGCGCGTTCCCCGCCTCGTGCCCGAACCTGTCGTTCACGCGTTTGAAGTTGTCGAGATCGAGAAAGAGAATGGCGAACCGATCGCCGGTACGGTGGCACCGCGCGACCTCGTTCGCCAGCCTGTCGCGCAACACGCGGAATGACGCCAATCCCGTCAGCGCATCGACCGCCGCTTGCTGCTGCGCGACTTGCGCCTGGCGCTCGAGATAGCGGGGGCAGGATTTGAGCGTAGCGCGGCCCCGCGCCGCCGCCTCCGCGAATTCCTGGCATGTCCGGTACCCGCAGGCCCCCGAATCCCAGGGGCGGCCATTGGGGGCGAGGCCGATCTGCTCAAAGATCTCCGCGATCGCCTCGACGGTAGGCCCCACGGCGCCTACCTCGATGTTGAACGCCGTCCCCACCTGGATCTGGACGCCCTCCTTGAGCACGGACGCAGGGGCGCGGGGCGGCTCGGTCGCGCCGACGATCGCGCGGCGGCGGAACAGCTCCTCTTTGGGGCCGAGCAGGGGGTGGTCCAGGCATCCCTCGCAGGGGAGGATGTCGACGAAACCGAGGTCGATCCGGTCGGTGCCGACGGCGCGGGCGATCCCTTCGAGGGCCCCCAGGCCGCGGACCTTGCGAAAGCGGCGGGAGGCTTGCCGTTCTTCTTTCAACAGCTCGATCGGCATCCCGCCGGCGGTGCTCCAGTGGCGGCGCCGCTCCTCGGGAATGCGGCTGAAGTAGAGCGGCTGATCCTCCACGCGGACGCCACGCTTCCTTATTATCTCCGCCAGCTCGGCGAGGGTGATCGCGGCAGCGACGTCCTGCCCACCCTCCGTCAGGCAGACCCCGGCGTACACGATCGGCGTGTCATCGCCGTACAGGGCCTTGAGATAGCGCGCCTCAGCCTGGATCGGCGTGGCCACCGGGGCGAGATAGGGGATCAGCTCGGGGTACTGGTTGCGGATCGTCTCGACGATGACCGGGCAGGTGCTGCGGATGACCGTCCCCCCCTGCCCCCACTCCTCCTCAGTCCAGAGGTCGAGGTACTGCTTGGCCACCAGCTCGTCGCCCAGGACGCCGCGGTGCACGGTGGCGAACCCCGCGGCGTAGCACGCGTTGACGACCTGCTCCGGCGTGGCGGGATAGAAATAGGCAGCCGATTCGACCGACAGAATGAGCACCGCCTTGCGGCCGAGCACGAATTCCAGCGCCCGGGTCGCGTCGCCGACGGCGATGATGGCTGCATGGGGACAGGCGGTAAGGCAGAGACCGACGCGGTTGCAGGCGTCGTCCACAATCCAAACCCGCTGATCTTCCACCGCGACGGCGTCCGAGGGGCAGACTCGCACACAGGCGAGGCATGCGACGCACAACTCGGGGTCGATCTTGAAATCCACGACGACTCTTGGCTGAAGGTGGCAGGGCCACCTAATCTATCGCGTATTCCTTCAGTTTGCGATAGAGCGTCCGCTCGCCGATGCCGAGTGTTTCGGCCGCTTTGCGGCGATTGCCGTGCGTCGCGCGCAACGCCGCGTCGATGGCGGCGCGCTCCACGTCGGACATGGTCATCCCCGCCTTGTAGATGACCTGCGAGCCATTGGGCTCCGCGGGGGGGGGGGGGCGTCGCGTCGAGCGGGTCGATCGTGGCCCCCTCCAGCTGCCTGCTGCCGGCCCCCTGCTCCCGGCTCCCTGCTCCCACTTCGATCACCTCGACCCGCTCCAGCGGCCGTTCGATCCGGTGTCTCAGCTCCTCGACCTGCACCTTGAGCTCGACCAGCGTCCGAAAGATGAACTCCAGTTCCTGCCCCGCGATCTCGCGGGGGGGGAGGGGGGGCGCTGCGATGCGCACGGGCAAGGCCCGGCTCCGGTCGCGCACGTCGGGCGGGATGTCGCTGGCGCGGATCTCCCCTTCGGGGGCGAGCACCACCATCGACTCGATGAGATTCCTGAGCTGACGCACGTTGCCTGGCCAGTCCGCCTCGACCAGGATCTGCGTGGCCTCGGGCGTGATGCCCTTGAACTGGCGATCGTGCGTCTTGGCGAACTCGGCGATGAAGGTGCGCACCAGCAGCGGGATGTCGCTGCGGCGTTCGCGCAGCGGCGGCAGGTAAACCGACAGGACGTTCAGCCGGTAGAAGAGGTCGTCGCGGAACCGACCGAGCGCCACCGCTTCCTTCAGCGATTTGTTGGTGGCCGCAGTGACGCGCACATCGACCGTGATCGGCTGCGTCCCGCCGACGCGGAAGAAGCTGCGATCCTCCAGGACGCGCAGCAGCTTCACCTGTGTGGCGGGCGGTATCTCGCCGACTTCGTCGAGCAGGATCGTACCGCCGTTGGCCAGCTCGAAGCGCCCCAGCCGTCGCTCGGCGGCGCCGGTGAAGGCGCCCTTCTCGTGGCCGAACAGCTCACTTTCGAGCAGCGTCTCGGGCAGCGCCGCGCAGTTGACCGCGATGAATGCCTTGCCGCGCCGCGGGGAGAGGGCGTGGATCGCGCGCGCCACCAGCTCCTTGCCCGTCCCCGATTCGCCTTCGATCAACACCGTAGAGGTGACGGGCGCGATCTGCTCGATCTTGACGAGCACTTCCTGGATGGCGGGGGATTCGCCGAGGATGCCGGTGCGCTGCTGCAGCCTGCGCCGCTCGATCAGCCGGCGGACCGTGCCGGCGACCTCCGCCGGGTCGGCGGGCTTCACGAGCCAGGCGCTGAGTCCCAGCTCCTGCCCCACGCGCTGGGGGTCGTCCGTCGGCTCCACCAGGCCGAGCGTCGAGACGCCGTGGTCATGCGCGGCGGCGAGCAGCCGCCGGGCGGTGGATTCGTGCAGCCCACCGGTCAGGATGATCGCATCGGGCGGCGCGGGCCGGCGGGGATCGCGCACGGCCTGACGCACGTCGTCAAGCGACGAGACCATGGCAGTATCGAAGCCCGCCTGCTCGAGCGTCGCGTTGCTGCGAACGGCGTGCTCGAGGTCGTCGGTGGTGATCAGGACGCGATCAGGCATGAGCGACGGTGTCAGGCGTCGGGTGTCCGGTGTCAGCCCCGCTCACGAGATTCACGGCATGATCCAGAAACTGCTCGAGGACCGCCAATCCCTCTTTCACGCCGTTCGTTGACCCCGGCAGATTCACGATGAGAGTCTTGCCCCGCGTGCCGGCGCGGCCGCGGGAGAGCCAGGCGCGCGGGAAGCCAGGGCCGGAGGCCGCGCGGATCGCTTCCGCGATTCCTTCGGCTTCGCGCTCAAGAATCGCGGCCGTCGCTTCGGGCGTGACATCGCGCTCCGTGACTCCGGTCCCGCCCGTCGTAAGCACGACGTCCACCTCGTTCGAATCGGCCCAGCGCGCCAGCTTGCCCGCAATGCGATCGGTCTCGTCGGCCACGACGCTGCGCACCACGACCTCGTAGCCGCGCTCGCTCGCCCAGTCGACAATCGCGTCGCCGGAGGTGTCGGCACGCTGGCCTACGGCTCCGAGATCGGAGATGGTCAGGATGCCGAGACGAGTTGCACGTCGGTCCATTACTTCTTGGTCCGGTGAGGCACGAACGGCATCTTCACGACCTCCGCTGTCACTTTCTTACCCCGGATGTCGATCTCGATCTTCGTCCCCGGCTTGGCGCGCTCCGACGGGAGGTATGTCGTCCCGATCGCCGCATTGACGGTCGGTGTCATGGTCCCGCTGCGCACGATGTCCAGCTGCGTCCCGTCGAGGAACACGGGATAGCCGTGGCGTGCGACGGCTTTCGGCTCCGTCACCTTGAATCCCACCAACCGACGCGTCACGCCTTCGAGCTTCTGCCGCTTGAGCGTTTCGAGGCCGGTGAACGGCGCGCCTTTGTCGAGCTTCACGATGAATGAGAGGCCGGCATCGTACGGCGTGGTCGTATCGTCGATGTCGTTACCATAGAGCGGCAGCCCGGCCTCGAGCCGCAGCGTGTCGCGCGCGCCGAGCCCGACCGGCTCCGCGCGTCCCGCGCCGACCAGCGCGTGCCACAGCGTCTCGGCGTCGCCGGCGCGGCAGTACAGCTCGAAGCCGTCCTCTCCGGTGTAACCGGTGCGCGACACGAAGCACTGTACGCCGGCGACCTTCCCCTGCGCGAAGTGATAGTAGGGAATCATCCCGATCCCGAGGCTCGTGAGCTGCCCAACGAGCCCCTCGGCTTTGGGGCCTTGCACGGCGAGCAGAGCGGTCTCGTCGGAGATGTCGCGCAGGCGCACGTCCGCGCCGCCCTTCTGCGCCACGATGTGATCCCAATCCTTCTGAATGTTCGACGCATTGACGACCATCATCAGCTTGTCTTCGAAGCGATAGACGAGGCAGTCGTCCACGAAGGTGCCTTCCTTCGTGAGGATTCCGGAGTACTGGGCCTGGCCTGGTTTGAGCGCCCCCACGTCGTTGCACGTGACCCGTTGTACGAAGGCGTTGCGATCGGATCCGGTGACTTCGAACTCGCCCATGTGCGACACGTCGAACACACCGACATCCTCGCGCACGGCTCGGTGCTCCGAGCTGATGCCCGAGGGATAGCTGACGGGCATCTCGAAGCCGGCGAACGCCACCATCTTGGCGCCGAGGGCGACGTGAACGTCGTGGAGCGGCGTGTGCTTCAAGGCTTGTGTTGTGGTCATGACATGAGTGTCGCGAGTAGCGCCTTTTGAACGTGGAGCCGGTTCTCGGCCTCGTCCCACACGCGCGACTGCGGTCCGTCGATCACATCGGCGGTGACTTCTTCACCACGGTGCGCAGGCAGGCAGTGCAGGAAGATCGCTTTCGGGTCAGCCAGCTTCATCAACTCCGCATCGACCGTGTAGCCTTTGAACGCGTTGCGCCGCGCTTCGGCTTCCCCTTCCTGCCCCATCGAGGCCCACACGTCGGTGTTGATCACGTGCGCGCCCTCGACC
>DASZCG010000041.1:0-4970 GCA_035943355.1 Gemmatimonadales bacterium
GGCTAGTCCCTGTGTCCGCAATCGTGGCACTGGTTTGGGCTTAACGGTTTCGGTGCCGTTGCAGTCCCCGTGACCGCTCGCCCGCGCCTCCGGGAGCTTCTTCTCTACTTCCTGCAGCTCGGGACCCTGGGTTTCGGCGGACCGATCGCGCTC
This sequence comes from Gemmatimonadales bacterium, assembly GCA_035943355.1. Classification (GTDB taxonomy): domain Bacteria; phylum Gemmatimonadota; class Gemmatimonadetes; order Gemmatimonadales; family GWC2-71-9; genus 20CM-2-65-7. The sequence goes on from DASZCG010000041.1 coordinate 154, forward strand.
GCGGGCTACATGCAGCGCGATCTGGTGGAGATCCGCGGCTGGATTACGCCCGAGGAGTACAAGCAGGGCTTGGCCCTCGCTCAGCTAGCTCCTGGTCCTCTCGCCGCCCAACTGGCGATGTACCTCGGCTGGGTTCGGGCGGGGATGCTGGGCGCTTCGCTCGTCTCGCTGGCGTTCATCGGTCCCTCGTTTGTTATGGTCCTTGTGCTCTCGATCTTCTACGTCCGGTACGGCGGGCTCGCGTGGATGCAGGCGGTGTTCTACGGCGTCGGAGCCGCTGTCATCGCCATCATCGCCCGTAGCGCGCTCAAACTGGTTCGCACCACCCTCGGGCGGGATCGCTTGCTCTTGCTCCTGTTCGGCGTCAGTGCGCTCGTGACCGCATGGACGGAAACGGAGATCGTCTGGTTGTTCGTCGCCTGCGGGATCGTGCCGATCCTCGCAAGACTTGGGCGACGTACTGCGATGCCGATGGCACTCAGCGTCGCGCCATGGCCGCTACTTGGGCTCGCTCCCGCCAGCTCGGCCGGCATCCTCGCCACGATTCTCGGTTACTTTGCGGCAGCGGGACTGTTCGTATTCGGGAGTGGCCTGGCGATCGTGCCGTTTCTCCACGGCGGCGTCGTCCTGCAACACCACTGGTTGACGGAGCGCCAGTTCCTCGACGCGGTCGCCGTCTCGATGATCACGCCTGGCCCCGTGGTCATCACGGTGGCGTTCATCGGCTACCTCGTGGCAGGCCCGGCCGGCGCGCTGGCGGCCGCCGTTGGTGTATTTCTCCCCGTGTACCTCGTGACCGTCCTCGCCGCCCCGCACTTCCACCGCTTTGCGGAAAACCCGCGCGTGAAGGCGTTCGTGGACGGCGTCACCGCGGCGGCAACGGGTGCGATCGCTGGCGCCGTCTTTGTGTTGGGCCGGCGCGCGCTCGTCGATGTCCCGACCGTGCTCATCGCGCTTGGCGCCCTCGCGCTGGTTATGCTTGCGAAGAAGCTTCCCGAGCCCGTCGTCATCGCGGCGGCCGGGTTAGCCGGGTTGCTCGTCCGCGGCGTCGCTCCGACGCCGTAAGCGTCGCTTCACCTCAAGAGGCCGATTATGCGAAAGCTGCTTTCGATGTTCGTCCCGATCCTCTCCATCGTCGCCCTCGTGGCGGGATGCAAGGGGCGCGATCAGCAACGTACGGACGATGACGATGACGATGACGAGAGCCCCCCGGCTGCTGTGGCTGCCACGGCTGCGACGGACCGGGCAGCGGGAGCGGAGTCGATGCAACAAGGACAAGTGAGATGGAGCTTCGACAGCTCGCGCATTGGGGAGGCGCCGACGGGCTTTTCGTTCGGACGCACCGGCTCGGGCCGGTTGGGGCGCTGGGTGGTGCGCGCCGCAGCCGACGCGCCGAGCGGACCCAACGTGCTCGCGCAGGAGGACAGCGACCGCACGGACTATCGATTCCCTGTCGCCGTTGCGGACTCCCCGAAGTTTGGAGACGTGAGTGTGTCGGTGCGCTGCAAGCCGGTGGGTGGCCGAGTGGACCGCGCCTGCGGACTCGTGTGGCGCTATCAAGACGAGAACAATTACTACCTGACGCGCGCGAACGCCCTCGAAGACAACGTGTGCTGGTACTACGTGCAGAACGGCCGCCGCGTAGAAGTGAAGCGCGTGCACGTGCGCGTCGCATCGGGAGCGTGGCACACGTTGCGGGCGGACATGCGGGGCGACCATGTTGAGGTGTATTTCAACGACCAGAAGCTGATCGACGTTCACGACTCCCGGTTCACAGCGCCCGGTAGGGTTGGCGTCTGGACAAAAGCCGATTCGCACACGCTGTTTGACAATCTGACAGCAGTGTCGCTCCCGCCACGCTGATGGCCCGCGAGCACATCCCGGCCGTGATCGTCGTGATGCATCGTCTCACGCCAGAGAGGGAGATCTGATGCTCAGGCTGACAATCATCGCGCTCGTGCTCCAGGGCGCATTCCAGACCCCCGCGCCGGTCTGCACCCTGGGCGGCCCGGCGGTCCGATCCCGTTGGGTTGGTACCATTCCACCAGCATCGCAGGCAGCGGCACCAATCCGCGTGGTTGCCGACGTGCCGCTGCCCGGGAGCCCGTCCCGGTTCGACTACCAGAGCCTGGAGCCGGCCGCCGGCCGACTCTTTATCTCCCACATGGGCGCTGGGCAGCTCGTGGTGTTCGACGTCGCTGCCGGACGCGTCATCGGCAATCTGGACGGGTTTCCAACAGTGACCGGGGTGCTGGCTGTGCCGTCAGAACATCGCGCGTACGCATCAGCGACGGGTGCGCACGCCGTCATGGTCGTCAACGATTCAACATTGCGCATCGTGGCACGCGTCCCAGGGCCGCAGTTCCCCGACGGCATCGCCTACGCCCCGGATGAGCGGCGGGTCTTCGTCTCGGACGAATCGGGGCAACGAGACTACGTCATCGACGCAAGAAAGAACACCGTGCTGGCGCGGATCGAGCTCGACGGAGAGGCGGGAAACACGCAGTACGACTCCGTCTCCCACTGCGTGATCGTGGCGGTCCAAACCACGAACCAACTGGCGGTCATCGATCCGGCCACCGCCACGATCGTCCGTCGTATCACACTCGATAACGCAGTCCGCCACCCACACGGGATCTACATTGACGCGCCGCACCATCTGGCGTTCATCGCCGGAGAGGAAAGTGCCACCCTCGGCGTCCTCGATCTCAAGACGCTCGCGCTGCGGCAGGTGCTTCCCGTCGGAAGCAGTCCCGACGTACTGGCGTTCGATCCGACGCGCGCGCGACTGTATGTCGCCGCCGAGTCAGGGATCGTGGCGGTGTTCGAGGAGCGGGACACAGCGCTTGCCCAACTCGGCTGGTATCGCGCGCCCTGGGCGCACTCGGTCGCGGTCGATCCTACCACGCACCGAGTATACCTGCCGCTCGCCAACGTGGGCGGTCATCCAGTTCTTCGGATGCTGGTGCCCAGCGATTCGCAATGAGTCCAAGAGGGAGTTGGGAGGCCTGGTCTTCATGAATAACAGTGGCCTTGATCCCGCTGCCAATGGCGAAGATGAATTACAGCCGATTTGCTTGGAGAATGGCCGTCATTGCGGCCGCGAGGATCAGCTTTGTTCTCGCGTCAAGACTCCTGTCTATCCAGACGAATCGGTTAAGCGCGTTTGAACCCCCAAAGTACTGAACGGCGCCCACCGAACGCCCGCCCTCAACAAACTCAAAGCCGATGGCAGGCGGTCCCCTCAGATCCGAGGGGTCGCGATTGGAGCTCGCGAGAGCAACAGAAATGCGTCGGTCTCCATTGGTGAGAAAACCCGCATAGCCGGAGTCCGCCGCGATACCTAAAAACAGGCCCCATCGCCCGGTTGTATCGCCATTGATAGTAACGATCGCGGAGAAGTTTCCGGACTCCACGACTGCTTCCCTGCCGATGCTCCAGCCATTTCCCAGTTGCAGACCCTTGAGCGAGTCAACATCGCTGTTCCGTAACGCGTCCACCATCGCAGAATCGGTCGTCTTGTTGGTCAGGACAAACGAGAACCTCTCAGTCGTATGACTCTGCGACTTCGTATCGAAAAGGTTTCGATGCGTGGCTGTCTCGGTTGCTCCTCCTTTGCTCGACCCAACCGCGTAGTCACCAAAACGCCACCCGGGGATGCGGCCCAACCACTGGGCTGGGTTGTTGACCTTCAGTCTATCGGAATTGGCGGCAAGGCTGTCACTGATGATGATGGTTTTCTGTGCCGGGGACGAGGCGGCCAGCAGGCCGAGGAATACGACGGCGCGGAACGTCGTCGTCGAAAGCTCCCGTAAGCGACGAGCCACACCATCATATGGTGTGGCGGCCGTGGCATCGCAAGGGGCTGTGCGCCCCATGCCGACACTCGGCAGCTCAGAGGCTAGCGCGCGCCCCCATCAGCCGATCAAGTCCGGGAAGACGCGGCACCTTGTCATTCTCCAACGCCGAGATGCCCTGCGTCGATCCGGCCGCTTCGCGTGCCTGCGTCAGTTCCTCTATCACCCTAGTCGGGACGGCGGGATTTGAATTCAACGGCCCCCCATGCGGGGCCGTTGTTTTATCGGGAGTTACTTGAAACTGAAAGAGGGCATTGGCTGCTATTGGCAAGCATGGACCGGCAAACAACACGGCAAACGTCGCGGTCGAGGATCACCGTGAGTCGTGATCTCCAATCAATCGGAACGTGCTCTGGATTAGCGTGAAGCCGTCCTCCCGAGAGCCCGCGCGGAGCGCGGGCATGGCGCCCAGCGAAGGACCTGCTTCTTGGGGGACTTCAGTCGACGATACGGTCCTGCGGTAGCACGAACGTTTTCGGATCGACGGCCTTCCCGTTGACCCAGACTTCGTAGTGGACGTGCGGGCCGGTCGACTCACCGGTCGAGCCGACGAGCGCGACCTGCTGCCCGCGTTTCACGCGCTGTCCGCGGACCACGAGAATCTTCAAGCAGTGCGCGAAGCGCGTGACCACCCCGTAGCCGTGATCGATCGTGAGCAGGTTCCCATACCCCTCTTCCCACTTCACGCCGGTCACGACTCCATCCGCGGGCGCTTCGATCTGGGAGCCCGCCGGGGCGGCGACATCCATGCCCTGGTGACGGCGCACGATGTGGAGGATGGGGTCCAACCGTTCCGGCGCAAACGGGCTCGAGATCCGGCCGGGGGCCGGCAAAATGGAGGGAGTGGCGGCGAAGCGCGCCTGATGATCCGAGAGCGAATCGTTGGCCTGGTCGAGCGAGCGCGCCAGGATGCTCGCGCGGCGCGCCAACCCGTCGAGGTCCATGCGGGCGGCCCACGCC
>DASZCG010000042.1:0-4419 GCA_035943355.1 Gemmatimonadales bacterium
GATGAAGGACAGCGCCAGCGCGGGGACCGCGATCCAGTGCGCGAGCCGTCCGGTGATGCGGCCGAAGAGCGCGTTGGCGAGCGCGCCCAAGAGCGGGAAGAGCGGGATCAGCCAGACGAGTCGTGACATTGTGCCTTCAGGTACAAACCCGCCACACTCTAGCGGAAGGGCCTGGGGGTGTCAAGGACGCGGCGGCGGCGCGGCGGCCTGATCTGCCGCGAGCGCGGGCTCGGCCCACCGAAAGTACACGAGCGGCACGAGGAAGAAGAAGATGAGGTGGCCCGAGGCCATACGGAGCGTGATCGCCGGCTGGGCATCGGGCGGGAGGTCGAGCATCAGGCACAGCACGAAGTTCATCCACGCGTAGAGCGCGGCGCCCACGACCAGCATCTGCATCGGCGGCGGCACGGCGCGCACGGGGGCGCGCCAATCGTACACGGCCACGCGCGCCCAGCGGCGACGGACCGCCGCCGTGCGCCTGAGCCGCACGACCATCGCCGCCGCGACCGCGAAGGAGAGAAGACCCAGAACCCAGATGGCGCGCTCGCCGGCAACGAAAGCCCACGGCGTGAAGGACAGCAGGTGCAGCGCGGCGCTCGCCACGAAGCCGGCCGCGGCAATCCAGAGACACGTCGCTCGCATCGCTCCTCTCTGCTAGCACATTCCCGGCCGCGGGGCGAGCCGGCCTTGCTATGATGGGCCCGTGCCGCGCTCGACGTTCCGCTTCTGGTTCACCATCATCGTCGTTCCCTCGCTTCTTGTTGTCGGCGCCCTCGGCTACCTGGCGTGGCGGCAGGCCGTGCCCGGTGTCCGCGCTACTGTCGAGCCCGTGCCGCGCTGGATCGGTGTCAAGACGCCGCTGACCGTCGCCTTGATCGCCTCCAAGGGCGGTGTGCGGTCCGTGGAGATCCGGCTGCGCCAGGGATCGGCGAAAGTCGCCATCCTGAACCAGGCCTACACGGGCGCGGTCGTCAACGAGCAGCGCGTGGCCCTGCAGATCGCGGGCGGAACGCTGGGGCTCCGCGAGGGAGGCGCGACGCTCGAGGTGCTCGCGCGCGATGGATTCTGGCGTCCCATTCGCGTCGACGACCGGCCGATCCTGACCGTGCCCGTGACGCTCGACTTCACGCCGCCCTCGCTCGAGGTCGTGGCCGCGACACGCTACTGGGCGCAGGGAGGCGGCGGTCTCGTCGTGATGCGCTCCAGGGGTGCCTCGCGGGTCGCCGTCGGCGTCGGCGCGATGTCGTTCCCCGCCTACCCGGCGGGGCCGGCGGAGACTAATCTCTACGCCGCCATGGTCGCGCTGCCCTGGGACTACCAGAGCGGGACACCCATCACGGCGGTCGCGCAGGACGAGGCCGGCAACGTCACGTCGCGCAACGTCGCCGTCGAAGTCAAGCCGCGCCGCTTCAAGACCGACACGATCGAGATCAAGGACGAGTTCCTCGCGCGCAAGCTGCCCGAGCTGCTGCCCGAGCGCGCAGGGCCGATCCCGCCGGAGGACCTGCTCGCGGCCTTCCTGACGGTGAACCGCGACAAGCGCAAGCAGGCCGAAGACACCAAGCGGGCGCTCGCGGCGAAGACCCAGCCCCGGCCGCTCTGGGACGGCGCGTTCGTCCAGCCCACCAACACCAAGGTCTTCTCCAACTTCGCCGAGACACGGACGTACCGCTATCACGGCCAGAACGTGGATACGCAGATCCACTACGGCTATGATCTGGCGGCCGTGCAGCACGGCCCGGTGCCGGCCGCCAACTCCGGCACCGTCGTCTTCACCGGCCCGCTCTCGATCTACGGCAATACCGTCGTCGTGGACCACGGGCTCGGCCTCCAGACGCTCTACGGCCATCTCTCGTCGATCGACGTGAAGGAAGGTGACCAGGTGACGAAGGGGCAGGAGCTGGGCCGCACGGGCAGCAGCGGGCTCGCGTTGGGCGATCACCTGCACTTCGAAGTGCTCATCAACGGCGTGTCGGTGACGCCGCTCGAGTGGTGGGACGCGAAATGGATCCGCGATCACATCGGCCGGCCGCTGCGCGAGGGAGGCCTGCCGCTCGTGCAGTCGATCATGCCCGACTCGGCTGACGACAAGTCCTCATCGGCCCGCCGCCGGCGCCCTCCGTCGCGCGCGCCAACATCGGGCAGCCGGACCCCGGAGCGCCAGAGCCCCTAGTGTCCTGTCCCCGAAATGATTGAAACAAATTGTGCGTGTCGAGCGTTCTCAGTAGTGAAAGGAGAACGCACATGCGCACCGGACGCCCGATGCCTCCATTGACGATCTGCACCGACGAGCGGGAGACGTTGGAACGCTGGACGCGGCGCGCCAGCACGGCGCAAGCGCTGGCGCAGCGCGCGCGGGTGATTCTCGGCTGCGCGGCCGGGAAGAACAACACGCGCATAGCGCACGAGCTGCGCCTCACGAAGCAAACCGTGGGGAAGTGGCGGACGCGCTTTCTGATTCAGCGCCTGGACGGGTTGCTGGACGAGCCTCGGCCCGGCGCACCGCGCACCATCACCGACGCCGACGTGGAGGCGGTGGTGACGCGGACCCTCGAGACGAAGCCGACCGACGTGACGCATTGGAGCACGCGCTCGATGGCGCAAGCCTGCGGCCTGAGTCGCACGACCGTCCATCGGATTTGGCAGGCGTTCGCCCTGCAGCCGCATCGCACCGAGACCTTCAAGCTGTCGAAGGATCCGCTGTTCATCGAGAAAGTCCGCGACATCGTGGGGCTGTACTTGCACCCGCCGGACCGCGCGCTGGTCCTCTGTGTCGATGAGAAGAGCCAGATCCAAGCGTTGGATCGGACGCAGCCGCTGCTGCCGATGCGCCCCGGGCAAGTGGAGCGGCGGAGTCATGACTATGTCCGCCACGGCACCACGTCGCTGTTCGCGGCGTTGGATGCCAAGAGCGGGAAGGTCATCGGCCAGCTGCATCGTCGCCATCGGGCCACGGAGTTCCGCCAGTTCCTCGACACCATCGACGCCGCCGTCCCGGCCGAGCTGGACGTGCACCTGATTCTGGACAACTACGGCACGCACAAGACGCCCCTGATTCACCGCTGGCTGGCTCGCCGGCCGCGCTTCCACCTTCACTTCACCCCCACCAGCGCCTCCTGGCTCAATCTCGTGGAGCGGTGGTTCGGTCTGCTGACCGAAAAACAGATCCGGCGTGGCACGCATCGTAGCACGCGCACGCTCGAGGCCGCGATCCTCGAGTACATCGCCCGCAGCAACACGGCTCCCAAGCCCTTCGTGTGGACGAAAACCGCCGACGAGATCTTGGCCAGTGTCGCTCGATTTTGTCATCGAATCTCGGGGACAGGACACTAGAGCCTGCCCTCGTCGACGGGGAGGCCGAGCCAGTGGCGCCCCACCAGCTCGTAGTGGGCCATGCGGCCCTGCAGGTGCTGCGTGATCACATGGATGTCCTGGAAGTGGCGCTGGATGAGATTGCCCTCGTACGCGGCCGTCGCGCCGGCGGCATTGTAGACGGTGTCGATGACCTGAGCCGCCAGCCGGATGCCGTGGGTGGTCGCCAGGCGCAGGACCGCGCGCCGCTCTAGCGTGACCGCGCCGGCCACTGCCTCGCTCCAGATATCGCGGACGCTCGCCATGAGGAAGGCGCGGCCGGAGCGCAGCGCGGCCTCAGCCTGGCCGACGTTGACCTGCACCATGGATTGATCCCGCAGGAGCGCCTGCATGGCTCGCGGCGTCTTGGAGCCGGCCAGCTCGGCGAAGGTGTCGAGGCAGCTGCGGGCCATCCCGAGCGCGACCGCGGCGTCGCCCGAGGCGAAGCAGAGCGTGCGCGGAATCTTGTAGAGCGGGCCCGGCTCGAGCGCGGGCGCCGTGGCGGAGAGCACCGTGCGCTCCGCGGGCACGAAGACGTCGTGGACGGCGAAGTGATGCGTGCCCGTGCCGCGCATGCCCCGGACGTGCCAGGTGTCGAGCAGCTCGGCCTCTGCGACAGGCACGAAGAAATAGCGCATCTCGGGCTGGTCGCCCTCGAGCCTGACCTGGCCGTTGTCGAAGATCTGCCCGTGCGCCGCGATCCACGAGGCGTGCCGGCATCCCGTGCTGAAGCCCTGGCGGCCGGTCACCCTGTAGCCGCCCGGCACCACGACGGCCTTCGCCGTGGGCGCGGGCGTATTCGCCACCACGCTGCGCGGCGTCTCGATCCAGATCGCGCGCGCGATGTCCCGCGGCATCCGGGCCGAGTAGGTGGCGAAGATCGCGCCCTGGTTGACGGCCCAGGCGGTGCTGGCGTCGGCCTTGCCGAGCTCTTCGATCACCTCGACATAGCTCGGCAGGTCGATCTCGCCGCCGCCGATCGAGCGCGGGACTGCCAGGTGGAACAGGCCGGCGTCGGCCAGCGCCTCGAAGACCGGACGCGGCAGCTCGCGCGCGGCGTCGGTCTCG
>DASZCG010000043.1:0-5158 GCA_035943355.1 Gemmatimonadales bacterium
CGCTCGCCGCGGTGGACAGCAGCGTCGTGACCGGCTCCGAGTGGGCGGTCGTCCGCAAGATCCGCGCGGAGCTCACGCGCACCATGCGGGGGCCGTCGGCGCGCGTCGACCTCGATGCCGGGATCGCGGGCAGCTCGCATGCCCGGCGCGATCCGCTGCGCGAGGCGGGCGTGGGCCACGCGACGTTCAACGGCGGCGCGGCGCTGACGTTCTACTTTGGCCCCGTCGTCGTCTCCACGCACCCGTATTTCGACACGCGCCTGAAGTGGGATCCCGACTACTACGGCAAGAAGGATCGCGTCATCGCGGGACGTTTCGCCGAGGCGTACGGCAGCGCGCAGTGGCGCTACGGCGAAATCTTCTTCGGCAGCCTGGACCGCAACTGGGGACCGCGCTTCACCGAAGGATTGCTCGTCTCACCGAGTCCCTACAGCTACGATCAGCTCGACTTCAAGATCGGCACCGAGGGGATCTACCTCGAAGGCATCCTGACGCAGCTCGACGACATCGCGGATTCGAGCGGCACCGCGAATCAGCGCCACTTCGTGGCGCATCGCCTCGTGATCCGGCCGCCCGGGACCACGACGTTCGCGCTGTGGGAGGGGACGATCACCGCCGGAGTGGGCCGCGACCTCGAGCCGTGGTTCGCGAACATTTTCACGCTGGGGATCGTGCAGCAGTACGACCAGGGATCGCAGGCGAACAATCTGCTGGGCTTCGACGTCACCACGCGAGTCAAGCGCACGCAGCTGTTCGCGTCGGTGCTGCTCGACGACATCCAGGTCGATAAGTCGAGCACCAGCGACAAGGAGCCGCCGTCCTACGGCTTCACGCTGGGCGCGCAGGGCGGGCTTGCGCGATTCGGCTGGACGGCGTTCTACACCCAGGTCACGAACCTCACGTATCGCACGCCCAATCCCGCCGAAGCCGTCATGCGGCGCAACGTCGGGCTCGGCCGTAACTTCTCCGACTACGATCAGCTCACGCTGCGCGCCAGCATGATCGCGGGCGGGGGGGGGCCGAGCGTGCTGCTCGAACCCGAAATCACCGTGCTGCGCCAAGGCCAGGGAGACTTCCGGTTGCCGTATCCGACAGTCGCGCAGTACGACTCGACGCCGACGCTGTTCGCGCAGCCCGTCACCCGCACCGTGCGGCTGGCGCTCGCGGGCCGCGTGGCGCAAGGGCGCTGGGTTCTGTCGGGCAATGGCGGCGTGCACCTCATGAACAATGGACCCGAGAAGACGCGCTGGGTCGGGACGATCGCGCTGTCGTGGAGAACAAAGAAGGAAGGGCGCATCCCCTAGTGCCTGACAGCCGCCTCCTCAGCCGCGACCGCCTCGAGGCCCTGCTCCGCAAGATGGCGACGACGCGCATCGTCGTCGTCGGCGACGCGATGCTCGACGTGTATCTCGTCGGCGACGCCGATCGCGTGTCGCCCGAAGCGCCGGTGCCCGTCGTCACGGTGCACGCGAGCCGGCACGCGCTCGGCGGCGCCGCGAACGTGGCCGCGAACGTGGCGGCGATCGGCGCCGAGTGCCGGCTCGTCGCGGTCGTGGGCGCGGACCCGCGCGGCGAGTCGGTGCGCGCCGAATTGGAAGACGACAAGCTCGGCACCCAGTATCTCGTGACCGACGCCACGCGGCCGACGACGTCGAAGACCCGCGTGGTGGCGCGCGGCCAGCAAATGCTGCGCATCGATGAAGAAATCGAGAGCGCCATCTCGGCGCGCGTCATGGAGCAGCTCGGCGCCGCGCTGGAGCGCGCGATGCGCGATGCCGACGCGCTGCTGATCGAGGATTACAACAAGGGGACGCTGGTGCCGCAGGTGATCGAGCGTGGCCTGAGTATGGCCAAGAAGCGCGGCGTGCCGGTCGTGGTCGATCCCAAGTTCAAGAATTTCTTCGCCTACCGCGGCGCCACCATCTTCAAGCCCAATCGCCGCGAATTGGAGCAGGCGATGGGCGCCTCGCTCGACCTGGCCCATCCGGACGCGTTGCCCGAGGCGGTGCACAAACTGGCCGTCGACAATCTGCTGCTGACGCTCGGCGCCGAAGGGATGATGCTCGTCACCCGGGATGGTGACGTGGTGCGGATCCCCACGATGGCGCGGGAGGTGTTCGACGTGTCGGGCGCGGGCGACACGGTGACGGCGTGGGTCGGCACGGCGCTCGCCGCCGGCGCCGACGTGCGCGAGGCGGCGTACATCGCCAACTTCGCCGCCGGCATCGAGGTGGGCAAAGCCGGCGTCGCAACGGTCTCGCCACCCGAGGTGCTCGCGATGCACGAGGCGTACTACGATCAGTTGGGAAAGTTGAGGAGAGAAGGATTGCTGTAGCTGCGAGAATTCTTTTGCTGACCCCGGCCTAGCCTTGACCCTCTGTGCCTCCCGCCCTGACATTAGATCGTCGTGCGGGCCCTTAGCTCAGCGGTTAGAGCAGCGGACTCATAATCCGTAGGTCCCAGGTTCAAATCCTGGAGGGCCCATTCTTTTGTCGCGAACCCCTAGCCTGTCATCCTGAGCGGAGCGCGCGGCACGCGCGCGCCTGCGGCGCTCAGGATGACAAGCGCGGTCGCTTGCGTGGGGTGGGGGAAGAGAAGAAAAAATGCAGGGAGAACTACCGCTGCGGTTCGTTCGCACAGGGGACAGAAAGTGGGGAGAGAATAGGGGAAAAGGAGAAAGCCGGAGTACCGGGCGGGCCGGCATCCCACTATTTTGGGATCGTTGCGGGTGGCTAGCTCAGCTGGTTAGAGCGCCGGTCTCACATACCGGAGGTCACAGGTTCGAGTCCTGTGCCGCCCATTGGCACTGCGACATGCGCAATGGGCCATGCGGAATTGAAAGGAAAGGTCGTGGGTCTATCGAACCCTGCCTCTAAATTCCGCATTCCACATTTCGCATTCCGCATCTGATCATGCGTCGCGTTCTCGTCATTTCCCACACCTATCTCCAGACCGCCCATCGAGGGAAGCTCCGCGCCCTCGCGGCGCGTGGTCTCGAAGTGACGGTGGCCATTCCGCAACGCTGGCGCGAGCCGTGGTTCGGCCGGCCGATCGACGTGGCGTGGGAGCGGCAGGGCGGCCTCGAGGTCTTCCCCCTGCCGGCCGGCGGCATGGGCACGAGGGGTGAGCTCGACAAAGCGCAGTACGGCCGGCGCGCGCTCAAGGCGCTGCTGCGCGACCGCCGCCCCGATCTCGTCCAGATAGAGGAAGAGCCGACCACCATCGCCGCCCGCCAGGTCTTCAGCGCCGCGCGGCGGCTCCAGATCCCCGTCGTGTTGCTCACGCACCAAAACGTGGACCTGCCGCTCGGCTGGTGGGAGCGCTGGAAGTACCGGCGCATGCTGCGCAAACTGGCGGGGCTCGTGGCGGGCAGCGATCTCGCCGGCACGCGCGCGCGCCAGGACGCGCCCAATCTGCCCATCGCCGTGATTCCCCAGCTGGGGGCGCTCGCGCCGCACGAGCCGCAGCATGTGCCGCACGAAGGGCTCGCCCTCGGCTTCGTGGGCCGGTTGGTCCCGACCAAGGGGCTCGATAATTTGTTGCTGGCGCTCGCGCTGCTGCGCACCGTCAAATGGCGGCTGCTGATCGTGGGCGACGGCCCCGAGCGCGAGCGGCTCGAAGCGCTCGCCAGCGAACTCCGCCTGGCAGCGCGGGTACGCTGGACGGGCGGCCTGCCGGCCGATCAGGTGGCGGGACTGTGGCCCGATCTCGACGTGCTGGTCCAGCCCTCGCGCGCGCAGGACAATTTCCGTGAGACCAACGGGCATGTGCTCATCGAAGCGATGGCCAATGAGGTCGCGGTGCTGGGGACAGACAGCGGGGTGATCCCGGAGTTGATTGGGGATGCGGGGATTGTGGTGCCGTATGGGGATATTGCGGCGTTGGCGGGAGCGCTGGAAAAATTGAGCGATCTGAACGCGCGCCGCGCCCTGGCTCAAGCTGCGAGAGCCCGAGCGCTGCGGTTGTATTCGGATGACGCGATTGCGGAGCGGACGCTGGAGTTCTGGAAGCAGGTGGTCAAATAGCGAGCAAGGAGCACGGAGCAAGGAGCAGTGGGCACGGAGCAGTCTGCTCCTTGCTCCTTTGCTCCCTGCTCCTTATAGAATGCCAACCGTCCTCCTAGTACCAGACCTGCCCCTCGAGGGCTGGGCAGCGATGGACAAGTACGCCCACCGTCTGCACGACTGGCTCGAGTCGGGCGAGTTTGGGTTGAATGTCCGCCTGGCGGCCCACATCGGCGCGCTCACCCGCGACCACGGACGCCGCGGCCCGGCGCTCACGCGCGGCGACCGGCGGAAATCGTTCGTGCGCTGGTGGACCCAGCCCGTCGATGCCTCGCGCGTCGTGCTGCCGGGCCCGCTGCATGGGCCGCAGCAGTGGGCCGCGCGCTACTACTTCTATCCCTGGCGCGTGAAGCGCGAAGCGAAGCGCGCCGATCTCGTGCACGTGCTCGATCACAGCTACGCGCACATGATCGAGAAAGCGGGCCGGCGGCCGGTGGTCGTCACGGTGCACGATCTCATGCCGGTGGTGGTGTTGCGCTCGCCGACCGACACCTGGCGCGAGGGGTGGCGCGAAGGGGTCCGCACCCGGTTCCTGCGCCAGGCGCTCAAGGCGCTGCGCCAGGCCGATTCCTACATCGTCGGGACCGACTGGCTGAAGCGCGAGCTGGCCACCTGGCTCGGCGCCGAGCAGAACATTCACGTCGTGCCGTTCGGCGTGGATCGCGCGTTCTTCAGTGAGTCGGGGGCAGCAGGGGCGCGCGAGCGCTGGCGGCACGACTGGCGGATTCCCGAGGACGGGTTCGTGGTGCTGCATGTCGGCAGCACGGTCGACCGCAAGAATGTGCCGCTCGTGATTCAGACGGTGGCGCGGCTGCGCCAGCAGACCGATGCCTATCTGTTGCAGGTGGGCGGCCGGTTCAGCGCCGAGCAGGAGCTGTTGATCGATCGGCTGGACCTGCGCCGCTATGTCCGCAGTGTGGCCGCGGCGGACGAGACGACGCTGCGGCGCGCCTACCGCGTGGCCGACGTGCTGCTCTTTCCTTCTTTATATGAAGGCTTCGGTTTCCCCGTGCTCGAGGCATTCGCGTCGGGACTGCCGGTCATCACGTCGGGGGCGGGTGGCCTCAAGGAAGTCGGTGGCGACGCGGCCATTG
>DASZCG010000044.1:0-1870 GCA_035943355.1 Gemmatimonadales bacterium
GTTGTAGAGCGTCGTGACCTCGGGCGCAAAGACCAGTGTATCGGGCTGGTATCCGGGCGCGAGGAGGGCCAGCTGGTGGAATGCCGCAGCCGCGGAGTCGGGCTGCATGCGGTAGTGCTCCGCGGCGCCGAGGTACGCCAGGGCGCGGACCCGCGTCGAATCGTCGAGCGCACTCGCGAGCGCGCGCCGCAACAGCGTCGCTGCGAGGTCAAAATCAAGATCCTCATAGGCGCGCACCGCGCGCGTGACCGTGTCTCGCGCGCTGCCAGATTGCGCGAGCAGCGGCGCGGGCAGCAGCAGCAGCAGCGCCAGCAGTACGCCACGTCTCATGGACCGACCCGTTGCAAGACGATGTTCGTGACGAGCAGCGTGTCACCCGGCGGCACCCTGACCAAGATCCGCCGTGGCACGAACGTGTCATGGCCAAGCGCGAGCTCATGCTGGCCAGGCGTCACGCGAATCGCGGACAGCGGCGTATTCCCGACCAGCGTCCCGTCCACCAAGACCACGGCCCACGGATTCGAATTGATCGAGAGATAGCCTGGCAAGGCCGACGCGGCGGGGGGCGGGGGGGGGGGCGCGGCTGGCACCCGTGTTTCGGTCAGGACTCGCGCGGACTCACTCGACGACCACGAAGTGTCTACCAGTGGATCGACGGCTGCGACGGGGGAGCGGCGGGCTTCCCAATCCTGCTCGAGCACCGAGGACATCTCATCCCTGATCGGCACGCGAAACGGCGCGATCGTGAGGACGGCAATGACGAGCACGAGCCCGGCCGTCTTGAGCGCGGGACGCAGGTTGCGCTTTCGTGGTGGTGGCTCCCAGTCGTCGACCAGGAGCACGTGGTGGCGCAGATTGTTCCGGGTCGTCACGGGCCGAGCACCTCCGCGGCGGAGGCGGAGGCGGGGGCGGGACGATTCATCGCGCGAGCGGCCTCAGCGCGATGCCGGTGATCTTGACCGTCGCGCCGGGCGCCACGGTGACCCAGGCGCTGTGCGGCTCGAACCCCTCACGCGCGAACACCAGCCGATGCTGCCCCGGCGTCACGCGAATCCCGAGCTGTGGCGTGTTCCCAACCACCCGCCCGTCCACCGACAACTCGGCCCACGGCGTCGAGTTGACCGAGAGGTAGCCGGGGATCGGTGTCGGTCGCGGCGACGGAGCGTTGGTTTGCACACGCCGTGACGCCCTGGGAGCGCTGGCCGCCGGCCGGGGCACTGAGGGGGGCGGGGCGCGCGGGGCGGGCGGGGCGGCCGGGGCGGGCGAATGAGAATCGGCGCGGGGTCGCGCGAACTCGGTCAGTGTCTCTAAGGGCTCGGAATCCGGATACCACAGGCCGTGGTTCGTGCTCCCGGAACGAGGCTGCGTCGCTTCCGCGTAGCCCGCCCGGTCCTCTTCCCACACGCCGGCGCGGATCGTCGCGAACACGGCGCCGCCGAGGACGAGCACAACGACGGCGATGACGGCCGGGAGCCGGTTGGGCGGGCGCGGCGGCGGCTCCCACTCATCGTCCAGGATCAGAGGCAGAGGCGAACTGGCCTGCGTCGTCATGGGAGACTCAACACCACGTGGAGCGTCTTCGAGTCCGAACCGGATGCGCCGACGCTGTCCGTTACAGTCACGGTGATCAGATGGCTGCCCAGGAGGGCAGTCCCCGAGTAGGTGTGGCTAGGGCTGATCGACCCCGGGCTCGACTTAGCGCCGCTTGATGACGTGCCGTCACCCCAGTCGACGGTCCAGTTCCATGGTCCATTATCCGGATCGCTGAACGACGCGTTGAGCGTGTACGACACACCAAGCAGGATCGTCTGGTCCCCACCCGCGTTTACGACCGGCGTTTCGTTCGGCGGCGGCGGCGGCGGCGGCGGCG
>DASZCG010000045.1:0-5858 GCA_035943355.1 Gemmatimonadales bacterium
GCGCCGCGGATGGCGTGCAGCGCGGCGAGGAACGTGGCCTCGGGCCCTTTCTGGTTCACGGCGCCGCGGCCGATGACGACCTTGCCCAGGCCCGGCTTGTCCACCAGCGCGGCGTCCCAGGGCGGCGACGACCATTCGGACGGATCAACCTGCTTCACGTCATACATGAAGTAGAGGCCCAGCGTCTTCGGAGCGCCCGCGTCGAGCGTCGCGAAGATGCCGGACTGGCCGTCGCTGGGCAGCTTCGTCACCTGCTGGAAACCCGCCTCGCGCAACATTCGCATCGTCAGCTCGCAGCCGTCATTCATGCCGCGGTTCTCGGCTGCGATGGACGGCTGGCGGATCCATTCCTGCAACCGTTGCACCGTTTCATCGTGGCGTTTGGTGATCTCGCTGAAAATCGCGCTGAGATCAGATTGCTGAGATCCTACGTAGGAAGGCAGAGCGAGGGCGGCGGTGGCTGCCGTTGCATTCTGAATGAAGGACCGACGGTCGATCACAGTTGCCTCGGGGTTTGGTCGTGCTAATTCTACGCTACGGAGGCTCACCTATGCGACCCGCAGTGATTGCGATGACTTCTCTGGTGATGACAGCAACGCTGTCCGCTCAAGCTCGGCGCTACCCCCTCGACTCAGCGGCGGGTCTCCGGCTCCACAACGTCACCGCGGAGCCGGCGACGCTGGAGGCCAAGCGCGGCGTGCGGATTACGGCCGGGTCGATCGCGGGAGCAGACTCGGAGCAGCTTGCCGTCATCGACGGGCTCGAGTTTTCGAACGGCGTCATCGAGGCGGAGATCGCGGGCGCACCCGCCCCCACTGCCGGTGCGGCGGCGCGTGGCTTTGTGGGCATCGCGTTCCGCGTGCAGCCGGACATGCGGACCTATGACGCATTCTATCTCCGCCCGACGAACGGCCGCGCCGAGGATCAGGAGCGACGCAATCACGCGACGCAGTACATCTCGCATCCCGATTGGACGTGGTCCAGGTTGCGACAGGAGACGCCAAGCAAATACGAGTCGTATGTGGATGTGGTCCCGAATGCCTGGACGAAGATCAAGGTCGAGGTACGCGGAGACCGGGCGCGGCTCTACGTGGGCGACAATCCGCAGCCGGTCCTGATCGTCAATGACGTGAAGTCCGGTGCCACCGCGCGCGGGGGAGTGGCGCTGTGGATCGGGCCGGGGACGATCGGGCACTTCCGTAATGTTGTGGTGACGGCCCAGTAGGAGGCTCAGAGGAGGGGACGGGCGCCGCCGGCTTCAAGCGCGTGTCAGGCGGCCGCGGCGTTAGTCAACGACCTCAAACGTGTTCGACCGCAGGAGATTCGGCGGTAACGGCTGAGATAGCCGCGAGTCTTCGTAAAGTTGGTAAACAAAACGATAGGTCCCGTTGTGTCGCAGGACGGAGCTGAGCATTGAGACGCGAGCCGGCAGACTGTCGCCGGTAGCGAACGGGACTACCCGCGGCGCAACCGCCACGATCGCATACCAGACGCCGGCACTCTGCCACCGCCCGTCCTGCATCCTCTCAAGAGAGACGAAGAAGCTCGGTAGCTCCGTGTAGACGGGCTGGGAGCCGGTGTTGACCATGGTAACATGGACACCTTGGTCAGTCGAAAAACTGTAACGGCGCTGATCGGTCTGGATCCTGACGGTTACGCCGTTCCCAACGGTCGGCTCCGTCGTACCGTGGCAACCGACAAGTTGAAGAAGCACAACCGAAACGGCGAAGCATCCGAGCGCACGGCTCAAGCTCTTGGGGGGCATTGTGTGACCTCCGGCCATAGTAGCGGTGCCGACACTCGACGCGGCGTCTCACAAGAATACCCCATCACCGAGGCTCGGGGTCACTCATGGACGCGGCCGCCTAAGGTACCGGCGCGCAAACTCCACCGCATCAGGCTCCGTCCGTGGGATCCGGACGCCCGGCGCGAGACCGACATTGTCGATCCGCGGTCCGCGGGTTCGGGTCGTCGGCAAGGACACTCGGCGCCACCCCGGCAGCCATACCCCATGGATCTCGCCGTAGTCGTGGACCCCGGCCGTATTGGTGACCCCGAGCACCGTCACCTTGGCGCTCTGGCGGGCCTCGAGGAGAAAATCTTCACAGCTGCTCGCACAGACCGAGTCAACCAGGACCGCGACCGCTCGCGGCAGCGGATAGACCGTATCGCGTCGCATGACCGAGTCGCTCGCCTTCTCCACGAACTGATCGACGTGGCTTTCCATACGCGCGAGGACCACGCGCATCTGCTCCTGATCCTTCGGGGAAAGGAAATTCGTGTCGGCGAGCGAACGGTAGTAGGCGATGTTCCGCGCGGAGGCCCAGACATCGGCACCCTCAGAGTGCACGGGGTTGGTGTAGAGCAGCGGGGTGAGACTATCATAGGATCCTGTGTACCCGCCGCCGTTGCCCCGAACGTCGACGATCAAGTAGGGCGTGGTACGCAGCCGAGCCGAGTTGGCCCCGAAGAAGCTGTCGATCGCCGGCTTGTATTCTCCTTCGAAGGTGGGCAACCGCACCAGCACCGTGCTGTCGTCGAGCGCGCGGAGCGATGGACGAGCGGGATCGTCCGCCGGAGGCCCCGTTGGTGCAGCGGCAGATGCACTGGGGGCCGGCGGTGGAGCCGGTGGACCTGCCTGCCAGGGACCCGCGACATGCCCGTCCCGGAAGAATCGCGCCCAGCGCTTCAGCGCGGGGATGCACACCTCGTGTTTGTCCGAGGTCCGCGCGACGGCGCGGACGCTGTCGGTCAAGGCCGCGAGGGCCGCCTGGTGCCCCGTGACCTTGTCGCGATAGCCAGGGTAGTCGCGCTGAAACACCACTCTGAGGGAATCGAGGGCGGCGACGCAGGACGAATCGACGGTGGTAGGTATGGGAGCGGACGCCGCGTGAGGGCGTGCCCCGACAGAAGCGCCCGCCGCCGCAACGAGAATCGAAAGGAAATGGGCTTTTGGCATTTTCGGTGGAGGAATGGGATTGAAGGTTCGATGCGCGCCTACCAGCCTCAAGGCCTGTTAGGCGACGCGCCCACTGGTATCTTCGGCAAACACCAGCACCAGACCATTGCAATCTGTGACCACAAGCTCACGCTGCTTGTAGATCCGGTCCTCGGGACCGTCTAGGATCTGTGCACGACGCCCTGCCAGCTCCTCGGCTAGCGCATCCACCGCCGTGACTTGGATATACGCATCGCAGGCGCCCTCGGCGCGGCCGGTGCGAACTTCGCCGCCCCGAGCGCGACTAAAGAAAATCTGCACCTCGTCGCGCCGTACGATCCCGAAGACCGGCGCAGGGCGCTTTTCCAGCGTGACCTGCGCTCCGTCCCAGTACCCGACAATCTCAAAGCCCAAGACGTCCCGATAGTACTCGGCCGTCTGGACGACGTCGGGCACCGTGAACTGGGGCGTCGCCGACTGAAAGTGGACCGTCACCCTGGCACTCGTCTTCACGGGTTCATCCAGGTGAGCGCCGCCTAACGAATGGCGCTTAGACTGCGGCGCCGAGCTGAAATGATCACAAGGGAAAACCTATCACACCGGCGTCTAGGACGGCACCGGGAGCCGTTGAGGACGGGCGCCGACAGCTTCATGCCGTCCCCACCCCTTTTGGGGGGCTGGCGCACCTACACGTATCCGGTGTACTATATCGATCATCGATATATCGCGAGGCGACCGTGTCCCGTACTCTTCAGAAGCAGGCCTCCCCGGAGTCCTTCCTGCCGGTGCCAGCCGCGACGTTCCACATCCTGCTCGCGCTTGCCGACGGCGATCTGCACGGATACGCCATCATGAAAAACGTGGCGCAGCGGTCCGACGGAGCTGTGCGCCTTGGGCCCGGAACGCTCTATGGGGCGCTGAGGCGACTGCTCCAGGCGAGGCTGGTGGAGGAATCCGGCAAGAGGGCAGACCCTGAGCGGGGGGACGAGCGGCGCCGCTACTATCGACTGACGCCACTCGGCCTGGCCGTTGCACGCGCGGAGGCACGCCGGCTCGACGCGATCGTCCGCGCGGCGCGGCGCAAGAAACTGATCGGCGAGAGGCCCGCATGAACGCCGAGCGCATCTACCGTCTGCTGCTGCGCGCGTACCCGCCGGCATTTCGCGCCGAATATGGACAAGAAATGGTGTTGGTCTTTCGCGATCAGTGCCGGGACGGCGACGTGCGAGCCCTCCGATTCTGGGTGCGCGTCCTCTGGGATGTCGCGCGTAGCGCACCGGCGCTGCGCGCTGAAGCTACTCGAACAGTCGAGGTCGTTATGAAGCTCGCTGCAATCCTCACCGTGTTGCTCGGCGCATATGGCATCCTGGGCGCCATGAACGAATGGGGCGCCGCGTCCCAACACGCCGGCACGTACGTGCTTGCGATCGTGCTCGGCGTCGCCGCGAGTCTGCTCCTCCTCGGCGCCGGTGTCGCGATCCTACTCCAGAACCGCCAGGCGGCGCGGCTCGCGCTCGTCGCGTCGCTCGTATGCTTTGTGGCCGCGCGGCTGGTGTTTCCCTGGATGTCCATCTTCCTACAATTGATTGGCTTTGTGCTGCCCGTTGGGTTCTTGATCGCGCTGTATTGGCCGCGCAAGTCCTCAACATTGGGAGCAGCCTCGATCGTTCTGGTGGGGCTTGCGGTCCCGCAACTTTGTCGAGCTCACTTCCACAGCATCCCCGCCACCAACGCCACCGGATCGCGACCCTTGAGTTGCGTCAACACTCGCCGCACTTCCTGCTTCGTGAGCACGACCGGCAAGCGCATCGAGCGCTTGGCTCGGACCAACCCGGACAGCCAACCCACGGGCATATCTAGAACGTCTTTGCAAAGGACGACCCCCCTCTCCATAACTGGAGAGGGGATCAGGGGGAGCTAGGAGTCGTCAAAGCAAGGAGCAATCGCGTATAGTCCGATCACAGTCCCAGCCCCGCGGAGCGCGACCGTTGCGAGCCCTCGGCCGACCTCTCCCACGTAGAAATGGCCCACGCTGGGACCGATGACCAAGCCACCGAGAAACACGCCCCACCCGGCATCGGTGCCCCCAACGCCCATCGCATAACCGGTGAGCATCGGTGCGGCAGTTGACGCGAACGATAAGACGAACGCCGTTGACGGAGACTTGGTGGCCGGAGCGCCAACCGAGCGAACCGGCCACCTTCGGGCGGGAACGGCAACAGCGCGGGTGGCCAGGTGCGACGACCGGCCAAACGACCACGACGCGGAGATCCCGTACGAGCGGTTGCGCGGGTTCACCAGCGGCGCGATCGCGAGGTGCGCCCGGTTGTAGCGTCGCGCTGACGCGGACGCGCTCGCGATATCGTAGATCGTCGACCCAGCCACCACGGCCGCCGACGCCAAGAAGACTCCTTCGCTACAGGTCTGCGCCAAACGCGTCGCTCCCACGCCCTGCGCGCCACCCACCAGGGAAAGGAGAATCGAGAGACTGAGGACGCGCCGCATCAGCGGTTAACCTTGGTGGGTGGAGCGACCGCCTCATTGTCGGCCGGCAGTGCGTCGCGCGCGCCAAGCACGGCCACGGCTCTGAATGTCACCTTCCCGAGCTGCGCGTCGGCGGCCGTGAACGTGTAGCTGAAATTGAAATCCGTCGTCCGGTTGGACTGGCGCACCGGGACCGATTGCGTCAGAAACCCGACCAGCTGATCGCCACCGGGCCCACTCTTGAGTAACTGAACCTGGACCGTCTCGGCATAACGCCTGCTGTTGAGCCCGACCGAGAGCTGTCGCGTCTGTCCCGCGCTCGCTGCGTTCGGTGCCGAGAATCTGGTAATCGCCACATCACGCGTCTGGACTAGGATTGGCTCGGATGTTGAGGCACTGCGGCCGTCGGGTGTCGTGACCGTGAGTTGAATCGTAT
>DASZCG010000046.1:0-4307 GCA_035943355.1 Gemmatimonadales bacterium
GGCGTGTACGGGGTCCTGCAGCTCACTCTGGGCGACGGCTCCTACTCGTGGCAGTTCGTCCCGGTGGCAGGCCAGACCGCGACGGATTCCGGAAGCGGTAGCTGCCACTGACGCCGGGCACGCAGGACGCTAGCTGCGGACGACGTCCAGCAGCCAGCGCTTTGCGTCGGCATCGCCGGCCCAGAGCGCCGGCCCCAGCGGCGAGCCGAGAAAAATGAATGTGCCTCGGCTGACCTGGCGTCTCAATGCGACTGGCACACCATCGATCCAACCGATGGCTTCGCCTGCGTGATCTGCGAGAGGGATCACCCGACTAAAATCGCGCAGCTTTGCAGCGCGGGGCCACTGGTAGTCCACGTATGGTGTGCCTCTGGGCCACAGGTGAACAGGAGCGCTGACGCGCACCTCGAGTGCGCGCAAGGCATCGCCGTGAGCACGGAGATCCTGTCGGCTCGCAAACGCGGCGCCCGATTCGAGAATCACGACAGCGCCCGCTTGCACGGAAGTGACGATCCGCTGTAGTGCTGCTTCGGGAATGCGGCCGGCGGCAGGTACGATCACCACGGACCGTCGCGTTGCAAGGCTGAGGTCGGCCAGCACGGCGTTGTAACCCGCGACGGATTCTCGCAGGCAACAGTGCTCCTGCAAATCGAGCACTACTGTGCGACGCCTCGGTGGGAAATCGATCAGGGCCGGCATCGTAACGATGCCGGTAGCAAAGCCGAGGAACTCCCGCCGAAGCATCTCAGAGCCTTCCCGAAATGAACCGGTCCATGGCCTGCGCTGTGTCGTAGAACTGCTGATCGGGCGCGTAGCGATAACGCGCTTCCATTTCCGCGATCAACCAACCGTCGTACCGGACCTTTGTCAGCGCGGCGCGGATGCCGGGCCAGTTGTTGTCACCCAGAAAGAGATTGGTATACACGCTTTGATCGCCGCAGCGGCCCCGGTGCTTCAGCACGTCCTTCAGATGAATGCGCGTGATCCGTGGCCCGTGAATCTCGATCCACTGCTCGGCGAAGCCGGTGTCGTGAATGTTGCCCACATCCAGGTGGATCCCGACGGCCGGGCTCCCGACGTCGTTGAGGAATTGCGAGAACTCCCGCGGGCTGATGAGAAACCGCTGCTCCGAGTTGCAGTTCTCGCATCCGACCTTCACCGCGGCGCGCGCCGCCTTGTCACCCAGCAGCTTCAGCGCCTCGAGGCAGCGCTGGTACACCTCGTTGTAGGGGACTTCCTCGGTCACGAGCCCGGCGACCACGAGGACAGCATCGGTGCCGAGCAGCACCGCGGTTTCGATCTGGCGCTCCACGATGCGGGCGGCCTGAGCGCGGGCCGCGGGATCGCGGGCCGAGAGAGGAGTCGCCCAGTGCAACCCGGTGGAGACGTTGGAGACGACGAGACCGGCATTCTCCACCTTCCGTCGTAGCTCTCGCACGTCGCTATCGGAGGTGGCCATCTGGAACCAGGGGACATCCCCCAGCCACAGCTCGATCCCGTCGTAGCCGGCCTTCTTGACGAGCTCCAGGCCTCGTTCAAAGCCCCACTCCTTGGGAATCATGTTGTCACCGATGGCCTTCTTCATGGGCCGCTCCATATGCGATATGACCTTTGGGGCACTCGTCCTTCCCTCGGCGTCAACGCTATACGACAATAAGGAATGCGGCTAATCGCGGCGGCTCTCGCGCTCCTCGCCGATAACACGTTCTCGTGCCAGGCGCCACCGACCGAGCCGGTGGTCACGGTCTGTCCCGGCAATGCGGTCAGTATCCACGCCGCGAGCAGCCAGGCGCCGTTCTTCACGTGGGAGCCTGCCTGCGGGATGGCAATGCTCACCGTGTTCGTGGAATCGGGCGGCGGCGTGGTGTGGACGGTGTACTCCAGGAATTCGGCGGCCGAGAATCCCATCTCGTCGGGCGTACGCTATGGCCGGACGCCCATGAATTCGAGCCCGCTGAACGGCCCGGCGGAGCTGCAGAGCGGCGTCGGATACGGGGTCCAGGTGAGCCGCATGATCTGCGACCGTGGAGCACCGTGCCGTCTCGTGCCCGCTGGTGAGGCTCGGTTTCAGCCCTGATGCGCATCTATGACTTCGATCCCAGAGTGGGTCAGCCGGTCCCGATGTTTCAGAGCCGCGCGGCGCAGGTGGCGGAGCTCGGCGAGGGCACCGGGGAGTCGCACGCGTTTCTGGTGCATTTCGAGCGCGGCGGCGTCATCGGGCCGCACCCGGCGGAATTCGGCCAGCTGTTCGCGCCGATGGAGGGGTCGGGATGGATCGAAGGCGGCGACGGGATGCGGCACGCCATCCGGCCGGGTCAGGTGGCATTCGTGGAGCGCGGAGAGATGCACGCCAAGGGAAGTGACGGCGGCATGACCGCGCTCATGATTCAAATCCGCGACTTCACGCCGCTGCGTCTCGCGGTGAAGCGCGCGCAATCAGCGCCCTGAGACCGCAACCCTTCGTTACCTTCCTCTCCAACTCGACGTGCCGGTCTTCTTGGAATTCCACCGCCAATAGCGTAGTCTTGCCAGCGTGATCCCCGCGAATGACGCGCTCGCCCGATTGCGCGAGGGCAACCGCCGTTTTGTCGAGAGCCACCAGGGACCTCCGGCGCGTCCCAGCGCCAGCCAGAAGCCGTTCGCGATCGTGCTCGGCTGCTCCGACGCGCGCGTTCCGGCCGAGCTGGTATTTGGTCAAGGCTTTGGCGATCTGTTCGTCATCCGCGTGGCGGGCAATATTGTCGCCCCGTCGCAAGTGGGCAGCGTCGAATTCGCCGCCGAGCTGTTCAGTATTCGCCTCGCTGTGGTGCTGGGGCACACGCAATGCGGCGCCGTGACTGCAACACTCGAGGCACTACGCCAGCCCGGGAATCATGTCTCGCCCAATTTGCGCGCGATCGTAGACCGGATCCGCCCGGCCGTCGAGCCGTTGCTCGCGACAGCGGAGAAATCCGAGGCTGATGTCCTCGACGCGGCAGTTCGCGCGAATGTGCGAGCGTCCGTTCAGCAGCTGCAGCACGGCTCGACTCTGCTCGAGCAACGCATCGAACGCGATGGCCTGCTGGTCGTCGGGGCGGAGTACTGTCTCGAGACAGGTGCAGTGGAATTCTTCGATGCAGCACCTACCGCAGGTTTGTGAAAATGGCTTCACGCGCATCGCCACCGGCACCCCTCACGCGCACGATCGCGGGGCACGACGTCACCATCTCGAACCCCGACAAGATTCTGTTCCCCAAGCCGAAGTACACGAAGCTCGATCTGGTCAACTATTACCTGGCGGTCGCCGATGGCGCGCTGCGCGGCGCCGGCGGACGGCCCAACATGCTGGTGCGCTTTCCGAACGGCATCGTGGGCGGCTCCTTTTATCAGAAGCGTGCGCCGGAATCGCGGCCGCCGTGGATCGAAGCCGTCACCCTGCGATTCCCGTCCGGCCGCACCGCCGACGAAGTGGTGCCACGGGACGCCGCGTCACTGGCCTGGCTCGCCAACCTCGCGTGTCTCGAGCTGCATCCGCATCCGGTGCGCGCCGAGGACCTCGATCACCCTGATGAGCTGCGCGTGGACCTGGATCCCGTGCCGGGGATCACGTGGCCGCAGGTCCGGAAGGTTGCGCACGTGGTGCGCACGGTGCTCCAAGACCTCGGGCTCGTAGGCTGGCCCAAAACCTCGGGCTCGCGTGGGATGCACGTCTACGTGCGAATCGAGCGCCGCTGGACCTTTGACGAAGTGCGCCGCTCGGCCCTGGCGCTCGCGCGCGAAGTCGAGCGGCGCGCTCCCACCTTGGCGACCAGCAGGTGGTGGAAGGAAGAGCGGCACGGTGTGTTCGTGGACTACAATCAGAACGCCAAGGACCGCACCGTGGCGGCGGCGTATTCGGTACGGCCGACTCCCGACGCTCGCGTGTCCGCGCCGCTCGATTGGGATGAGGTCGACGCCGCAGATCCCGCCGATTTCACGCTGGGCACCATGCCGCAACGATTCGCGGCGGTGGGCGACCGGCACGCGCGCATCAACGAGCACGCCGGGTCACTCGAGAAGTTGCTCGAGCTATCGGAACGACAAGAGCGGGAAGGGCAGGGCGACGCGCCCTGGCCGCCGCACTATCGCAAGCAGCCCGGCGAGCCGCCCCGGGTGCAGCCGTCGAAGGCGCAGGCGCGGGCAGAGAAGTATCCGTTGATCGAGGTCAGCCGGGGCAAGGACAAGAAGGAAGCGCTCGCGGGGCTCGCCAAGTGGAAGAAGCGGCACGCGCGCGTCGCCAGGATGCTCGAGCCGGCCGACGTGCTGGTGGATCAGATGCGCGGGCGCTC
>DASZCG010000047.1:0-7473 GCA_035943355.1 Gemmatimonadales bacterium
GGCTCGAGGTGGTGGCGCCGGTGGCGGAGCCCGCGGGGGTGGCGGGGATGGCGGCGACATCGCAGGCCGCGAGGGCGCTCCATCCAGGCTGACGGCGAAGACATTGTTGCACACGCTGCAACGCGCGCGAATACCACCCGCGGGGACCCTGGACGGGTCCACACGATAGATCGTTTGGCACGATGGACAGTTGACGTTCACGCGCTACGCCTCGTTGTCTCCGCTTTCCTCGTCGTTCCCTTCCCGATCGTGGCGGCGATCGACCACAAACACCGAACCCGCCTGCGTCTTCGCGTAGCTCTTCATTTCAGTCGCCAGCTCGCTCACCTGGGCCGGGTGCGCAAAGCGGCGATGTTTGTTGGTGACGACGCCAATCGACAGCGTCATGAGCGGCACGCGATGCAGCTGCCCGCGCCGATCCTTGCCGAAGTAATAGCCCGCACGCCGGTCCTGCTCGTTGTACTGATAGGGCACGAGCGTGTCGAACACCTCGAGCACCTCGGCACACACCGCCCCAATGCTCTCGATTGGGATGACTACTATAAAATCATCGCCGCCGATGTGCCCAACGAAGCCCTCCTGCCCCACCATCCCCCGCACCACGTCGTGCAAAATGCGGGAGAGCAGGTAGATGACCCGATCGCCGTCGTAGTAGCTGTAGCGATCGTTGTACTCCTTGAAGTGATCGAGATCGGCGTAGCAGACGGCAAACAGCTCGCCTCGCTCCATGCGCCGGCGTACTTCGCGTTCGATCTCGGTCGTGCCCGGGAGTCGAGTCGAGGGGTTTACCGCGACATCCCGCTCCGCGCGGGTCACCAAGGCGTCGAGCCGGCCGGCCTGCTCTCCCGGCTCGAACAGGGGCGTGATCACTTCATCGGCGCCGGCGGCAAACCAGCGCCGCACCGCATCGGTCGTGTGACGATTGATCACAACAGCGAGCGGAACGATGGCCGTGTAGGCATCGCCTTTGAGCCGGGAGCAGAGCTCCATCCCCTCTTCTCCGGCACTATCGGCGTCCACCACCACCAGCGTGGGAAGAGAGCGTAGCACCCGCTCTTCCACCGCCGCCGCATGGGGAATAGTGATCACGGGAACCCCTCTCCCGTTGACCCATGCGGTCACGAAGTCAGGTACGGACCGTCCAGCCGGCGAAAAGAAAAGAATGGCTTGGCGCGACCGCACCTTACTCCTCTCGTAAGGGTAGAAACCGCCTAAACTTAGACCCCGTCGCCTCTCGTGTCAATTGAACCTTGATACGCGTCGCGGATTCTCACCGGCAAGGTGCGCGAGCGCAGGCGGATGTTGAGCATCTCGACGAAGACCGAGAATCCCATCGCGAAGTAGATGTAGCCCTTTGCAATGTGCTGTCCCAATCCATCGGCGATCAGCGAGACGCCGATGAGCAGCAGGAAACTCAGCGCCAGCATCTTGATGGTGGGATGCCGGTGCACGAAATCACTGATCGGCGCGGCCGCCACCATCATCACCGCGACGGCGAGCACCACCGCCGCAATCATCACAGGCAGATGGCGCGCCATTCCCACCGCGGTGATGACCGAGTCGAGCGAAAAGATGATGTCGAGCAGCATGATCTGTCCGACCACGCCCGCCAGCGACGCGCGCACCTTCTTGCCGGAGCGGTCCTCCTCGCCCTCGAGTCCCTCGTGGATTTCGCGCGTGCTCTTGGCGAGCAAGAACAAGCCACCCGCGATGAGAATCAGGTCCCGGCCGGAGATGGCGCGTCCCAGCACCTGAAACAGCGGCGTGGTCAGCCGAATGATCCATGCCAGCGCGGCCAGCAGCGCGATACGCGTCACCATCGCGCCCACCAGTCCGATCCGCCGCGCCCTGCCCTGCTGCTCTTTGGGCAGCTTTCCCGCGAGGATCGAGATGAAAATGATGTTGTCGATGCCGAGCACGATCTCGAGCACCGTCAACGTGAGCAGACCGACCCAGGCCTCGGGTTGTGTAAGCCAGCTCATAGGCGTCCTAGAATGAGAACGTGATCAACACCCGCGCGCGCCCCAGACCGACCGTGCTGTGCAGCTCGGCCGGCCGGCCGGCGGCAGCCGCCAAGCGGGCGGAAATCAGCGCGTCGACCGCGCTCAACACGTGATTGGCAAGGAGCAGGCCTATTTGGTTCTGCGCATTGCGATATGCGTTGTCGCTCCGGCGAATCGCTTCGCGATACTCTCCATGCTCAAGGGAGTGATCGCGCCAGCTCCACTGGTATCCGGGGCCGATAGCGTGATCCCAGTAGAAGGTCAGTGCGTTGATATAGGGCTGGGACGTCGGGTCGGGCGGGACATTGGGATCCGTCCAGAAGGTGCGGCGCGCGAGCAGCCATACCGAACCGTTGTAGGTCCGCGGATCGGTCTCCGGAGCGAACGCCGGTCCCGGATCGCCGTCGTAGAGACCGCTCTCCGGAAACCGCTCCATCTGCTCGTAATACTCGAACACCGTGTCCTTCTTCTCCGGCATGTAGGGCGCACGCGCGACGTTGAAGGCGAGCGCCTGGAAGCGCGTAGCCTCTCGGGTCGCCTCATGGTCGAGCTGCACGAAGCGCGAGACGAGATAGATCTCGGCCGCGAGGTACACGGCGCCGCGATCCTGATGCGCCATCAGCTGCCCGGTTCCGGGAACAAGCAGCGACGCGAGCGGGCGGACCCAGATGCTGGCGGACGGGACGCTGTCCGGCGCCATGGCGCTGCTGTCCCGGCGCTGCGCCGGCAGCTGCACCGCAATCAGCAGCGCGGCGCCAGCAACGCGTGCCGCGCGGCCCTTCATTAGAATGTCACTCGAAACGAAAAGAACGTCGGGCTGTCGGCCTGCAGGTCCGACCCTGTGAGGAAGGCGCGCGCCAGATCCACGCCGAGCGAGCCGCTCTCGATGCCGAGCCCCACGCTGGGTCCGCTGAGCCCGTCCTGCACGAAGGCGTACCCCGCGCGCACGCGCACCAGCTTCTGGTACCCGACGTCGAATCCCAGCCGCGTTTCCGATTGCCCCCCTTGTCTCCACGGACTGTCGACGTCCGCCGCGAGCTTCAGATCGAACGCTTGATCGAGCGTGGCACCTTGGGCGGGGCGGAAATGAACGTCGTACAGCGCGCCGACCGCGAGGCGGGTGGGCAGTGGATCGGCTTGCGCCTCGTTTTCCACCTGCAGTCGGAAGCCGAGGTTGCGCAACGCGACGCCGATCCGCAACGGGCCACCCGGCCCGACACGAAATTGGCCGCCCAGGTCGATGGCGTGCGTCGTGCCGGTGCCGGATGCCAGATTGCGGCAATCGCCGCTGCAGTCGACGCGGAACTGCACGAGCTTGTAGCTCACGCCGAAGGCGAACGAGCCCGCCAGGTTCGTCGCGTACGACGCCATGAATTCAAAGTTGCGCGCTGCGAGGCGCGCGATGGTGTTGCCGTCGTTGTCCGTGCGAGGGAAGTCGCCGTAGTCGACCAGGTAGACCGCGCCGCCCAGCACGCCAATGCCGCGCGAGGGGAAATAGGCGCCGAGGACGTGACTCTTCCCCGCGACGAGTGTGGCGCTGTGCAGCGCGAACTCGTCGTCCGAAAGTGTCGCGAGACCAGCGGGGTTCCAGAACGCCGCCTCACCACGTCCCGAAACGGCGGTCGCCGTCTGCCCCATACCCACCGCCTGGGCGCCGACTGGAAAGACCAGAAAGAGCGCGGCCGCGTTGAGCGGCTGATCCTGGGCGGGCAGGAGGGCGGCCGGGCTGGCGGTCAGTAAAACGATGAGGGCGAGCTTCCGCCCGCCCGCCCGTCTGCCCGTCCGTCCGTCAGAAGGATTTCGCCTCATCGATCAGCATGATGGGAATGTCGTCTTCCACCGCGTACATCAGCCGGCAGGTATGACACACGAGTGACTCGGCGGGTGTCGTGCGATGCTCGAGCGGCCCCTTGCACTTGGGGCAGACGAGGATTTCGAGCAGGTCCGGTGCCAGGCTCATGACTTGGCGTACCCCAGCCGCTTGAGGGAAGGTTCGTCGCGCCGCCATTTGGGAAGCACTTTCACGTGCAGATCCAGAAACACACGCTGCCCCAGCAGCGCTTCGATCTTGGCGCGCGCTGCTGCGCCGAGCGACTTGATGGTGCGACCGCGCTCACCGACGACGATGCCTTTTTGGCTCTCGCGCTCGACGTATAGTACGGCCCGAATATATACCGGCTCGGCGCCCTCCCGAAACTCATCGATTTCACATGCTACGCTATAGGGCAGCTCTTCATGCAGCTGCTCGAACGCCGCTTCCCGAATGAATTCGGCCGCAAAGAACCGCATCGGCTGCGTGGCCAGCTCATCAGGATTGTAATGGAACGGACCTTCCGGGAGCCGTTCCCGCAGCGCTGCGAGCATCGTGTCGAGCCCCGCTCCGGTCGTGCCGGATACCGCCAGCGTTTCGGGATGCGGCGCTGCGAGATCCGCCTTTGTGTACACCGTCACGATCGGGGCGCGCGGCGTCCGCGCGAGCCCCGCCACGCTCGCGAGCGGTGGCGCGGGGTATTCGCTGAGCGGATGGAGGTACGCGATGACCTCCGCATCATCGATCGCGCGCAGCGCGGCCGCCCGCATCACCTCGTGCAGCTGATACTCCGGCTCGAGCAGACCGGGTGAATCCGTGAAGATGTACTGCGTATCGTCTCGCGTGAGCAGGCCGACGACAGGTAGCCGCGTCGACTGCGGTTTGGCAGAGACGATCGCGAGGTGCTCGCCGACGAGCGCATTCAGCAGGGTGGACTTGCCCACGTTGGGACGGCCCGCGAGCACAACGGTGCCACAGCGTGTCATGAGTGTTGCGCCGCAGTGATAAAGGCCTCGAACAGCCTCCCCATCCGCGCATCGACGTCGACCAGATCCTCCGGGTGCCACTGCACGCCGATCAGAAACTGCTCGTTGGCAGCTTCGACCCCCTCGATCAAGCCGTCGGGCGAGGTGGCGACCGGCACGAGTCCGGGAGCCAATCGCGCGATACCCTGATGGTGCATGCTGTTCACCGCGAGCGACTCGGTGCCGAGCAGCCGCTGCAGGCGCGATCCCGCAGTGAGGTGCACTTCGTGGGCCAGCGCGTCGCGTCGCCGGCCGCCCACGGGAAAATGATCGTGCTTGATCGCATCCGGGTGTTGGGCCGCTACGTCCTGGTACAGCGAGCCACCCACCGCCACGTTGATCAGCTGCGCGCCCCGACATACGGCGAGCACGGGCTTGCGATCGGCGAGCGCCCAACGCGAGAGCAGCAGCTCGGTCCAATCCCGTGCCCGGTCGGTACGACCGCACAGCGTGGTGCGCGGCTCACCGTACGCGGCCGGATCGACGTCCACGCCGCCCGGCAGGAACAGACCGTCGAGCCGCTCGTAGATGCCGCGCAGCGCCGGCTCGTTGCCTTCCAGCAGCGGAATGACCCACGGGATGGCGCCCGCGGCGGTGAGCACCTGGACGTAGCGCTGACTCATGATCCAGCAGCGCGGCAGCTGGTCGGGGATGGCTTCCAGCGTCTGCGTCGTGATGCCGATGACTGGGGCGGCGGGGGCGGCGGGGGCGGCGGGGGCGGCCAATTACAGACCTTCCGCCGTCTCGGCGATGACCTGATCTACCACGGCCTTGAAATCTCCTGTGCGGGCGAATGTGGCGAGCTGACGATCGGCACTCGAGCCTTCGTCCAGGATGCGGAACGCGTACTCGACTTCCTTCCGGCTGCCCAGCTCGTCCAGGACGTCGTCGATGAACCACACCAGCAGCTCGCGCACCAGCTCGCGGGCCGGCAGCTCAACCCCTTTGCCGAAGTCGACGAGCCGCCCGTCGAATCCGTACCGCACGGCGCGCCATTTGTTCTCCTCGATGAGATCGGACGGGTACACGCGGAACGTCATGTTGTCCCGGCGCAGCCTCCAGATCTTCGCCACGATCGCCTGCAGGATCGCGGCGATGCACACCGCCTCATCCACGCGCGTGCAGACGTCGCACACGCGGAACTCGAGCGTCGGATAGTTCCAGTTGGGACGCACGTCCCACCAGATCTTGGATCCGTTCGGGATGCAGCCGGTCGTGGTGAGCAGGTCGAGCAACTCAGTGTATTCGCTCCAGCCGCGCAGCGGGCGGGGCACCCCCGTCCGCGGAAAGCCGCGCCACACGACGCTGCGATACGATTTGAGTCCGGTCTTGCGTCCCAGCCAAAACGGCGAGCTGGTGGACAAGCACATGAGGTGCGGCAGGAAGTAGCGCGACACGTTGAGCGCGTCGATCAGGAATTCGCGGTCCTCGATGCCGATGTGCACGTGCGTGCCGAAGATCAGCAGGCGCTGTGCCAGCTCGCCCATGTCCTCCCGCACGCCCAGGTAGCGTTCGAGCGGCGTAATCTGTTGATCGATCCACGAGGAGAACGGATGGGTCCCCGCGGCGGCGATGCGCAAGCCGTTCTTGGCGACCAGTCCGAAGATGTCGCGACGGAGCCGGACGAGCTCCTCGCGCGCTTCCGCCGGCGTCGTGCAGACTTTCGTTCCGACCTCGACAATAGACTGGTGCAGCTCGGGCTTCACCTGGGTCAGCACCAGCGAATCACCGCTCAAGAGCTCCGTGATATACGACTTCAACTCGCGGGTCGTGGGGTCGATGATCTGATACTCTTCCTCGATACCGAGGGTGAGCGAGGGGCGCTTCATCGCGGCTCCAGAAGGAAGGTCGGTGCCTGCGAGCCACCACCGGCGGTGACGTTGACGAGCGCAGCGGACGACAGGCGCGAGAGGCAACCGTCCACGTACGCGCCATGGTACGCGAATGGATTGACGTCCAGAATGCGATCGGCCAGGACCACATGGCCGTCGACGAAGCTCGGAAACGACTCGCTCGGGATCGGCACCCGCTCCTGCACGACGAATGGCTCGGCCAATGCGGTTTGCAGCGCCCGCTCCCAGGTTGCATCGTCTACCTCCCAGCCGAGGACGATCCCCTTCCCTCCGTACTCGTCGTTGGGCTTGAGCACGAGACGCTCGCGCTCGGCGGCGATGAACGGTATGAGGTCGACCGTGCGGCTGCGGTAGCGCGTGGTCCGTTCGGCCACCATCCGCGTCCAGGGGACGTGTGCCGCGATGGCCTGGCGCTCGTCATCCGAGAACAGCTCCGCGTTGCGCTCGTCACCCAGCACGGCCAGGCTCGCTTTCTTGTGCAGCAGCTTACAGCGGAATGGATTTACCATGCACACGGCGCCCGATTCGACCGCGCGGATGACGGCATGGTCGCGGCCACAGCGCTCCACGAGTTCGCTGATGAGCACGCGTTTGTAGATCAGGTCTACCGCGGCCCCGGCGGCGATGAGACGCCCACCCGCAAGCTCCGTGTCGCGCGGATCGACGATCACCGCTTCGAGCCCGCGCGCGCGGAAGTAATCCACCCACAGCACGAACTCGTTGTGCGTCGGCACGTCGCGCCAGTCGAGGATCGCAATCCGCGGTGGCGCGCGCTTCCCCCC
>DASZCG010000048.1:0-5873 GCA_035943355.1 Gemmatimonadales bacterium
GGTGGCCGCCGCCGGCCCGGTCTCAGTCGCCGCGGGCGGGTTGGCCTATAGCGTGACGCTGTCCGGCACACTGGTCGGCCTCGAGCATCCCGCCGCGCCGTTCGCCGACATCGCCGAAATGAGTGACAACTTCATGAAGTCGGACGCGGTGGCCGCGGTGTTCCCCAGCGGGGGCACCGTCAACCCGCAGTGGACCTGGTTCTTCTCGGGCCCGGCCGGCAATTGGCTCGCGAGTTCGGTCGCCTTGAACCCCAAGGCGACGCGTCTCGTCATCACCGGCCAGCCGAGCAGGACCTTGCCGCTCATGACCATCACGCCGGGGGTGAGAGTCGAGGCCGTGGACGATCTTGGCAACACGGTCACGACTTTCAATGGCTCCGTGACCATCGCGATTGGACACAACGGCGGCCTGGTGCTGCCTGGTACGCTGTCCGGCACCAAGACGCTGAGCTTCGTGAACGGCGTCGCCACGTTCTCAGATCTGAGTATCGACCAGGCGGGCAATGGCTATACGCTGGTCGTCAGTGGCTCGGGGTTGAGGACGGCGGAGAGCAACGCGTTCAACGTGGGAGCGTTCTAATAATGAAACGCATCGGATTTTTGGCCGTCGCGCTCCTTGCTGCCGGTTGCGGAGAAACCATGGGTCCGCGCTCTGCGGAGCGCGGACCCGGAGGACTTGCGCTCGACGTCGCCGCGAGTGGCCCCATCACGCTCGACCAAACCACGGGCAAACTCGGCGAGACGACGACGATCTGGCAGGACTTTCGCCCGACCAATCCCCACCTCGGGGACGCCATTGTCGTGACGTTCTACTGGGTCGGCTCTACGAACATCATCACGCGGGTCTACGACCACTTGAGCGACGCCGCGCAGACGCCGGTCGGGAATACCTACACGCTGGTTGACTTCGTCACGGCGGGCGGCGTCTCGATGGCGACGTACGTCGCGACCAACGTGCAGAACTTCCCGGAAGGGACGTTTCCGAACGGGGATCAGAATCTCGTAGTGCACGCGGATCTGGCAGCGCCGATTCAGGACGGTGGGCTGACCATTGCCGCCTTTCGTGGCGTGAGCGCCGAAGCGGCACTGGCCGCGCACCAGTCGGCCACGGGAACAGGATCGTCCTCTCCCACCGTGGCTGATGCCGGTGAGCTCCCAGCCGACGGCGGCGCGCTCGTCTATGCCGTTACCATGTCGCCCACCGGGCGCGGCGCGGAAATCCCGCCGGGCTTTACGTCCCTGGGCGTGCAGACATCCGCCGCGATGTGGATCGAGCCCGATTACGGGATTCAGGTCGGGGCGGGGACTGTCCATCCGCAATGGAACTGGTTTTTCGACGCGCCGGGCAGCTGGCTCGCGAGCGCGCTGGTCCTGCGCCCCGCGTCCACACACCTCGCATTTACGGTGCAGCCGAGCACGACATTGCCCCTCATGGCGATCCAGCCGGCAGTGCAGGTCACCGCGCTGGACACGGCGGGAGATCCCGCCACGAGCTTCAACGGGCCGGTGACGATCGCGATCGGGCACAACGGTGGGCTGGCCATGCCGGGCACGTTGAGTGGCACGAAAACCGTAAACGCCGTCAACGGCGTCGCGACCTTCCCGGATTTGAGCATCGACCAGCTGGGCAATGGTTACACGCTCACGGTCACGAGCTCAGGACTGACGGGAGCGGAGAGCAGGCCGTTCAATATCGGCGCGTTCTAACTTGCGGCGGACATGATCGCGCACCACTTTACGGTTGACCTGGAGGAATACTTCCAGGTCAACGCGTTCGAGTCTCGAGTCTCGCGGTCTGAGTGGGGGCACTTCGAGTCTCGACTGACCGATCCGGTTGCCGAGTTGCTCGACCTGCTGGCCCAGCATCAAGCACGGGCCACCTTCTTCGTGCTCGGCTGGGTAGCCGCGCGGCAGGAAGAGTTGATTCGCACCATCGCCCGCGCCGGCCACGAGATCGCCTCGCACGGCTGGGACCACGCGCGGGTCACGACACAGACACCCTTCCAGTTCCGGGTGTCGATTCGCCGCACGAAGGACCTGCTCGAAGCGATCACCGGCGAGGCGGTGTGGGGTTTTCGGGCACCGAGCTTCTCGATTGTCCCGGGCAGGGAATGGGCGCTCGATGTGCTGATTGAAGAGGGCTATCGCTACGATTCGAGCCTGTTTCCGGTGCGCCGGCCGGGCGGCTACGGCTATCCATCGGGAGTGCGCGATCCGCATTGGCTCGAGCGTCCCGCCGGCGAGCTGGTCGAGATTCCGCCCACCACGCTGCGCTGGTGCGGCATGCGCCTGCCCGCCGCCGGTGGCGCGTACTTCAGGCTGCTGCCGTACGGCATCGTACAGGCCGCGTTGCGCCAATCCGAGCAGCGCGGCATACCCGGCACCTTCTATATCCATCCGTGGGAGCTCGATCCCGCCCAGCCGCGCCTGGATGTGGCGTGGCATACCCGCCTGCGGCATTACGGCGGGCTGGGGCGCACGGCGCCACGGCTGGGGCGCCTGTTGAGCGAGTTTCGCTTTACCGCCGCCCGCGACACCGTCGCCACGCTTGCGTCGAGGCCGGGGCCCGGGCGGCTACACCAGGCTGCGGCTGCCGGCGTATGACGCTCCACGTCGAGACCTTTAGAGGGACTGAAGCCGCCTGGGACGAGTTCGCACAAGCACAGGCCGGCTTCGCGCATTTCCACCGCTGGGGCTGGAAGGACGTCATCGCAGACGTTTTCAAGCACGACTGCCTGTACCTCGCGGCGTACGACTCCGCCGGATCGCTGGCCGGTGTGTTGCCGCTCGTCCGTGCTCGCAGTTTTGTCTTCGGGGACTACCTCGTCTCCATGCCGTTCGTGAACTACGGCGGACCGCTCGGCGACACGCCCGCGGTACAGGCGCTTGTCCAATACGCCGTCGATATCGCGCGCGAGCGGCGCGTCGATCTGCTCGAGCTCCGGAGCCGCGAACCGCTCGCCCTCGACTCGCCGGTGTCCCACCGCAAGATCACCTGCGTACTCGACCTGGAGCCCGGTAACGCGGAAGCGGTGTGGGGGCGCTTGACATCAAATGTGCGGCGCAAGGTGCGCCACGCGGAGAAGGAGGGGTTCGACGTCGCCTTCGGCCCCGACCACCTCGACGGGTTCTACCGGGTGTTCTCGCGCCATATGCGAACCCTCGGTACACCCACATTCGCGCGGCGCTTCTTCGAGGCGCTGCTCGAGCGGTTTCCGAAAGACGTGTGGATCGGCTGTGTCTACGACCGCGGGCGGCCGGTGGCCGGCGGATTCGGTTTCCACTGGGCGCAGGAGCTGGAGCTGTCGCTGGTCTCGGCCCTTCAGGAATACCGCCGCAGCTATGCCAACATGCTGCTCTACTGGGCGTTCATCGAGCGCGCTGCGAATCACGGCCTGCGCGTGTTCAATTTCGGGCGGTGCACGCCGGGCGGCGGCACGCATCAATTCAAGCAGCAGTGGGGATCGCGCGATGTCCCGTTGCATTGGTACCAACCCCTCGCGGGGCGCCGGGCCGCCACACCCTCACCGCACGAGCGCGCGTTCTCCTGGGGGCCGGTCGTGTGGAAGCGCTTGCCGCTCGTCCTCACGAACGCCCTCGGGCCGAGCATCGTACGCATGATTCCGTAGCGCCCGGGCGTACAAGGTGAGATAGCCTTCCATCATCGCGTCCAGGGTGTACCGCTCTGTGGCTCGATCGTGAGCCGCCGCGGAGATCCGGCGCGCTAATGCAGGATCGCTGAGCAGCGAAGCCACCGCAGTCGCGAGAGCCGGCGCATCTTGGGCGGGCACGAGCAGGCCGGCTCGGCCGCCGTCCAGCACGATCGGTACCTCGCCGACCGACGTCGCGATGACCGGCCGTCCGGCCAGCATTGCCTCGAGCAGCGCCAGCGGCACGCCTTCGGAGAGCGACGGCAGCACAAAGGCGTCTGCTCCAGCCAGCACGTTTGCGATATCCGATCGCAGACCGAGCAGGTGAAAGCGGTCGGCGACGTGGAGGTCGCGCGCGCGCGCGCGCAACGGCTCCTCCAGCGCTCCGCGACCCGCCACCGCCACATGCAGTCCCGGATGCCGTGGGGCGAGGAGGGCCAATGCTTCGAGCAGATACCTGTGGCCCTTGACGGGATACAGGTTGCCCACCGCGACGACGAGCTGATCGGTAGTCGCCAGGCCCAGCTCTGCGCGGAGCGATGATTGCGTTGCAACCGGTGGTCGCACGCCGTTGGGAATCGTGCTGATACGGGACGGGCGGATCCACAGATCGTGCGCCAGGAAGCGAGCCAGACTGCGCGACACGCTGACCACGGCGCTGCTGCAGAGGCACGCCGCGCGCAGCGCGACGCGACGCCGCAGCCGCTCGGCGTAATAGCGGCCGCCGTGCATCGTGAACAGGTGCGGGGTCCGTCCAGCGAGCCACGCCGCCCAGGCTCCGTATACGGCCATCGAGAATTCGTGACTGTGCGCCAGCATGATGCGGTGCTTACGGAACACGCCCGCGAGCCAACTGGCGAATTGCGGAGAAAACGGTCGATCGAGACGAAACGGCTCGACCTGTACACCCGTACCTCTCAGCTCACGCGCAATCCATCCCTCTCCGGCGGCGGGTACGATCACGACGTTGTAACTCCCTGCGGACTGCAACTCCGCGGCCACGCTGGCCAGCATGCGCTCCGCGCCGCCGGGGCCATCCGACTCGATGAGGTGAGCGAAGCGTGCGCCGCGCCAGCGTGCAGCCTGAGCAGGCGGCAGCGTCATGCGCTCAGCCGGCGGAGATTGAGTCCGGCCGTCCACGCTTCGAATGCCGCATCGTCGATGTACGCCGGAATGTTGAGCCGCGGGACGGTCCAGGGATCGCGCTTCAGGCTGTGCTTGTCGGCCGCGAGCGTGAACGCGCCGCGATAGCCTGCGGTCACCACGGCCCGGCGCACGCGCTCGTTCCAATGCCCATAGGGGTAGGTAAACAGCGTCGGCGTCACGCCCGTGTAGCGCTCGATGACGTCGCGGCTGGCCACGATCTCGCGGCTCAAGTCCACTTCCGAGAGCGTGGGGAGCGATCGATGGGTCGCGGAATGAACGCCGATGTGCAGGCCGTTCGCCGCTGTAACCGCGGTGGCGATCGTTTCCCAGCTGGCGGGCTGGCACCACCCGTGCGGTGGCCACGGTGCGCGACCCGGAGCGACCGCGTTGACGATCTTCGTCCGGTCTCCTTGCAAGTCGGTGAGCCAACGCTGCTCCCGGTCCGGGGAGTACACGCGCAGCACGTCCGGATCGTCCCACCAGAATCCATCCACGCGTCCGGGCGCATCCGCGACGATGAACACGGTTGCCGCAAGGCCCAGATGGCGCAGCACGGGCCAGGCATGCTCGAACACCCCGGCGTAACCGTCGTCGAAGGTTATGGCGGCCACGCCGCGCAACGACTTCCCGCGCGTCAGCCGGCGGACGAGCTCGTCGAGCGGCACCACGGCATAGTGCTCGCGCAACCAGCGCATCTGTCGCGCGAAATTCGCCAGCGACATGTGCAGGCCGAGCTGGCTCGCGGTTGCCGGGCTACGCGGGCCGACGATGTTGTGATAGCACAGGACGAGTCCGCCGTTCGTCACGCGCCGGGCGACCGTGGTCACTCCAGTGATCCGCAGCGCGTTGTAGCAGACCGACGCTAGGCGCAAGCTGCCCTCCCTCGTGCGCTCAACCCGTAACGCTGGCGCGTGGTCGCCGGGCGCGCATACAGGGCGTTCACCGTGACCTGGTGCAGACCCACCGCCATCCCGGCCAGTACATAGAGCATGTCGTGGTAGGCCAAAGTCAAAAAGAACGATCCGACGGCGAAGCCGATGAGGCTCGCCGTGAGCGACTGCGCCAGGCGCGCGCGCT
>DASZCG010000049.1:0-6776 GCA_035943355.1 Gemmatimonadales bacterium
TCGCGAAGCGCGAGTAGCAAGCGCGTTTCATTGACCGGCAGGTGGTTGCCACAATTCGACCTTGTTTCCCTCAGGATCGATGACCCAGCCAAACTTGCCGTACTCAGTGTCATCGATCTTGTCGAGGACGTTGCAGCCTTCCGCTTTGAGCGCCGTGACCACAGCGTGAAGGTCTGCAACGCGGTAGTTGACCATAAACGAGGCTTTGCTTGGAGCAAACTGGTCGCTTTGCTCCGGAGCAATTAACCAGGCGGTCGTTCCGCCTGTGGGCTGCCATCCGCGTCGGCCCAGTCGAACGCGGCACCGCCCCACGCCTGGACATCGATGGCGAGATGACGCTTGTACCAAGCCTG
The DNA here is from genome assembly GCA_035943355.1 of Gemmatimonadales bacterium. Classification (GTDB taxonomy): domain Bacteria; phylum Gemmatimonadota; class Gemmatimonadetes; order Gemmatimonadales; family GWC2-71-9; genus 20CM-2-65-7. The sequence goes on from DASZCG010000049.1 coordinate 354, forward strand.
CAGCGCAGGCGCATCCTTTGCCTTGAAAAAGATGCCGCCGATGCCAGTGACTCGCTTCATATCAACCTCAGATGTGCGGTTGTTGGGGGGTGGGGGGTGGGGGTGGCGTGTCTTCTGCGGGTTAACGGGATGCGCCTAAGCTACGGCGCGCTGAAAAAGATTCATTCCTTAATGTAGGCGCGCCCTCACCTCAGTGCCGAGCGAGAAAGTCACGGACCGCAGCCACAAAGGCCGGGCTGTCCGGTGTCGAGCCGTGGCCGGTTCCGCTCACCTCGACGAAGGTCGCGTTTGCGAAGATCGCCTTCAGAGCCACGAAGCGCTCGGGTGAATCCAGGGAGCCATAGATCATGAGGACAGGCACGCGATTGGTCTTGAACGGCTCGTCCGTGATAAACAAACCCGAATTGCCCTGCCGTTGAGCGGCAAGTGCACGGGAATCCTGCGCCGCGTCCATCTGTCGCATCATGTCACGTTGTGCCTCCGACGGCGCGGGCATACCGGAAGGACGGTTGACAATCATTGCCTCCGAGAGCGGCATCCCACCGGCCAGATCCTTGACCAGGGTGGAGTCCCAGAGATCCTGTCCCGGCCGAAATCCGGTGGACCCGCCGATGACAGCACTCAGAAAGCGCTCGGGGTGAGTCTCCAACATCTTCAAGACAATCGATCCTCCCATCGAGTAGCCGATGATGTGTGCCTGCTTGACGCGAACAGTATCCATCAGTTGTAGCACATCGTTCACCATGGCGATTCCGTACTGGGCTGGATCGTGCGGCTTGTCGCTCCGTCCGTGTCCCCGGCAATCCAAGGCGAACACCTGATGATCGCGCGAGAGGTTTTGCATCAGGCCCTGCCACATTTCCGCGCTGGCGGACCAACCGTGAAGCAGGATCACCGGCGCGCCAGCGCCAGCGGTCAGGTACCGAAGGGTGACGCCGTCCGATTTGAAGAATCGTTCCGCGCCCACACTCCCCGGAGCGATCGGTGCCCTCTGCACCGTTTGGGCTCCGACGAGGGTCGTCGCCAGAGACCATGGGACGACACAGAAGTGAAACAGCGCGCAGACTCGGCTCATTGAACTGGTCGCGCTTAGCTTCCAACCCTATCGAGAGAGTCAAGCCGGCTCTGCAACGAGGTCGACAAATCGCGCTCCTTGTCCCATATCACCGATGGGCGCTGACAATAGCTCGCCTCCGCTCCAGCTCCAATATATTGTTCGTAACCCGACGTCTTGACCGTCACGAACGGCGTCCCCGCAGCGTTGCCCCCTTCCTGTGCTGGCAGAAAGTGGCCACACAACATGTACTGGTCTTCTCCAGTGGGAGTCTTCACGTGCCCGATGCGCACGTCATGAAAGCGGCCAAGATCGGGTGGGCGGTGGGTATGAAAGTCAGTAGCGGCTGCTGAAAGTAGGAACTGTACGACAGCGGGACTCACCGGCTGAGAGTCACTGCGCGTGACTGAAGCCTTGCTGCAGGCTGCGAAGACTAACGTGGCAGATAGGACTGCAGGATATCGCATAACCCTCCTTGCGGCCTAACGGATGCGGCTGACCTGCGCCGCCTGGCGGTGTAGTTCACAAATGCAATTCTACTACGACGGGCGCCAGCTCCAGCCGGGTGTTAGGCAGCATGCTCGCCTCGAACGAGGCGTCCAACGAAGCGCACTGCTCCAAGTAGTGCGAAGATGATGAGCGTCCATACCAGAGCTGAAACGCCGATCATCGTTGCTTGGTAGCCAACCCCCCCGAGAGCTAGATGGTGCTCGAAAAGCCAGGCCTGCACCATATATCCAGGGCCTATGAGGATGAACGCAGGGAGGTTGTTCATGTGGGTCAAGGCGATGCCAGAAACCACGCAGGCGAGGACCAGCACGACGATGAGCGGGCTTCGAAGTCGCATTCCTTGGCGTGCCGCCTAACGAGAAGCGCCTAAGCTGCAGCGCGATGCTTTCACGTTCACAAACAGAATCGGAGCCTCGTAATCGCAAGTCATCGCGCAGCGCCGCACGCGGACTCGATGCGCTTCCTCATGTCAGCCGGCATTGCCAATCTCGCAGGCGGCACCGCCGCCATGAGTGCGTTTCTGTCTTCTCGACAACGTCCTATGTCGCCGCGGGCTTGATCCGCGGCGAGGAGCGGTTGGAGCGCGGAGTGGTACAGCGATCCAATCCGCTCTGAGAATTCGTCAATCCGAACGTGGGAATCCGCGTAGCCGCGGTAGCGGCTGCGTGTCAGCAGATTGCCGCGCAGTAACGCGTCATCGGCGTGAGGTTCCCGCTGCGGGACGATACGCCAGAACAGCCCGTCGGGACGGCCGTACGCTTTGAGCCACAACATCGTTTCTGCCCCGCCCGTGATCGCGAAGCAGAGCGGGCGCTCCCAATGGTTGGCGCGGACGACGTCGAGCAGCAAAATTTCCGACGGAATCATCCGCGCGTACTGTGGTTTCACGCGTATCGCGATCGACTTCGGTAGCGTGGTACCCGGGGCGAGGCCGAGTTCTTCGGGCGTCCCCGTAACCGGTATAGTGAGCATCGTGTCGCTGCCCGCACGCGCCGCCCACGCCGTGCGCTCCGCGGCGGACATCGCCAAGGGGAATGACGGATCGCGCCGCTGTAGCTGCTCCGCGAACCACGGCAAGTTGGCCAGCGACAAGTTGATGACGGCGACGTCGCGCCGCACGCCTTCGACAGCCTGGAGATACAGCAGCGGGAAGGTGTCGTTGTCACCCACCGTGAAAAAGATCGCATTCGGGGGCAGCGTTTCGAGCGCGTTGGCGGCGAAGTCGTGTGTGAAAAAGCGGCGCGACGCGTCGTGCGCCGACCAGTTGCCGATGAGTTGTCCCGCGGGCACGAGCACCGCCAACGCACCCACGGCCAGGGCTCGCGGCCGCGTCCGCATTACGGTGGTGACCGTCTGCATCGATACGGCCACCCCGTAAGCGACGAGCACGCCAATCGTCGTGAGGATCGGCATATAGTGCCGATCGAAGGAGCGGAAGTATTGCGCCGGGATGTTGAAATACAGCACCGTGGCGGCCATTTGCAGGCACAACATGCAAGCGAACGCCAGCGCCAGGCGCCGGTTCCTTCTCCACAGCACCACGAGGCCACCCACGGCGGCGATAGCCGGTAGCGCGCCGAGGACTCCTGCCGAGCCCGACCAGTTCAGAAAGTTGGCGCCGAGGACGCGGACGAGATCCGCGACCTGGACGGACCAGAAGGGCGCGTTGCGCGGAAAGAATTCCACCAGGAATCCGCCGCCACGCGACTCAAGCGACACGTATTGCCAGAACCGTGACCAAGTGCTCGGGTCGTTGAAGTTGAGCGGTGACCGCGTGAAAACGGCGATCGGGATGATCAACAGCTGGACGGCCAGCCCGGCGATAAGACCGCTCGCGCCGCCGAGCCAAACCTTCGGCGAACGCAAAGCCCGCGGATGGCGCCAGAGGATCCAGACCAGGGCGCCGGGGAGCAACAGCGCGTTAGTGCGGTGTACGCTGAAGTCGAGCCCAAAGAGCAGGCCGAGCAGCGCGATCCAGCGCCACGCGTCCGGTTGCTCGGCTTCCTCCCACCACCGTAGCATCGACAACAGGATCAACCCCGTGAAGACCACGGTCAGCACATACGGCGTGAACTTGCTGGCGTGCTCCCAGAGCGTGTCGCCGAACGCGAAAGCCAGAGCGCCGAACGCGGCGCCGAGACTCGCAGAGCCGTTCGGCGGGGCCGGCAGAATCCGCAGTGCGACGATGTAGACGAGCCCGGCCGTGATGGCGGCGAGCACCCCGGCGAAGAGGTTGAGCACGTGCGCGGACGTCGAGCCGAACGAAAGGTGCGCTAGCGGCCAGCCGAGCAGCGTGAGCAGCAGCGAGCCCGGTGCCGGAATGACTCCGAGCGTGGCGGCCGCGAGCGAGTATTCACTTGAATCCCACCAGGTGATCGTCGGGTAGGCGGTGCGCCAGAAGAGTATGGCGGCAATCGGTACGACGAAGAGCCCGATAACTCGGCGGCTGGAACGAAGGGATTCCGGAAGAATGACCATATGCCCCTGTCTCGCGGCCCGGATTCGAACCGGGACGTCCTTACGGAACTTGCGTAATCACGGGCACGGGCGTGGGATCCATTTCCTCAATGGACCCCGTACCAACCTGGCCGTTGCCGTTATAACCCCAGCAATATGCGACATGCGCGGTGGTGACCCCACAACTGTGATCACTTCCACCATTCACACCGAGGAAGATCAGACCGCCGGCGATCGGGACGGGCGAGGAGGAAACGGAACCGGTCACCCCGTCGCCGAGTTGGCCGAACAGATCGTTCCCCCAGCAATATCCCTTGCCGCTGCTGGTGACAGCGCAAATGTGATCTCCAATGCTGCTGCCAAGACTGGCAAAAGCGATGGTGTCGTTGAGGACGGCGGGAGTTGCCGGGATGCCGTTGGCGCCTCCCCAGCAATAGGTGACTCCATTCGATGTAAGGGCGCACGTGTTGAGACTGCTTGCCAGAACGCTGGCAAAACGGAAGTTCCCCTTTACCGCGACGGGCCCCCAGCGATTGGTCGTCGTGCTGTCACCGAGCTGACCCGAATTGTTGAACCCCCAGCAGTACGCGGCCCCCGCCGCCGTCAGGCCGCAACTGTGGCCTCCACTCGTCGTGAGACTTGCGAATGTGATCCCTCCCGTGACGGCGACAGGCGTTGCCGAGGCCGTCGTGTCGCCATCGCCGAGCTGTCCCAGGTAGTTGGCCCCCCAACAGTAGGCGGCACCGCCCGCGGTCAGCGCGCACTGATGATTCGTGCCGCCGGCGGCCAACTGCACGAAGGTGAGCCCTCCCGCAACCGCCGTAGGCACCGAGTCACGAAATGCGCCCCAGCAATACGCGGCTCCCGCTGCGGTCAGCGCGCACGTTTGAAAGCCCCCCGCGCCGATCGTGGCGAAGTGAAGAGCGCCGGCTACTCGCGTTGGTGCACGTCGAGTGCTCTTGTCGCCTCCCGTCCCCAACTGCCAGGCGGTATTGGAGCCCCAACAATAGGCCACGCCGTCAGGCGTCAACCCGCACGTCTGATAACCTCCACTGCTGACGAGGGCATAGGTGCGTGGCAGCGGCCCAATGGGTGGGGGCATGTTCCCCCTGCATGGATGCGCCAGTCCCTGCGCCCAGGTGACAGTCCCGTGGTTGACCGGTGTGACCGTGACCGTCCAATCCGCTTGCGTTGGTGCGAAGAGGTTGGGGTAGTCCGGAACAGAAAACATCACCCGAGTCGTCGTGGGTGGAGCGAGAGGAGGCGTGATGCACGCTGAGTCACTCTGGATCGTTATTGTGCCCTGGTCGAGAATCCTGTCCAGAGAGTCGAGGTATTGCCACAGAAAGGACTGGTTCACCCAGTAATTCGGAACGGTCGTCTCATTCACCACCTCAACGTGCAGCGTGAACCCTGCTGGCCCGGTAGAAGACGTGCAGCCGAGCGCGACGAGTACGACGAGCAGTGTCAACATTCGGTTCATGGGAACCTCCGACGCAGCCGTCGCTGGCGCTCCGGTCATCTCGCTGGAACACATCCCAGCAGCACGACGGCCGGCATGCTTCATACCTCTTTAGCGAGATCCGCCACGGAAAACTGCAAGGTGCGCGCCTAACGAAATGCGGCTGAGCTGCGCCGCCGTCCTGTGTTGTTCACAAAAGCAATTCTACTACGACGGGCGGCGTCAGCTCCAGCCGCTTCTTAGGCAGACGCGCGATGATATCGAGCAAGGTCCCAGGGCGACCAGGACCGAGGGAAAGGCGGCGACAATCCATCTGGGAGAGGAGAGCCGCTCGCCTTCCCTGTATCCTCACGGATGAACGCGGATGATCGTCTTCCCCGGGCGTCGTTCGGTCGAGTTGAAGGCGGCGACGGCATCGTCGAGGGCGGAGACGGTGCCGATGTTCGTGCGCAGCCGTCCGTCCCGCACTCGCTGAACGATCTCGCTCAGTTGGGCGCGATCGGATTCGACGACGAAGTCGACCGCCAAGCCGTCGGCAGGCCGCGCCTCGACCGGTCCGACGATGGACACGAGCGTTCCTCCGGCTCGAACCAGGCGAGCAGACCGCTTCCCGATGTCGCCGCCGATAAGATCGAACACGAGATCGACCCCGCCGACGTCTTCCAGGACCTCGTTGTCGAGGTCGACGAACTCGTTCGCGCCGAAGTCGAGCGCCTTCTGGCGATCGGCGGCGCGTCCGGTGCCGATGACGTAGGCGCCCGCCAATCGTGCGAGTTGCGTCACCATCGACCCGACTGCGCCGGCCGCGCCGTGCGCGATGACACTCTGCCCTGCCCGAAGGCGGCCGTGCTCGAACAGTCCCTGCCATGCGGTTAGGCCCGAGATCGGCAGGCTCGCGCCCACCGTGAAGTCGACGTCGCCCGGCAGCGGCGCGAGGTTG
>DASZCG010000050.1:0-11152 GCA_035943355.1 Gemmatimonadales bacterium
GAAACGGCTCGTGGCGGTCCTCACCGGCGCCGCGTGCGGTTGTGTTGGCGCCTTCGCAGTGGCGTGTTTCTCCGAACGCGGCGCCGGACCGTCCGGCAATCAAGCCGGCGAATGCACCGTTCCGGTCTCGGTCATCGACTCGATGCACTACATCGTCGCCATTCGCAGCTTCGGCTTTCATCCCGATTCAATCAGCGTGCCCCCCGGGGCAACAGTCACCTGGGTGAACTGCGAAACGCCGCCCCAGGAGCCTCACACCACCACGTCCAGCACCGCCGTATGGGACTCGCCGGAGCTCAGTCCGGGAGATCGCTACTCTCATACCTTCCCGGATACCTTACCGGCCGGCGCTGCATTCCCGTATCACTGCACCCCGCACCCATTCATGCTAGGAAAAGTCGTCATTCAATAACGCCGAGCGGTCGAAAGGAGGGCCGAGTTGTCGTCCCGAAGCTTTGTGCGGTTCCACCTGCAATTAGTTGTGTAAGGAGGATTTTGATATGCACGTATTGCGAGCCTTTACACTGGCCGCAGCGGCTGTATCGACCGTTGGCGCCATCGCGGTCGCGTGCAGCGATAACAACTCGACCGGCATTCCCGCCGGCCTCGAGGTCTACACAGCTGATCTGAACGGAGCGAACGAGCGTCCCACGGCCGTGACGTCGACGGCGAAGGCACACGCGATCATCACCGTGCTGGGAACACAGATCAGTTGGCAGGTTGAGATTACGTCGGCGATCGACAGCGTGATCGCCGGGCACATCCACCGCGGGATCGCGGATTCTGCGGGCGGCGTAGTTCAGAGCCTCTCGCCCACAGCCACGGGACTCGCGTTCACGGGCATTGTGGCCAACGGCTCGGCGACACCTCCCGATAGCGTGATCGCGCTGATGCGGGCCGGAAAAGCTTACGTAAATATTCATACCAAGGCTCACACGGCCGGAGAGATTCGCGGTCAGTTGGTGAAGCAGTAGCAGCGGGAATCACGCAACGCTGACGTATCCTGAGCGCGGCGCCGTTCCTCGGCGTCGCGCTCAGCTTTACCGACTACCTCACGCCGTCGTCCCGGACCACCCGTCCCGATTTCATCACGAAACTGACGCGCCGCAGCGCCGTGACGTCGCGCAGCGGGTCGCCGTCCACCGCGATGATGTCGGCCTCGAACCCCGGCGCAATCGCGCCGATACGGTCGCCCAGCCCCCCCGGCCCCCCCCCCAGCGCCTCGGCATTCAGCGACGTGGCCGCCACTATCGCATGCATCGGCGTCTCGCCCGCCTGCTGCACGCGACAGATCACGTCTTCCACGTTGTGGCCGTCCGCTCCCGCGACCGCATCGGTGCCATAGACCACCTTGAGCCCCGGCGTCGCCAGCGCCATGCGAATGTCCGCCGCCGCGAGCGGCAACACCCGCTCCATCGTCGCGAATCCCGAATCCGTGTAGTTGCCGATTCCCTGGTAGCGAGCGCGGTTGTCGAGGTAATTGCGGAACACCAGCGCGCATTGCGGATCGAAGTAGGTGCCGCGCGCGGCCATCAACGACAGGACGTCCTGCGTCACAAAAATCCCGTGCTCGACCTGCGAGCACCCGGCCAGCGTCGCCGCGCGCACCGCCGCCGCGCTGTGGGCGTGAACCAGTGTGCGCAGGCCAAGTTTCCTGGCCTCGTCACAGACCGCGACCAGCTGCGAATCCGACATCGTCTGCTGACCGCCCTCCCGAATGCTCGCCGATGCGAAGAGCTTGATCAGATCCGCACCCTCGGACTTGCGTTGCCGCACCAGCGCCCGCAGCGAGTCGGGGCCGACGCGCGGATCGGCGAGCGGATCGAGCGACGTGAGAATGCGCGGTCCCGGCAACCCCTGCGTCGCGATCCAATCGCGCAAATCGGCATCGCTGCGCGATCCGACGCTTTGAATCGTCGTGAAACCCGCCAGCAGTGTCGCGTACGCGTTCGCCGCCGCCGCGAGCATGGACTGGGCGGGCGTGTCGCCGTCGGCCGCGGTGTGCAGGCGATTCTGGCGGTTGAAGTACCATGCGGGATGGGTGTGGGCGTCGATCAGCCCGGGCAGCACCGTGCGGTCGCCGAGGTCCACGACGCGCGCTCCAGGCGGTAGCGCGCCGCGCGGTACGATCCGCGCGATGCGATTGCCCGCGATGATGATGTCTACGTTGTGTTGCACGGCGCCGCGGCCGTCGAGCAGCGTCGCGGCGCGGAGCACGGTGGTGTCCTGCGCTGAGAGAAACCGAGGGACTGTAAGGAAAGCGAGAAGGAGGGCGCCCTTAAAGGGCGCGCGTAGTGGCCGAGCCCGGGCTTCAGCCCAGGGGATCAATTGGCTCCCGCCGCCGCGTTCCTCGTGAACTGCGACGCCGGCCGCTTTCCCAATCGATACAGAAGCAGTGCCGCGCGCTCGGTCTGCATCGTGAGCGTCGTGAGATCGATCCACTCCTCCGGCGCATGCGTGCCGCCGCCCAACGCGCCAAGTCCGTCGAGGCCGTCGATCAGCGGCGCGACAAAGGAAATGTCTCCGGCCCCGCGCCGCCCGGGGTCGAGCGGCGCCACCGCGCCATAGCCGAGCGCCTTGCTCGCGGAGTCGTAGACCGCGAGCAGCCGGGCGTTCCCCACCGTCGGCGACATCGCGGGATACTCGTCGCGGAATACGATGGTGGCATCCGTGCCTGGAAGGTGCTGCGCCACGATGGCCCGCATGCGCTCGCGGGTGCGCGTGAGCTGCTCGGCGGAGATAAAACGCAAATCGCCGTGCGCGATCGCGTGTGACGGGACGATGTTGAGCTTGCTCGCCGCCGTTCCGCTGATCGCCACCGTGTCGTACGTAACGTCGGTTCCGCCCACGATCGTCGCCGCGTTGAACGTCAGGTACTGCTCGCCCGCGAGCTGCGTACGGAAGGCATCGAGAATCCTGGCCACCTCGTACACCGCCCCGTAGCCGGCGCCTGGACCGAACACACCCGCCGAATGCGCCTGGCGACCCGTGGCAATGACCCGCCAGGCGCTGGCGCCCCGGCGCGCCACGGTCGCGTCCGCACGGTTGCCGGCCTCGAACGCCAGGGCAATGTCATTGCGCTGTGCTGCCTCAATCAGCGCCCGGCGCGCGTCAGCGAGGGGCTCGCCCGGATGCTCCTCGTCGCCGGTGAAGACGATCGTGATGTTCATGTCGCGCAGCGCGCCCGCGGCCTGCAGGGCCATCAGCGCGTACAGAATCACCACGTCGCCTCCCTTCATGTCGGCCCCGCCGATGCCGCGCGCCGTCGAATCCTGCCGCACCCAGCTCGCGCCCGCGGGCTCGACCACCGTGTCGAGGTGACCGATGAGCAGCGTCCGCACTGCCCCAGGCTTCCCGCGATGCTCGGCGATCAGATGCCCAGCCCGGCGCACCGAGTCGGGCACGGCAACCCAGCTCGTGGTGAAGCCGAGCGAGTCGAGCGACGCGCGGAACACCGCGCCGACTTTGCGCACGCCCTCGAGGTTCAACGTGCTGCTGGGGATGTCGACGACCCGCTGCAAATACGCGATCTGCGCCTCGCGCGCGGACGTAATATTCGTACGGATGCGCTGCTCCTGGCGGTCGAGAGACTGAGCAGCGACGCCGGTGGAGACGAACGACAGAATGGTGAGGATGCTCGGGAGACGGCTGCTCTGCACTACGGCACCGCTTTGACGGTATCCTGCGCGCGCCGCCGCTCTTCGGCGTCATGCTCGGCCTGGCGCCGGTCTCGCAGCTCGTGCACATAGCGCTTGAATTCGCGCAGCGACTGCGCGCGATTGGCCGCTTGGAGGATGTCCTCGCGCATGTAGTTGAGCTGCCGCATCCGCATTTCTTCGTCGAAGTTGCCTGGCGGCAGCAGATTGCCGAGCAAGGCGAGCGCCGGCGTGGGGATCTTGATGCCCGCGATGTGAATGTACGCGGAGTCGATACCCCACTCGGGTTTCTCCGGCGTTCCACCCACAGTCCACTTGGGCCGCTGCTTCTCGCTCTGCATCTGATCGAGGATCTGGTTCAGCGAATCCACCATCGCGCGCAACCGCTCGATTGCCGCAGAGTGCTGCGCGGCAGTGTCGCCGTACAGCGCAGCCGCGACGGGCGCGGGCAAGGCCGGACGCGGGCTGACCCACAGTCGCCCGTCGCCCACCTGCGGCGCCGGCGCGACCAGGCTGGCATTGGGATCGTAGGCCGGCATCGTGACAGCCGTGTCGCGCTGTGGGGTCGCAGCGGCCGCCGCCGCCACTGCGGGTGAAGGCGGAGTAGGAGGCGCGGGGTGGGGGGGTGGCGGCGTTGCCGCAGTAGCCGGTCGCGAGGTCTCATGGCCGGACGCGAGAGTCTTGGGCCCGTTCGCGCGTTCTTCCCGCGTCCCGGGGACGAATATGAGGGCGTCGCCGGTGTCCACCGGTTGCAGGACGATGTAGTCGGCGCGGCGCCATGGCGCCTCCCACGACACCGTGAAGAACAGCACCACGGCGACGACGTGGATCGCCGCGGCGCTGAGCCACGCGCGACCACTCGGAGGCGTCGTTACCGGGCGATCAAACAGCGGCCAGCACCTTTCCCAGCCGCTCCGCCGCCTCGAGCAGGCGCGGCGTGGCGACCGTGAGCGCGATGCGGAAGAATCCTTCCGCGCCCGCGCCGAATGCACTGCCCGGCAGCGTGACGACGCCGACATCTTCGAGCGCGCGCTTCTGGAACGCCGCCGATGCGAGACCCTCGGGCAGCGGCACCCACAGATACATCGTCGCGCGCGGTGACTCGACTTCGAAGCCGGTGGTGCGCAGCGCAGGAAGAATCGCGTCGCGCCGCTCCTTGAACTGCGCGACGTACCCCGCGGCGAGGCGCTCGGCCTGCTTCAAGACCTCCGCGCCGGCGGCCTGGACCGCGAGGAACGCGCCGGTGTCGATGTAGTTCTTCACGCGCGCCAGCGCCGCGATACGGTCGGGACGCCCCACCGCCCAGCCGAGCCGCCACCCCGTCATGCAGAAGCTCTTGGAGAGCGAGTGGAACTCGACCGCGACGTCCATCGCGCCGGGAATCTCGAAGATCGACGGCGCGACGTACCCGTCGAACGTGATCTCGCAGTACGGATTGTCGTACGCGAGCAGGACATCGTACTCGCGGCACGCCGCGATCGTGCGCTCCAGATAGTCGCGCGGCGCGACGGCGGCGGTCGGATTGTTCGGGTAGTTCAGATAGATCAGCTTGGCGCGTTTCCGGACGTCGCGCGGAATCTCAGCGAGCTCGAGCAGGAAATCGGTTCGCGGCGTGAGATCGACGAGGTAGGGCTCGCCATCGGCCAGTACCGTGCCGCCGTGGTACACCGCGTACCCCGGCACGGGAACGATGGCGACATCACCGGGATCGAGCACGGCCGTCGCAAGATGCGCGATGCCTTCCTTGGAGCCGAGAATCGGATGCAGCTCCTTGAAGGGATCGACGGTCACGCCGAAGCGGCGGTGCATGTACGCAGCCGCCGCCTCGCGGAACGCGGGGAGGCCGAGCTGGAATGCGTAGCGGCTCATCGCCGGATCCTGCAGCGCGCGCGTCAGCGCGTGCACCGCAACCTCTGGGGGAGCAAAGTCCGCGTCCCCTGCACCGACGTCGATCAGATCGACGCCCTGCGCGATCAGCCGCCGTTTGATCGCCGGCAACTCGGCCATCGGATACGTCGGCAGCTGTGCGACCCGCTTACTGAATGCCGTCACTGCTACTCCTGTGCTCTCGTTTCGAAGTCGCCGACTTTGTGCTCGGCCTCGGTCATCGCGGAGCAGCGCGCGTCGAGCCTCTCGTATTCATTGCGAAAGGCATCCTTGAATCGGTGGTAATCGTCGCGCGTGCGCCAGCGGTCGATGGTGAGGTACTGGGAGGTGTTATACGTCTCGTGCCGCAGCTCGGACCCCGCGAATCCTGGTGCGCGCTGGAACAGCCTCACCCAATCGCCATCGGGACCGTACGCCCGCTCGAACGCTCGCGCTTGCGCGGGCTTTACGTCAAATGACCACACGACCCAGTACACCCCCCCAATCTAGCTCCAGGACGCGGGCACGCCGATGCTGTGCATGGCAAAGAATTCTTCCAGCTCGCGCCGCACGTCCGGCCAGTTGCCGATCGCTTTCGTGGCGGGGGGGAGGCCCTCCAGCATGGTGGGCCCATACCGTTTCGTTACGACCCGCCGGTCTAGGAGTACTACCGCGCCCACATCCGATTTTGTGCGAATCAATCGGCCGAACCCCTGTTTCAGCTTGAGTGCGGCGAGCGGCACGAGGTAGTGCGTGAAGCCATCGACCCCCGCTTCCGTGAGACGCTCCAGCCGGGCCGCGGTTAGCGGCTCACTGGGCACTTTGAACGGGAGCTTCGCGAGGATCAACACGCGCAGGGCGCGACCGGGGACGTCGACGCCTTCCCAGAACGAATCGGTTCCCAACAGAATCGCCGAGCCGGCGTCGCGGAAGCGGCGCAGCAGCTGATCGCGCTGCCCCTCGCCCTGCACCAGCAGCGGCCAGCGGCCGCCCAGCTGCCCGCGGATCGTGTCGGCGGTGCGGCGCAGCGCGCCGTGGCTGGTGAACAGCGCGAAAATGCCGCCATCGGACGCGTGGGCCAGCTCGAGCAGCACGCGCGACACGGCAGCGCCATGTCCGGGCTCGTCGTCCTTCGGCTCCGGAATGTCGGTGGGAATCCCGAACACACATTGCGCGCCAAAATCGAACGGCGACGGCAGCACCTCCCGCACCACCACGCGCGACGGCGGCAGCGACAGCCCGAGCCGCTCCTCGAGAAAGGTGAACTCGCCACCGGCGGCGAGCGTCGCGCTCGTGAGCACGACGGTCTCCACACGATCGAACAGCGCGTCTTTCAGGACCGGCGCGAGATCGAGCGGCACTGCAGAGAGCGTGAGATTGGGTGTGCGGCGACCGCGCCGTTCCAGCCATCTGACCGACGGTCCGGCGGCCGGACGGCCGGCCGGTCGGACCGGCTGGAGCGTCGCCTTCAGGCCCTCGGCGGCCGCATCCAGGCGTCGCACGACGCCGCGCAGCTCGCCGATCAGACGCGTGCGCATCTCAGCGGGATCGTCGATCGAGAGGCGATCGGCGATCGTTTCCACGGCGTCGCGCAACTTGGAAAACGCGATGAGCAGATTGTCGAGCGCCACGTCCAGCCCTTCGCGCCACACGCCATCGCTCGAGAAGGAATCGGTCAGGCGCAGCACGGGCGTGGGTCCCTGCTCCGTATCCAGCCGGCGCGCCAGTCTGGCGAACAGCTCGTCGGCCCAGCGGCGCGCAGCGAGCAGCGCGTCGAACACCGTGCGCGTGAGCAAGTCGCGGCTCGCGGACGCGAGCAGGTCGTCCCGCGTGCCGAGCTCCGTGGCAAGCGCCGGCAGCAGTCCGCGGCCGTTGCGCTCCAGGCGGCCGAGCAGCCGCTGCACGCCGATCATGCTGACCTGTGTGCCGAGGTGCTGCGCGGCGACGTCCTCGAGGTGGTGTGCCTCGTCGAGCACGAGCCGGCGGTAGGGCGGCAGCACGGCGGCTTCCTGCCAGTTGTCGGACGCGATGCGCACCGCGAGATCGGATGCCAGCAGGTGGTGGTTGACGACGACGACATCGGCTTCGGCGGCGCGGCGTCGCGCTGCGAAGACAAAGCACTGATCGAAGTGCGGGCACTTGAGTCGCGTGCACAGGTCCGACTCGGCCGCCACCGCGTCCCACACGTCGCTCGACGGCTCTTCCACGAGATCGGCGAGGCTGCCGTCGGCGGTGCGGGAGGCCCATCCCGCGATCGCCTCGAGCTCGGCGGCGCGCGCGTTGTCGAACAGCGATTCCTGGCCGGCGCGCGCCTGCTCGAGCCGCGAGAGACAGAGATAGTTCCGCCAGCCCTTGAGCAGCGCGAACGTCACGCCGCGCTCGCCGGTGGAGAAGGCGCGCGCGAGAATCGGCAAGTCCTTGCCGACGAGCTGCTCCTGCAGGTTGATCGTATTGGTCGAGACGATCGTCCGCTCGCCGTTCACGCGCGCCCATTCGAGCGCGGGGACGAGATAGGCGAACGACTTGCCGACCCCCGTGCCCGCCTCGAGCAGCGCAATCCCGCCGTCGTTGTACGTGTCGGCGACGTAGGCCGCCATGTCGCGCTGGCCCGGCCGATCTTCGAATGCGGCGCTGCCCAGCACGCGGGCCACGGGGCCGGATTCGGTCAGCAGGCCGGCGACGTCGAGCGAATCGAGGCGGGTGACAGTGCGAGCACGCGGGCACTCAACGACGACGTACAACGTACCGACGTCATTGTCGACGATCCCGAAACCGACCCCTTCGTCATGCAGCCGCGCCGCGACGTGGAGATCGGCGCCAGAGGGCTCGAGAAAACCGCTGGGATGGTTGTGGAGCAGCATCTCGCCGCGTGTCGCGACCCCGGGGAGCGCGAGCACGGCGTCGATCGTGCCCCGCGCCACCACCCGCGCATCCGTGAGCGTGCCGTTGGGATCGGCGCGCACCACGAACGACACCTCGCGCCCGTGGGCCGCGGCGATCTCGTCCTGCAACAGGGTTCGCGCGCCCGCCGCCAGGCGCTCGACGCTCACGTCTTGAGCTCGCGCTTCTTGGCTGCGGGAAAGAGCACGTTGTTCAAGATGAGCCGGTAGCCCGGCGAATGCGGATGCAACGACAGATCCGTGGGAGGATCACCGATCTGGTGTTGCGCGTCCTCGGGATCGTGGCCGCCGAAGAAGGTCCAGGTCCCCTTCCCCAGGTCGCCGTGCACGTACTTCACCCACGGCGCGCTTTCTTCGTCGCCCATGATGGTGACGCCCGGTTTGAGACGATTGCGCATGAACGACGTCGTCAACCCGTAGAAATCGGGGATCACGCCGCGATGATTCTGCACGAGCATCGTTGGCACGGGATCGATTTTGGCGCTGAAGTTGAAGAGCGTGAACGCGCCCAGCGGCTGGCGGCGCGAGCCGCCGTTCACCTGATGGCCGTCGATATCGGAGAAGCTCGCCACCAGGGGATTGGGCTCGAGATGCGCTCCCGTGAAAGCAAAGCTTTGCGACCAATCGAGTTTGGAGTCGGCGTCGGGATCGATCGGGGTGCCGTCCGCGAATGCCGCGGCGATATCCACGTTCTTTGCCGCGAGCGCGAGGTCGATCGTTTCGGTCGCGGTGCACATCGCGAACAGAAACCCGCCGTTCTCGACATAGCCGTGTATGCCCCGCGCGACCGCTTTCTTCAAGTCCGGCACCGTCTGGAAACCGAGCCGCCGCGCCATCTCCGTGTTGCGCTGCACCATCTCGGCGAGCCACGGCATGCCGGAGTAAATAAGGAAGAACTTGGAGTACTGGCCGGTGAAGTCCTCATGATGCAGATGCAGCCAGTCGAAATTCCGCAGCGATCCATTCATGACTTCGGGGTCCCAGATCTTGGTGAACGGAATCCCGGCATACTGCAGCACCATCGTGACCGCGTCGTCCCACGGTGCGGCGTTGGGCGGCGCGTACACAGCGACCTTCGGCGCCTTCTCGAGCGGCACGGCGTCCATGTTGCTGGCTTCGATTTCCCCACGAATGGACGTCAGCGCGCTGTCGACCGGCTCGGCGCGAATCCCGTTCAGCGCCGCGTCGCGCCGGAGCGCCTCGAGATCGGGAATCAGGAACGAGCCGCCGCGATAGTTGAGCAGCCACTCGGCTTTGAGACCGGCCTGGATGGCGCGATAGGTGAGACCATAGGCCTTGAGGTGATCGGTCTGGGCGTCGTCCATGGGGATCAACAACGACGCTACGACGCTCCGGCGGTACGCCGGTACGTGGAGCCAGTCGTACAGGCCGAAAGTAGCGACGGAGCGTCCTAGCGTCGTAACGAAGTCTCTGCGCTTCATGACTTCGGAATCGCCCCCTTCGCGCGCTCCAGCTCCCGCCGCGCCTGGGGGACGACGGCGCTGCTGGGATATGTCAGAATCAGGTGCTCGAGGTGCGGAATCGCTTCGGCCGCCTGTCCTTGACGGATCAAGAGGCGCGACCACTCCAGCTCCGCCGCTGCCGGCGCGGCGCCTTCACCGCCACCGCGCACGACTTCGTCGAACAACGCCACGGCGGTGATCTCCTGCTGCGGGCCGAGCCGCGCCGCGAGTTGTCCCCCGAGGAGGAGAACCTCCAGGCGTCCGCCCTGGACCGGCAGGCGCCCGGCGGCACGGCGCAGCCCGCCCACCGCCGCGAGGGAGTCGCCGCGCGCGAGCGTCAGGAGCGCCGCGCCCAGCTCGGGGCTGGACGGCTCCTGCACGCGCTGCAACAGGGCCATCATCGCGGTGCGATCCGTCGCCGCCGCGCGATCAGTCGCATACGGCCCGGCAACGCGGAACGCGTCCATCGCGCGCTTCAGGTCGCCCCGATACAGCGCGATCCAGCCGCGCTGCGCGATGGCAGCGACGCTCGAGTCGTCTGCCAGTGCCGCCGCCGCGCGATCGAGCTCGCCGCGCATGATGCGCGCCTGTGCGAGCGACAACCGCAAGCCCGCGCGGTCGTCTGCGGATATCCCGGCGCTGCTGTCACTCGCCAGCCGCCGCTCGACGACGTCGAGCTGGCCGTCCGCGATCAACAGCTGCAGCAAAGCCGCCTGACCGACGCCGTGAGGGTCGCTATGAGACTCGAGTACGCGGCGCGCGGCGGCGCGGTCATTGCCTTCCAACAGCTCGCGCACCGCCTCGGCGCGCGCGCGCTCCGCCAACGGCGAGGGCACGAGATCCGCCCATCGGCTCAGCGCGAGGCCGCGGACGCGATGCCCTTCGGGCGTCGTGAGCGCTGCCGCGAGATCGGTGAAACGCCGCAAGGCCGCCTGCGTCTCCGCATCGTCGCTCCCCAGCGTGGATTCGAACGCGGCCCATGCTTCAGTCGGCTGGCCCCATGTGAGGAGCATCTCCGCGCCCAGGCGTCGCGCTGCTACGCCAGCGTCCGGGCCGATCAGGATGCGCGTGATCCGGTCGCGCATCGGGCTGGGCGCATCGGAGAGCTGGCTCGCCGCGTTGGGCTCGACGTCGGGTGACTCCGTGACGGCACGTGCCCACTCGCGCGCCGCGGCCTCCCAGTTCCCCGCTCGTTGCTCCAGCTCGGCCAGCTCGATCGCGAGCGTTCCCGCGCCGCCCAGCGCTCTGCGGCCGGTCAGGTACGCGC
>DASZCG010000051.1:0-1805 GCA_035943355.1 Gemmatimonadales bacterium
GCACATTGATCTCCGACTGGCCCATCATATCGATGAAGCCGGGCGCGACCACGAGGCCGCGTACGTCCAGCGTCTCCCGCGCCGTCGCCGACCCCCCCCCCAGGAAGCCCACGCCGGTGATCCGGTCGCCCCGAATCGCGACGTCGCCCTGGTAGCGGGGATTGCCGCTGCCATCGATGATCCAGCCGCCTGTGAGGATCAGGTCGTTCAGTCCATCGGCCTTGCCGGCAGGCTGCCCCATGCCACAGGCGGTCAGTAGAAGAAGGAAGGGGAGACGCAATCTCATTTCCATGTAGCCCTCAAGGAATCCGGCCGGATGACGCGGCCGCGGATGATCACCATGGCAATGTTGCGAGTCGCGGCGATGTTGCGAGCGGGGTTGCGGTTGAGCACCACGAGATCGGCGACCTTTCCAGGCGCCAGCAGGCCCAGCGAATCTGCCCGGAGCAGCTGCGCGCCGCGCCGCGTCGCCGCGGTTATGGCTTCGAGTGGCGTGAGCCCGGCTGCCACGAGAAACGCCATCTCCTCGTGCAGCGAATAACCCGGAATGAGCAGCTGATTGGCCGCGTCCGACCCCGCGGCAATCGCGCCCCCGGCGCGCTTGAACTCGCGCACGAACTGATCCTGCCGCCGCCGGGAACGCCGGAAGGCATCGAAGTCGCCCGCGCGCCACCCCGTCCGTCTGAGCAGGCTCGGGACGCTGCGCACGCTCGCGGCGTCGTCAGGCACATCCTCCATGCCGGGCCGGCTGAGCAGAATGGGATTGTCGAGCCGGGAGAGCATGTCGTGCACGACCAGTGTCGGCACGAGGACGACCCTGGTTTGCGCCAGCGCGCGCGCCGTGCGCGCGACCGTGCTCGAATCGAGCGCCGCCCACCCTTTTTCTTCGGCCGTCCAGCCGGCAAGGAAGTTGTCGTGCGCGCTGACGTATCTCGGATCGCCGGTCGCCGCCTGAACAACGCCGGACATGTGCTCGATCGAGACGACGCCGGCGCGCGCGGCCGTCAGCGCGTCGGTCTTGCCAAGATGCGCAGCAACGGGCAGGCGCAATTTGTCCGCTTCGTCGAGCAGCGGGCGCAGCAACGCCGGCGTGATTTTCGTGTAGACTTTGAGATAATCCACACCGGCGACCGCGTGCAGGTCGACGGCGCGCCGCGCCTGATCGGCCGTCGCGACGCCGGTGGCGTTGGGGTAGGTGGTGGGGACGCCGTCGATCATCGCGCCGGCCACGAACATGCGCGGGCCGAGGATCGACCCCAGGTCCATGTCGTGCTTGAGCGCGACGACCGAATCGGTTTGCCCGTGCAGATCGCGCACCGTCGTGATGCCCCACGCGATGTAGCGACCCGCCGCCCAGCGCTCGACGTGCGCGTGCGAGTCGATCAGGCCTGGAATGATTGTTTTCCCGACCAGATTGATGCGCTCGGCGCCGCGCGGAATCGCGATTTCGTTGACGCGCGCCACCGCTTCGATGTGACCGTTCCGGATGATGATGACGACGTCCTGTTTCGGATCGCCGCCGGCTCCATCGATCAGCGTCGCGCCTTCGAGCGCAATGACGCGATCCTTCGGCGGCAGGACCTTGCTGCATCCGGAAAGCAGAAGTACAACGACGAGCAGCAATGCACCAACGCGCCCGTCCCGCCCGTCCCGCCCGTCCCGCCCGTCCATTATTTGGGATCCGCAGACGTATGATCGTGCAAGATCCGCCAGCGCTCACCCTGGCGTTGGAGTATCAGCGTGAACGGCCCGCTGGCGACGACCGAATCGCGGCGCGACAGCGTGAAGCGCGCGGTGGCGTACGC
>DASZCG010000052.1:0-12741 GCA_035943355.1 Gemmatimonadales bacterium
TTGCAAGGGGGCCGGGTGATCGATCCGAGCCGCGATCTGGACGAGGCGGTGGACGTGCTGATTCACGACGGCAAGATCGCGGCCGTCGGCCGCGGTCTGGCAGCGCCCGATGGTGCCACGGTGCGAAACGTCACAGGCAAAGACGTCGCGCCCGGCTTGGTGGACCTGCACGTGCATCTGCGCGAGCCGGGCAACGAAGACGAAGAGACCGTGGCCAGCGGCGCGCGCGCCGCGGCCGCCGGCGGCTTTACGGCCATCTGCGCCATGCCGAACACCGATCCGGTCACCGACAACCAGGCGGCGGTGGGCTTCATCGTCCGGCAGTCAGGGCGGGCGGGGCTGGCACGCGTGCACCCGATCGGCGCGGTCTCCATCGGTCAGAAAGGCGAGCGGCTCGCCGAATTCGGTGAGATGGTGAGCGCCGGCGCCGTGGCGGTCTCGGACGACGGCAAGCCCGTCGTCCCGAGCCATCTCATGCGCACTGCGCTCGAATACGCGCGTACGTTCGGGATTCCGGTCGCGGATCATTGCGAGGATCCGACGCTCGCGTCGGGTGGCGTGATGCACGAGGGTCTCGTCGCGACGCGTCTCGGCCTCAAGGGCATCCCGTCGGCTGCCGAGGCGATCATGGTCGCGCGCGACGTGCTGCTGGCTGAATTGACCGGCGGGCACGTCCATCTCTGCCATATGTCGGCTCGCGGCTCGGTCGCGATCATCCGCGATGCCAAGGAGCGGGGCATCAACGTCACCGCTGAAGTGACGCCACATCATTTGACGCTGACCGATTACTCCTGCGAAGAGTACGACACCCACGCCAAGATGAACCCGCCGCTCCGTGAAGCCGCGGACGTGGCCGCCTTGCGCGGCGCGCTGCAGGACGGCGTCATCGATTGTATTGCCTCAGACCATGCACCTCACGCCTATGACGAGAAAGAAGCCGCCTTTGACGACGCGCCATTCGGCATCGTCGGGCTGGAGACCGCGTTCGCCGTGGTGCACACGGAGCTGGTGGGCGGCGGCGTGTTCACGCTGCCGGAGCTTATCCGGCGGATGAGCACGGAGCCCGCGCGCGTATTTCATCTTCCCGGCGGCACCCTCGCGCCGGGAGCGGTCGCCGACGTCGTCGTCCTCGATCCCGCCGCCAAGTGGACCGTCGATCCCAACGCGTTCCACTCGAAGAGCCACAACACGCCGTTCACCGGCCGCGCGCTGACGGGCCGCGCGATCCTGACCATCGTCTCAGGCACGATCGTCCACGAGCTATGAACGCGAGCGCGGTAGCCCGGCGCATGGCGCTGTGCTGCCGTCAGCTCGCGGCACACGGCCTGATTGCGGGGCGGGACGGCAATCTCTCGGTGCGTCTAGGGCCGCAACGCGTGCTCGTCACGCCCAGCGGCCAGATCAAAGCGCTGCTGAGCGCGGCCGACATGGTCGAAGTCAATCTGGCGGGAAAGCCCCGGTCGCGTGGTCGCCGCAAGCCCACCAGCGAGTTGGACTTACACCTGCGCATTTTGCGTCACCGCCCCGATGTCCAGGCCGTCGTGCACGCGCACCCCCCCACCGCAACCGGCTTTGCTGTTGCGGGACAAGAGATTCCGTCCAATTTGTTGGCAGAGCTTATCTTCGTGGTTGGACCGGTCCCGCTGGTGCCCTACGGGAAGTCAGGCACACCGGAGCTGGGCGACCGGGTCGTGCCGTTCCTCGAAGACAGGCGCTGTCACGCGCTGTTGCTCGCCCACCACGGTGCCGTGACATGGGGCAAAACTCTCGATGAGGCTTGGATCCGGATGGAGTCACTGGAGCACTCTGCGCGGATCATTGTCATCGCGCAACGAGTCGGACAACCGAAACCGCTGAGCTTCGATGGCTAGAGGGGCGGGGCTGTCGAAGAGCGCGGCGACCATCCAGCGCCTGCTGGAGGAGCGCCGCCAGTACGAGGCGTGGCTCGCGCGCATCACCGCGACGGCCGACTCGGCGCCCGAGCACGTCCGGACGCGCGTGAAGGCCGATTACGATGCGCGGCTCAAGGCTGTCACCGAGGAGTTGAGATCGCACGCCGATGCCGCGCGCCAGCTCATTGCGCAGCACAAAGAGGAGCTGCTCGATCTCCAGAAGAAGGAAAAAGCTGCAGCGGAGCGGCTGGCTGAGACCGAGTTGCGCCATGAGGTCGGCGAGTACGACGAAACCCAGTGGTCGCAGGTGCACAAAGACGCGCTGGCCGATCTCGGCGCTGTGCGCGACGAGCTGCTCGACGTCGAGCGTGATATCACCAGACTCGAAGAGCTGGACGCGCTGGTGAAAACCAAACCCGCGCCGCCCTCGAAAACGCCAGTCGGCAACCTGACGCTCGAGGGAGCCCCACCGACCCCTCCGCCACCACAGGCCCCACCGGCTCCCACGTTCTCCCCGACGCCGCCGCCCACAGCGCAAAAGCGCAAGACGCCGTTCGACGAGCTGGCATTCTTGAAGTCCGTTACCGAGGACGACAAGAACGCGCCGTCGCCGCGGCGCGCCAGTGGCGAGCGGTATCAAATCGATGAAAGCGCAACGCCGATCGCTCCGGCGAACGCGGATGATATCGAGGTCGAAAAGACTCTCAAATGCCGCGAATGCGGAACGATGAATTTGGCGACGGAGTGGTACTGCGAGAATTGCGGCGGGGAGTTGGCCGCGATGTGATTAGTAGGGGCGCAGCATGCTGCGCCCCTACATCTTTACGCTGACGCTTTCTCTTTCAACCGTTTCACCAGGGCCGCCAGGCGGGATTTCTGCCGGGCGGCATTGTTTTTGTGGATCAGGCCTTTGCGCGCGGCGCGATCGAGCACACGCGCCGCGAGCGCATACGCCCCGGCAGCGGTATCCGCTGTCGCGGCGCGCACGTGCTTCAGCGCGGTGCGGAGCGACGAGCGTTGGGCCTTGTTGCGGATGGTACGCGAGCGCGCCTGGCGCATCGCTTTCTTCGCGGATTTGATTTTCGGCATGGCGCGGAAGGTAGGCGGTAAGTTGCGTCGGGTCAAGGCGCTACGTTATCTTAGGCCGTGCAGCTCGAGGATACCCTCCTACAGATCCCCGTGCTCTTGTTCTCGGTCGTGGCGCATGAATATGCCCACGCCGAGGCTGCGTATCGACAGGGTGACACCACCGCCTACATGCTCGGGCGGCTGACACTGAATCCGCTCAAGCACATCGATCCATTCATGACGATCATCCTGCCGGCGGTGCTGATTCTCAGCCACGCACCGTTTGTGTTCGGCGCTGCGAAGCCTGTGCCCGTCAATCCGCGCAATTATCGACGCTATGTCCGCGGTGACATCATCGTGTCGCTCGCAGGGATCGCGACGAACCTCGCATTGTTCATTCTGAGCGCGATCGCGTTCGTGCTGGTGGGGATACTGGGTCAGTCCTTCTCCGCTGCCGTCCCGACGTTGGCGCTGCTGCAGCGAATGCTGTTTTGGGGGATGTATCTCAACGTCGTACTGGCGTGCTTCAATCTGATTCCCATTCCGCCGCTCGACGGCAGTCATGTCCTCAAACAGATCCTGCCGCCCGCCGCGGGAATGCGCTATCGCCAGCTCTATGCGTTCGGGATCATCCCGATCCTGCTGGTGGTGTGGCTGCTCCCTGGAGTCATCAACGTCTTCATGTGGCCTGGCATGCAGCTCCTCGACGCCGCGCTCAGAGTTGTCTCGTCCTTCCGCTTGCCTTCGTGACGACTCCCATTACGCGAGACGCTGGCAGTAGCGGCTTCGTCGTCGAGCTGGATAAATTTTCCGGCCCGCTCGATCTGTTGCTGCATCTGATTCGCGAGGACGAGGTCGACATCACCGACCTCCCGATCGCGAAGATCGCGGATCAGTTCCTCTCCGTCATCAACGAGCTGGGGCTCAACCAGGCGGCGGACTATCTCGAAATGGCGGCCCGGCTGCTGCGCATCAAGGCGCAGATGCTGCTGCCGCGGCGCCTGGGGGACGACGAGTGGGAAGATCCGCGCGCCGAGCTGGTGCGGCGCCTGCTCGAATACCAGCAGATCCGCGAGCTGGTGGACTGGCTGGGGCGCGCGGCCGAGCACAGGGCAGAGCGG
Organism: Gemmatimonadales bacterium; assembly: GCA_035943355.1. GTDB lineage: Bacteria > Gemmatimonadota > Gemmatimonadetes > Gemmatimonadales > GWC2-71-9 > 20CM-2-65-7. The sequence continues at coordinate 4,082 of DASZCG010000052.1, forward strand.
TTTGGACGCGGCTACGAAGCGCCTCCGGCCGATGCGCCTCCCGCGCCGCTGCAAATCGATCTCAACGACGTGCTGAGCGCCGCGGAGCGGGTGATCGCGCTGATTCCCGAGCCGATGCTGCACCGCGTGGTGCCGCGCCCACTGGATGTCGAAGGCGCGACGGCTCGTATTCTCGCGCTGCTCGAACAGCACGAGACGTTCGGATGGTCCGATGCGGTCGGCCCGCAGGCAACCCTCGTCGATGTGCTTTCGACGTTTATCGCGCTGCTCGAGCTGGCCAAGCGCAGCTCGCTCACGCTGTCCCAGCCCGAGCCGTTCGGTCCCATGGTGATCACGCGTGCAACCCCTCGCGAAGCTGCTTGAAGCCGCGCTGTTCGCGGCGTCGCGCCCACTGACGCTCGAGGAGCTCGCGTCACTGGAGCCGGAAGCGGGGGAGCATGCCGTGCGCGCCGCTCTCGCTGAGGTGCGTGCATCCTATGGCGACGAGCACGGCGTCGAGCTGGTCGAGATCGCCGAAGGCTGGCAGTTCTTGAGCCGCCGCGAGTACGCCGAGACGATCGAGCGGGCGCAGTTCGCGCTGCGTCCGCGGCGCCTCTCGCCCGCGGCGCTCGAGACCCTCGCCATCATCGCGTACCGCCAGCCGGTGGGCCGGATCGAGGTCGACGAGATTCGTGGCGTCGATTCGGGCGCAGTCATGGACAAGCTCGTGGAGCGCGGCCTGATCGAGGTGGTGACGCGCGGCGAAGGTCTCGGCCGGCCGCTGCTCTATGGCACCACGCCCTCCTTCCTGGAGATTCTCGGACTGAAGGATCTGGAGGGCCTGCCGCGGCTCGAGGAGTTGTCGGTGGCGCTGCGGCGTCCAACGCCCGTCGACGAACCCGAATGACCGTCATGCGCCTGCAGCGCGCCATGGCGCGCGCGGGCGTGGCCTCGCGCCGCAAGGCCGAGGACTTGATCCGCGCAGGCCGCGTGTGCGTCGATGGCGAGCAGGCGACGATCGGGATGAGCGTCGATCCCGACGCGCAGCGCATCACCGTGGACGGCCGAGCGGTGCGCGGCGCCACCCGCACGACCTGGATCGCGCTCAATAAACCCATCGGCTTCGTCGTCAGCCGCTCCGATCCTGAGGGGCGGCGTACCGTATTCGGCCTTCTCCCCAAGGTTCCCGGTCTCACGTACGTTGGACGGCTGGATGTCATGACCTCGGGCCTGTTGATCCTGACGACGGACGGCGCGGCGGCCCACCGGCTCATGCACCCGCGTTACGAAGTACCGCGCAGCTATTGGCTCGGCGTGCACGGCGCCGCTGTCGCGGCCGTCCGGACCGCCCTGGCGCAACGGATCGTGATCGACGGGCGCGCCGTTCGAGTGGTGGAGTCGCGAGTGCGCCCCGCCGGCAGATCGGTCGAAGTCGAGCTGACGCTCGCCGAAGGGCGGCAGCGCATCGTGCGCCGCATCGCCGAGGCGTTGGGGCTCAAGGTGGAGTGGCTGCATCGCGTTGCGTACGGCCCCGTGCGGCTGGGTAAGCTGCCGGAGGGCCAGTGGCGGGAGCTTACGCGCCAGGAGATCCAGGGAATCGAGCGACTCCATGGAGCTCGGTGATCGGACGGTAATGTTGCTCGGCGGCAGTGGCCTCGTCGGCCATGCCGTCGCGCGGCGCGTGCTCGGTGCCGATCAGCCGCCGCGCCGATTGGTGCTTGTGGCGCTATTCGAAGACGAAGTGCGCGCTGCGGCTCGCGCCCTGGATCCCTATCGCGGCGCGGTCACGATCGACGTCGAGTGGGGCAACGTGTTCCAGCCGGCATCCGTCGCGCGGCTCGATCTCGCCGCGGTGATGGGAAGTGCCGAGCATCGCGCGCTCATGCTGGGAGATCTCTACGGCGATCTCACGGAGCACGTGCTGGAGCGCAGCTTGTTGTTTCAGCTGTTGCTCCGCTACAAGCCGGACGCGGTCGTGGACAGCATCAACACCGCGACCGCGTTTGCCTATCAGGACATCTTTGAAAGCGCCCGCCAGCTGCACGAGCGATCGAAGAGTGGCGGGGTCGATCAGGCGACAGTCGAGCAGCATCTGCTGCGGCTCACGCTACCGCAGCTCATTCGTCACGCGCAAATCATTACCGAAGGCCTGCACCGCGCGGCTACGAAGTCCTACATCAAGATCGGCACGAGCGGCACCGGTGGCATGGGATTCAACATTCCCTACACGCACTCCGAGGAAAGACCGAGCCGCACGCTGCTCACGAAGTCGGCTGTCGCCGGCGCGCACTCGATGCTCCTCTTCCTGCTGGCCCGCACGCCCGATTCGCCGGTGACCGTCGAGATCAAGCCGACCGCGACGATTGCGTGGCGCGAGGTGGCCTACGGGCCGGTGCGCCGCAAGGGGAAACCGATTCCCCTCGTCGATTGCGAGGCGCCCGTCCCGCTCAAAGATGCCTTTCAGGATGGGGAGGAAGGCCGCGCGCGGCCGTGGCGCGAGCTGGGACGCTCGCTCGACGGCGCCTATATCGACGTTGGTGAGAACGGTCTCTTTGCGCGCGACGAATTCGAGACGGTCACGGCGCTCGGGCAGATGGAATTCATCACTCCCGAAGAAGTCGCCGACTACGTGATCATGGAGCTGCAGGGCCGGCCGACGGGGAAAGACGTCATCGCGGCGCTGGACGCGTCGACGGCCGGGCCCACCTACCGCGCAGGCGTGCTGCGACGCAACGCCGTCGGACGCCTGCGGGCGCTGGAAGAGCGCGTGGACAAACGCGGTGTGGCGTACGAGATGCTGGGCCCGCCACGACTCACCAAGATGCTGTATGAAGCGTACCTCTGCCGCCGCCTGTGCCCGACCGTGCGCGCGCTTGCCGAGAGCCAGGCGCCGGCGTTGGCGGCCGCCGCGTACCAACTCCTGCAAGGCGATGCCGCACTGCGGCAGCACATTCTTTCGGTGGGGTTGCCTATCGTAGCGCCCGACGGCAAACACGTGTATCGCGGCACCACCATCGTTGTTCCTCCGGATGGCAACGGCGACCCGTTGAGCGCCGCGCCGCGGGGCTGGGTGGATCTGCGGCCCGATCAATTCGGTGTCTGGGTCGAGCGCGCGGCCGTGATGGTGCGGGACGCGGACGTGCGAGCGGCGGGACCGCAGAGCTCGGGAAGCGATCTGGACTGGAACGCGATCGAGCCCGATGATCAGATCGAGCCCTCACGATTTGCGACGTGGGTATTTACTGTCGAAGAAAAGGGAGCACGCATCAAGCGCTGAGCATGGCAATCGATACGGGAGCGGTGGATCACGCGCTGGGGGCGCTCGGAACGACGTTCCGGTTGACCCGCTTGTATCCGCCCTCGCACCCAGCCGTCGTCGAAGCGATGCGGCAGATCACCGGCGCCCTTCCGGCTCTCGCCGCGCTCGGCACGGTGGAATGGAAGGTCGGGGCCACGGGCCTGATCTGGCACGGGCAGCATCTCTTGCCCCGTAACACGCAAGTCGCCGAGCTCGCGGGGTTGCTGTTTGCGCGCGGCGTGCGCGCGATCCACGTGAATCCCGGCGCCACGCCGGAGCATTGGCTCGCGCTGTTCGGGGTCGCGGTCGGCAACGTGCAGCCGGACGACGCCATACTCGGGCGGATCAGCGTGCTGCTCGGCCGGCGCGCCGGCCAGCGCCTGTCGGCGTCGCGTGTGCTCGGCGAGGTAGAGTCTCCGACGCCTGCTGCCGCGCCTGCTCCCGCGGAGCCGGTAGTCCGGCCCGCGCCCGTGCCGCCGCTGTCCGAGACGATGACGCCCGCGCGCTCCAGTAGCGTGTTCCGTCCCAACGTGTTACCGCCGGACGTCGAAGCGCGGCGAGCCGTGGTAGCGTTGCAGGCCGCACAGACGCCGGAAGAGCAACATGCTATCATCGACCAGCTGCGGCGGCTGACGCGCGATCTGTTGGGTTTGCGGGACATCGGCGCCATTGCGGAGGTGGTCGCCGGCCTGGATCGGTGTCTGGGAAGGATTCAGCATCCCGCCACGCAGGAAGAGATCGGTGAAGTGGCGGGGGCGCTTGCAGACGAGACTATTGTGCAGCGTATGGTTGTCCGGCTGGGTGAGCCCCGTGTGCCTCCGGCCGAGCGCGCGCACCTGGTGCATGCGGTGGGCGCCCTGGGTGCGGTGGCCGCGGGGCTGGTAGTGGATGCGTACCTGCAAGCCGCCCCGGAGTTGCGCGAGGCCTATCGCGCGGCGATGCGGGCAGCGGGCGAGCGTACCACGGAAGTTCTGCAGCGCCACGTGCAGAGTAAGGTTCCTGAGGTGGTGGCGGCGGCAGCCGAGTTCCTCGGGCTGAGCGGCAGCCCGGATGTCGCGCCGCAGCTGATCGAGCTCACGCATCACCAGGACGAGCGCGTGCGCGAGGCGGCGCTGCTCGGCCTGGTGGAGCTCGGCGGGCGCGAGATCGCGCGCCCGGCCATGCCGGCGCTCAAGGACGAATCGGTGCTCGTGCGGACGGCGGCGGCGCGCGCGATCGCGGCTGCGGGGGACCAGAGCGCCACGACCGTTCTGGTGCGGCGGCTGGAGCAGGAGAAAGACGAAGGGGTATTGGCTGCGTTGCTGAAGGCCATTGGACAGCTTGGCGCCAGGGATGCGCTCGACGTGCTGGCGCGTTTCGCGGAGCCGGGCGGCAAGCCCCGGCGCACGCCGTTCGTGCGCGCCGCGGCAATCGAAGGCCTGGCGCGACTCGACAGAATGGAGGCTAAGGCATTGCTCGAACTCTATGCGCGGGACAAGGAGCCGACGGTGAAGCGGGCAGCTGAGGCATCGCTGCAATGACGACACGCACGGCCAAGACCAGCGACGCGGTGCTGGCGCAGAGCATCACGCGGGAGGTGGCGAAGCGCGTCGTGGGCCAGGAGGTCATGGTCGAGCGGCTGCTGATCGGCTTGCTCACCGGTGGCCACATCCTGCTCGAGGGCGTGCCCGGGCTCGCGAAAACGCTCGCCGTGCGCACGGTCGCCGAGTGCCTGAGGATCAACTTCTCGCGAATTCAGTTTACGCCCGACTTGCTGCCGGCCGACGTGATCGGCACGATGGTGTTCGATCAGCGTTCGCAGGAGTTCTATCCCAAGAAGGGGCCGCTGTTCGCCAACCTCGTCCTCGCCGACGAAATCAACCGCGCCCCGGCCAAAGTCCAGTCCGCGTTGCTCGAGGCGATGCAGGAGAAGCAGGTGACGATCGGCGGCGAGACGTTCTTTCTGGGCGAGCCGTTCCTGGTTCTCGCCACGCAGAATCCCATCGAGCATGAGGGTACGTATCCGCTGCCGGAGGCGCAACTCGACCGGTTCATGCTCAAGGTGCGCGTCGGGTATCCTTCGCGCGATGCGGAAAAAGAGATCGTGGGCCGCATGGCCGGGGGGCGGCCCATCGAGGTGAGCCGGGTCGCGGAGGCGGACGACATTCTCGCCGCGCGCAGCGCCATCGCCGAGCTGTTCATGGATCAGAAGGTCGTGGATTACATCGTCGATGCCGTGCGCGCGACGCGCGAGCCCCAGTCCGTGGGGCTCCCCGAGCTGAAACCGCTCATCGCGTTCGGCGCCTCCCCGCGCGCGTCGATCTATCTCGCGCAGGCCGCGCGCGCGCATGCCTATCTGCGCGGCCGCGCTTTCGTGGTGCCGGAAGACGTCAAGGCGATGGCCTACGACGTGCTGCGCCATCGCGTGCTGCTGACCTTCGAGGCGGAGGCGGAGGATGTCGACGCCGATCAGGTGATCGGCCGCATCCTGGAGGCCGTGCGGGTGCCGTGAAGTACGAAGGACCAGAGCGCCGGCGCGCGCCACGGTCTCCGGTGCACGCGCGCCGTCGCACCGTCACGCGCGACGTGCTCAAGCAGGTCAAAGGGATCGAGCTGCGCGCGCGCAACCTCGTCAACACGCTGTTCACGGGCGAGTATCGGTCCGTCTTCCGCGGCCAGGGAATCGAGTTCGCCGAGGTCCGCGCGTATCAGCAGGGCGACGACTTCCGCGCCATCGACTGGAACGTGTCGGCGCGGATGGGCCATCCGTTCGTCAAGACGTTCATGGAGGAGCGCGAGCTGACGCTGCTCCTCATTGTGGATCAGTCGGGATCGCTGCATTTCGGCCGGCCGTACAGCAAGGCGGGGCTCGCGGTCGAGGTCGCGGCCGTGCTCGCCCTGGCCGCCGCACGGCACAACGACCGGGTGGGAGCACTCCTGTTCGCCGACACGCCCGAGTACGTGGTACCTCCGGCCAAGGGCCGCGCTCACGCGTTACGCGTTATCCGCGACCTGGTGGCGTTTGCGCCGCGGGGACGCGGCACCAACCTCGCCGGCGCGCTGCGCTACGCCACCAAGCTGCTGCGTCACCGCGCCATCGTCGTCGTCCTCTCCGACTTTCGTGCCGAGGCGTGGGAGGAACCGCTGGGACAGCTCGCGGCGCGGCACGAAGTCGTCGCGATCACCATCGACGATCCGCGGGAGTACGATCTCCCCGACGCGGGATGGGTCGAGCTCGAGGACGCGGAAACGGGTCAGCGTATTCTCGTGGACACGAGTCACACGCCCACGCGCACGCGCATCCGCGTCGCCGCCGAACGCATGCAGCAGGAGCGCAGTCGCAAGCTGGTGCAGGCCGGCGTCGATCGCGTGGCATTGCAAACGACCGTTCCGTACGGCGTGCCGCTGCGTCGCGCCTTCGCCGAACGCGCCCGACGCCTGAGCCGATGATCACGCTGCTCTTGCTCCTCGTGCAAACCCAGGGCTGGGTGGTGGCGCCGCACCAGCCCACCGTGGGCGACACCATCAACCTGGAGCGCGCGATTACCGCGCCGCCGGGATGGCGTGTCCGCGCCGGCAAGCTGGCGTCGACATCCGAGGCGGAGCCGCTCGGCGATCCAGTCGTCGCTGCGACGGCAACGCCCGGCAGCTGGCTGATTCGCTATACCGTCGTGGCGTGGACGCCCGGCGCGATTACGCTCGAAATGCCGCCCCTCTGGCGGCTCGGACCCGACGGCGGCTCGGACTCGCTCGCGGGAGGGAATGCCACGTTTCGCGTCGCCAGCGTAATTCCCGACAGTGTGAAGTCGCCGGCGCCCAAGCCATCGCTCGGCCCCCTGCGGCCTGAGCGACTCAGCCCTCTTCCGGTCATCGCCGCGGTGGTCATTGCCGTGAGCGCCCTCCTGCTGCTCGTCGCCTGGCGGCGCAGGGCGCCGCGCGCATTGGCGCACGGACCCGCACTGGCCAGCGACGGCGAGGTGCCCGACGCGCGCTGGCTGGCGGCGGGCGAGCCGAAGGCCGTTGCCGCGCGAGCGGCGCATCGCCTGCGTCGCGCACTGGCGCGATCGATTCCGGAAGCCCACGAGGCGTTGAGCACGACCGAATGCCTCCAGGCCGTGGAACGCGCGCGCCCGGATGCGCCGCTGCGCGATCTGCGTGAGCTGCTGCTCGCGCTGGATCAGGTGGCGTTCGCGACTGCGCACGGCGTCGAGGTCGCGCCGCTCGCCGCGCGCGCTCGGGCGTTGGCGCGAGAGCTCGGCGAGAGTCGCAGCTCGAACGGCGGGCGGGGGGGGGGCGCTCGATGACGTTCGCCCGCGCGTGGCTCCTGTTGCTGCTCGCGGCGCTGCCGCTCTGGTGGTGGTGGCGCGCGGGGCGCCTCACGCGCATGGCGGGCGCGTCGATGAGCGATGTGCGGCCGGCCATGGGACCCACGGAGCGCCTGTGGATCGCCCGACTCCCGGTGTCCCTGCGCTCACTCTGTCTGGGCGCCTGGATCATCGCCGCCGCCGGGCCGCGCGTCGGCTCGGCACGCGCCGAGCTGCGCAGCGAGGGCATCTCGATCGTGCTGGCGGTGGACATCTCGAGCAGCATGCTCGCGGAAGACTTCTCACCGTCGAACCGGCTCGATGTCGCGCGCCGCACCGCGACGGAATTCGTGCGCGCGCGCACGACCGATCGCATCGGGCTCGTCGCATTCTCCGGAGAGGCGCTCACACAGGTGCCGATCACGACGGATTACCAGGTGCTCGAGGAAGCGATTCGCCAGCTGCGTGTCGGCATTCTGGAGGACGGGACCGCAATCGGGACGGCCATCGCGACGAGCGCGAATCGCCTGCGGCGCGCGCCGGGCAAGAGCAAAGTCGTCGTGCTGCTCACCGATGGCGAGAACAACAAAGGCACGGTCGATCCGCGCACGGCCGCGCAAGCCGCGGCGACGTTCGGGATCAAGATCTACACGATCGGCGTCGGAACCGTGGGGGAGGCGCCGGTCCCGACGGGGCAGGGGCCGCTGGGGCTGCGCTACGAAACGATGCCCGTGAAGATCGATGAGCAGCTGCTGAGCGACGTCGCCCACACCACCGGTGGCCGCTACTTCCGCGCGACCGACGCCGCCTCGCTCTCGAATATCTTCGGCGAGATCAACCGGCTCGAGAAGACGCCGGTGCAACATCTCGTGTATCGGCGTTTCGAAGAGGCGTATCGCTGGCCGCTGAGTCTGGGACTGCTCGCGCTGGCGCTCGAGGTCGTTGTCGCTGGAACATTCGCGGTGCGCGTTCCATGATCACGTTCGACGCCCCGGTTGTCTTCGCCCTCGCGCCGGTGGTTGGCGGCGCCGTCTGGGCGGCCGCGACCTGGGCGCGGCGCGTGCGGGTGCGCCGGGCGGCCGCGTGGTCCGACGCCACCG
>DASZCG010000053.1:0-3698 GCA_035943355.1 Gemmatimonadales bacterium
AGAATGTGCCGCTCGTGATTCAGACGGTGGCGCGGCTGCGCCAGCAGACCGATGCCTATCTGTTGCAGGTGGGCGGCCGGTTCAGCGTCGAGCAGGAGCTGTTGATCGATCGGCTGGACCTGCGCCGCTATGTGCGCAGTGTGGCCGCGGCGGACGAGACGACGTTGCGGCGCGCCTATCGTGTGGCCGATGTGCTGCTGTTTCCTTCTCTCTATGAAGGGTTTGGGTTTCCGGTGCTGGAGGCGTTTGCCTCAGGGTTGCCGGTGGTCACGTCCGGTGCTGGGGGCCTCAAGGAGGTCGGTGGCGACGCGGCGATCGTGGTCGAAGGCCGCGATCCCGCGGCGTACGTCGAGGCGTTGGAGCGGCTGGGGGAGGATTCGGACGAACGGGAAGACCTGATCGAGAAGGGATGGGCGCGGGCGCGGCAGTTTACGTGGCAGAAGACGGCGGCGATGACTGCTGAGGTCTACAAGCCGCTGTTTTAGGAGAGGGGAGCAGGGAGCAGAAAGCACGGAGCAGGAAGCACCGAGCAGGAAGCACCGAGCAGGGAGCAAAAGGCTACGGCGCGAGTTCGTTTGATGAGGCACCGTGCCATTCACGCCACATCCTCAGTGATGCACAAGTACCGCTCGATGACTGTCTGGCAGCGATCGCACGATCTCGTGATATCCACATTAAGAGAGACGGACAGGGCATACCACCCGCGCTCACGTGCGTTATTCGACCAGCTCAGACGTGCGGCGATCTCGGTTGAGTGCAATCTCGTAGAAGGGTTTGCCCTCGGCACTTCATTGCAGTTTCGGCGTCACCTACGGATCGCGATCGGATCGGCTGCTTTTTGCTCCGTGCTCCTTGCTCCCTGCTCTTATTTGTTTTTAAGCATCTCTCTCATCACCACCACATCCTGCCGATCCTTCGGCCGGTCGGCGGCTTCTTTTGAGCGAATGATGTCCTCGAGTCGCGCTGTGAGGACGTGGATCCCGTACACCTCGAAGCGCACCGCGTGAGAGGCCAAATCCGTGAACCCTCCAGTACCGGAAGGTTGGAACGCAAGATCGAGGCGGCCGGCTTTCGTGATCAAGTTCCAGACGTCGGCGCGCGCGAGCATTGGCGCGCTGCAGTCGAACGGCAAGCCCTCGGGGACCTTCTCGGTGAAGACGCGCGCGTCAAGCTCGCGCAGCGCGGCCGCCAGGCGTTGAAGGTTGGCACGGTCGCGCGCTGGCGTAATGTCGGCGTCGCGCGTATTCCGCGGGAATCCGTGCAGCGTGGCACCCAGGGCCCCAATCAACACGAACTCCACGTTGTGCCGGGCAAGCGCGGTGAATAGCAGCTGCAGGTCGAGCGGCGCCGTCGCGCCCGGCACACCGCTCCCGTCAGACACCCGACGCGCACGAAACAGGAAGTCACTAACGTTTTCCACGCCTTGGAGGCGCTGCTCGGGCGTCATGCGCAGCATCCCCGGGACCTCGTACAGCATCGATCCGTCTTCGATGGGGGACGCGAGCCCGGCGCTCATTCCCGCCCCCGCCGCCTCCAACAGACGCTCCAACGTCTGCCAGGTCGGGCTCGTTTGTCCCCGCTCGATCCGCGCGACGACCGATTGAGCCGTCCCGGCGCGCTCGGCGAGGGCGCGCTGGCTGAGCTTGGCCCGGAGCCGGGCCTGGCGCAGGAGTGCAGCGGCGTTGGGCATGGCTTATGATAGCCAATTAGCTATCACGGTCAATCCCCGTTTAACGACTTGACCCGCCAGTAGTTAGGGTCCATTTTAGCCCTCCTGATTCTGAGCCCTTGAAGAAAGTGGAGTTATGCGGATTCTGAGTGTTTTGCTGATCGCGATCGCGCCCCCCCCAGGGATCGCCGCGCAGCAACCGACTGCCGCGCAGGTCCAACAGGCCCTGCAGGCACAGCCGGGGCTCGCCGATCAGGCGCGCGCGCGCATCGCGCAATCGGGTCTCACCCCCGATCAAATTCGGGCGCGGCTCACGGCGAGCGGCTATCCCGCGAACCTGCTCGACGCGTACATGGGCACCGCGGGAGCCCCCGCAGCGACCGGCACCCCTACTCCGCAGGAGCTGGCCGCAATTACGGCGTTAGGACTCCCGCTCGCCGAGCAGCAGTTGCTCCCCATCGATACGGGCGTCGTACGCGTCGCCGCGGGACCGAAGAGTGACGTGTTTGGGGTCGAAGTATTCCGCCGCACGACCACGCAATTCCTGCCGCTGCTCTCGGGCCCCGTGCCGCCGGACTACCGCCTCGGCCCCGGTGACAACCTCGTGCTGATTCTCACGGGCGACGTCGAGCTGACCTATTCCCTGCCCGTCACGCGTGAAGGCTTCGTGCTGATTCCGCAGGTGGGCCAGGTGCATGTCGCGAATCTGACGATCGAGCAGCTGCGCGACGTGCTGTACACCCGGCTCGGCAAAGTCTACTCGGGTGTGCGCCGCGGCGCGGGCGCGACGACGAGCTTCGACGTGACGGTCGCGAATGTGCGCGCCAATCAGGTCTACGTCGTCGGCGAGGTCGCACAGCCGGGCGCGTACCAGATCAGCTCGCTCGGCACGGTGTTCACGGCGCTGTACGCGGCGGGTGGGGTGACGGAGATGGCCCGGCTGCGCGGCGTCGAGGTGCAGCGCGGCGGCCGAACGATCGCGAGCCTCGATTTGTACGACTATCTGTTGCGCGGTGATACGCGCAGCGACATCCGGCTCGAGACGGGCGACGTCATCTTTGTGCCGCTGCACGACGCGCGGGTGCGGATTGCCGGCGCGGTGATGCGTCCGGCGATCTATGAGACAAAGTCGAGCGAGACACTGTACGACGTGATCAAGGCCGCGGGCGGATTTCTCCCGGATGCCGCGCTCGAGCGCGTGAAAGTCGATCGCGTGTTGCCCGCGGATGCGCGCAGCACGCAGACGACGGCGCGGGTGACGATCGACGTTCCGCTCGCCAACGGTCTGGTCCCGCCATTGCGGCTCGAAGACGGCGACGTGGTCCACGTCGATTCGCTGAGCCAAGCCGCCGAGCAGTACATGGTCGCGATCACCGGAATGGTGCAGCAGCCGGGGACGTATCCGTGGCATCCGGGGATGACGTTGCGCCAACTGATGACGCTCGCCCGCGGGCCAAAGATCGGCGTTGACTTGCGCAACGCGGAGATTGCGCGGCTGCCGGTCGATCGGTCCAAGGGCCAGCTCGCAACGACGCTGCGCGTGCCGCTCGATTCGACGTATCTGTTTCAGCAGGATTCGGCCGGCCAGTACGTCGGTCCTCCCGGACTCACGTTCCCGGCGCGAGGCACGGCCGCCGAGGTGCCGCTCGAGGCGTATGACAACGTGCTGATTTTCCGCCAGCCCGATTTCGAGCTGCAGCGGATGGTGACGATCACGGGCGAGGTGAAGTACCCCGGCACGTATGCCTTGACGTCCAAGGACGAGCGCCTGGTGGACATTTTGCGGCGGGCAGGTGGCCTGACGCCGCGCGCCTATCCCGAAGGGATTCGCTTCATCCGTCAGGGGGACAATCGCGGGCGCATCAACATCAATCTTCCCAAGGCGCTGAAAGATCACGCTTCACGCGATAACATCATCATGCAGCCCAGTGACTCGGTGCAGATTCCCGAGTATCAGCCGAGTGTGCGCGTGACGGGGGCGGTGAATGCGCCGGGCAGCGTGTTGTATCAGAAGGGTGCATCCCTGGAC
>DASZCG010000054.1:0-3271 GCA_035943355.1 Gemmatimonadales bacterium
CTGTCGAGATCCTGGGCGAAATGGTGGCGTTCGAGCACGGGGTTGGTCTCCTTCCAGGGCATCACTCCTCCTCCCAACGGGGTCGGGAGAAGTGTCACCCATGTGCCCGGACATCTGTCACCTATGTACCCAGGTTGTACCCGCGGGCTGCCTAACAGGCGCCTGAAGCTGGCGGCGCCGTCCTGATGTGGAGGCCATCTGTTTGTGTTAACTAAGGCATCGCGCCGCAGCCTAGGCGCATCTCGTTACGCGGCCTTGCACTACCTGAACACGGACACTCGATGACTACCGCCATCAAGCCCCGTCTCACGTCCTTCGCTCCCCAGTTCCTGGTCGACAACCTCGCCCGCTCGATTACCTATTATGAGAAGCTCGGCTTTACGTTCGGCGAACCCTGGGACGGATTCTATGCGATTGGTACGCTGGACGGATTGGAGCTCCATCTCAAGGAAGCGCCCAAGCACGGCCCCGAGCGTCGGCACCGCCGTGAAAACGAGCACCTGGACGCCGCGGCTGGCGTGGACGGCATCGAGGCGTTCTACGCGCAGTGCGCCCGAAACGGCGTCGCGATTCTCAAGCCGCTGGCGGCGACCGAATGGGGCACGAAGGATTTCTACGTCGAAGACCCCGACGGTTATGTCATCTGCTTCGGAGGTCGGCCGGCCGCCTAACACGCGCCTGTCTTGGGACTGGCGTTTTATTTCTGGGCGCGCGCGGGATCGCACGCTTATGGACGTCCGCTCGATCGGCTGGGGTAAACACCGGTGACCGCGCCGTCTAACAAGCGCCCCACGTCACTCCAACCCGTGTTCGAGAAGTTGAGGGCCATTCTGCAGAAGAACGCTCCGGGGCTCGCGGTCTCGGAAGACTCCCCTGGCCGTTATGGTCTCGAGGCAACTCCTGGCCCCGCCACGTTACGGGCGTGGGGTGGCCAGGTGCAACAAGCGCGCATCCCCGTCGCATGGGTGGAGATCAAGAAGGCATACGTAAGCTACCATGTGATGGCTGCAGCAAGCGCCAAAGTGCGCAACGGTATGTCCAAGCAGCTGGCGGCTCGTATGCAGGGGAAGACCTGCTTCAATTTCACAGCGAGTGACGACGTTCTCTTCCGAGAGCTTGACCAGGTGACGACTCTTGGCATAGCGGCTTTTCGTCGGGCTGGTTTCATCGCTGATGCACGGTAGAGGTGTGGCACACTTCGCTCCCATCACGCTCCCTCACAACTCAACAATCTCGCCTGCCATGAATCCCACTGCGCCTCACCCGCCTCGTCCGCTCCTCCAAGAACTCGGCCTCTTTGTTCTAGTTGTGTTGGTTGGCAGTTTGAGTGGTCTTGCCACGAACGTGTTGCTGGGCCGCGTAGCCCCTGCTGGTATCACCAGCAATGCAGCACTGGCAGTGGCCACCACCTGCACGGGAGCTGCGCATTCTCGCTTTGTTCACCGGCAGGCATGGACGCAGCTGCTCCCGAAGGTGGGCCTAGGAGCACCACTGGCCTATGGGGTCATGCAGGCCGTACATGCGCTGTTGGGCTCGTAGCCCCGGCTGGTTGATGTGACCAAGTTGGATCCCTGCCGACTACCGGATCCCCTGCTCCCAATGAGATCTTGAGTTGCAAGAGCAGCGGGCACTTCGTCTATCTGGACGAGCCGGATCGCTTTGCGAGGGTGGTGACAGACTTTCTCAAGTCGGAACGCTGACGGTGGTTTTTCGAAAGGGAGAGGGTGGCATGCTCGGCAAGGCGCTCGTCACAGCCTTCGTCGCGACAGCCAACGCGGCTCGTTCGAGGAGGTTCTACCAAGACACCCTCGGGCTCCGCCTCGTGAGCGACGACCAGTTTGCCCTCGCGTTCGATTGCAACGGCGTCCAGCTCCGGGTTCAAAAGGTTGAAAAGTTGCAACCGCAATCCTTTACCGCTCTTGGCTGGCAAGTACCGAGTATTCGTAAGGCGGTGTCCGGGCTCTCGAAGCGCGGGGTGTCCTTCGAGCGCTATACGTTTCTCGAACAGGATGAGCTCGGCGTGTGGCGCGCTCCAAGCGGTGCGCAGGTGGCGTGGTTCAAGGATCCCGATGGCAACCTCCTTTCCCTTACGGAAAGCGGGGCTGCGTAACATGCGCTTGACGCTGGCGGCGCGATTCACTCCGCTCGGAACCCACCATGGCATTCGATGAACGGCTAGCAGAACGCGTTCGGGGCTCGCTTGGCCGGCGCAAGGGGCTCGCAGAGAAGAAAATGTTCGGCGGCGTTGCTTTCCTTCTTAATGGCAACATGTGCGTGGGAATTCACAAGTCCGCTCTGATTGTTCGGCTCGCGCCGGAGGAGACGGACGCCGCTTTGGCCCAGCCGCACACGCGACGCTTCGATCTCACGGGGCGACCGATGAAAGGGTGGATTCTGGTGGATCCTGCCGGCCTCAAGACTGAAGCGAAGCTGAGCAAATGGGTGGGCGTGGCAGCGAAGTATGCGGGTTCACTGCCGGCAAAGTGAGCGCGCCGTTAGGCGGCGGCATCTATCGCACACTCCACTCCCTCGCTCCTGTTCGTGATCGGCGCGTCTGGCGCCGGCAAGACTGCCGCGGTGCGCGCGCTCGCAGCCCGTCGGATCGCAGGCGTGCGCTGCTACCACTTTGACAGTATCGGTGTCCCGGTGCCTGCCGAGATGGAGCGCGAGTGGGGCAGTGGGGAAGCCTGGCAGAAGCAGATGACGAAGCAGTGGATCGAGCGCGTGGCCCGAAATCGCGATGCAATTGAGTTCGCAGTCCTCGAAGGCCAGACGCGTCCGTCGTTCATCCAACCGGAGCTTCCTTTTGTGGGCATTCGGCATGCGCGGATCGTGCTCCTGGACTGCACACCAGCCACCCGGCTCGCCCGGCTGACGGGGCCGCGCGGGCAACCTGAGCTCGTCAACGAGAGAATGAGCGCTTGGGCTGCTTATCTGCGCGGCCAGGCCGACACGCTCGGCCTTGGCGTTCTGGATACCTCAGACTTATCCGTTGAACGTGTTGCCGATTATTTGCAGAATGAGGTCGCGGCGTTGCGGAGTGCTCGTGGCGCCGCTGCCTAACCCGTGTGTGAACTGGCGGCGCCCGTCCTCGAGGGTAGAATTGCGCTATGGACAGGACAGCACCGGTCTAATGGGAGGTGCTGGCGGTGCGCTCATTGGTGCCGGTGTCGGGCACCTCACTCCGGTTTGGCCGCTTGCGGTTTTTCATGAAGCGCACGTGGCGCCGGCCAGGCTCAAAGGAAAACCAGAGTTATGCGTAACGAGTCTA
>DASZCG010000055.1:0-13294 GCA_035943355.1 Gemmatimonadales bacterium
CCGTAATCCTGTGGCCCGCGAATCAGGGGACACGCTTTCTCATCCCGCTCATCCCCTTCTATCTCTACTACTGCTTGCTCGGCGTGCGTGGTGTCCAGATGGCATTCGCGGCTCGCCAGCGCGCCATTGTGGTCGCGTCCGGGCTGGCGGTCGCACTCGTATACGTGGCGAAGTACTCCACGCTACGTCTCGGGCCAATGACGGACGGTGTTGCAACGGCAGAAAGCGTGGCACTGTTCGAGTTCGTGAAAACATCGACCGCGCCCAGCGACGTTTTCATCTTCAGCAAACCACGCGCCCTGGCGCTGTTCACGGGTCGTCGTTCGTCTGCGCCGTCCATGCAGGAGGAGTCTTGTTCGCTGTGGCGCTATATCCAACAGATCGGCGCTACCTATGTGATCACGGGCCCAGCCGTGCGAGACAATGCGAGTGCCGGGTATCTCGAGCAGTTCGTGTCCCGGTTTCCGCAGGCGTTGCAGCGGGTCATGGGGAATGACGAGGTTGTGGTGTACCGTATTGTCGGCGATCCTTGTCGTGGGAGCGGATTGGGTCTGGTGGCCTGACCAGTCTTCAAAACTGTTTGGGGCTCTAACGGGCCTCGGTGGGTTCGATTCCCACACGCTCCCGCCACCCCGCAGTTGACATTCCTGCGCGCGACGCACCATCCTAGAGCAGCTCACTTCGGGAGGACCTATGGCTTCGACGGGGCAGTGGGCCCGTGTGCGCCCGACGGAGGCTTCACGCCTGCGTCGCGGCGCGTGGTACCGGGTGGTGCGAATGACACCATCCGAGGTAGTCGTCGATGTGAACGGGACTCCGACGCCGTTCCCGCGTCCTTCACTCGAGATCGTGCCGACGCCGCCCACCAGTTGGGCCGTGGTGCCTCGACCACCGCATTCCGCCCGACTGCCGATGTCGTGGGGACCGCGCTACGCGGTCTGTCCCAACTGTCGCAACCGCGCTCGCCTCGAAGCGCGCACCGCCGGCATGCGCTGCTCCAAATGCAATGGGTTCTTCGATATCGGCTGGGACAACTCCTAGGCTGTGATCTTCGTCGTCCGCCACTTTTAGCAGAGAGTTGTATATTGTGCCCGCGCCCATCCCCCGTCTCCCTTATCAGGAGCCGCGATGGCTATTCTGTTCGCCCGTCTGCAGGCCGATGTCCCCCTCAAGCTCCGCCGTGGCGCGTGGTATCGCGTCATTCAACTCGATGATCTCCAAGCAGTTATCGAAGTGAATCACCGTAAGGTCGGCGTGTTGCGCGCGTGGCTCGAGATCAAGCAGCGCCCCCCGCAAAGCTGGAGCATCGTGGCGGCACCAGAAGAAGCGCACCGCAAGGCTCCGCCCCATCTCCGGGGTATCTACGCCGTATGTCCCAATTGCCGCGGTCGCGCGCCGCTTCCCAAGAAGCTGCCGCGCGTGCTCGAATGCGTGCGGTGCCGTAAGGAATTCGACATCAGTTCGCCCGACGGAAATGGCGCAAGAGCTTAGAGTGACCGCCGTCACTCTGGATTCGGTCATTCCACATTGAAGTCGTAATGTCGAACCAGCACTGTATCCGTCCCTTCGACGCCCGAGTGTGAACGATGGTGTGGGCTCGTCTGCAAGCCGATTTGAATTGCAATTTGCGCCGCGGTGCCTGGTACCGGCTCATCAAAGCCGATGGCCTGGCAGCCCTGGTGGATGTCAGAGGTAAGCCGGTCCCCGTAGTGCGTGCCTTCCTGCAGATGTCGAATACGCCACCGCGTAAATGGACGGTGGTCGCGCGGCCGCGGAACGTGCCGCGGTCGGTTCCCATTGGCCCGCATTACGCCGTCTGCCCATCGTGTCGCGACCGTGTGTCGCTGCATGGCCGTCCCAGTCGGATGACGTGCGCCCGGTGCGCCGTCGAGTACGCGGTAGACTGGGACGAGCAGTACCTCCTCTAACTCCTTGTCGAGCAGGCTGATCCAACACTGCCCGCCCCCTCACAGGGCGGGCGAGTTGTATCTTGTTGCCGCGTGCTTCACGCTCATCTCATCGTCAACCCAGCTGCTGGGCGGGGCGCCGCGCGCCGGGCCGAAGGTGTGGTCGCCCGGGCGTTTCGCGCACAGGGGTGGGCAGTGGACGTCGCGCGGACCGAACGTCCAGGCCATGGCAAGGCTCTCGCCGTGGAGGCCGTCAACCAGGGGGCCCGCCATGTGGTGGCGGTCGGCGGCGACGGCACGGTCCACGAGGTCGCCAATGGGCTCCTCACCGTGAACGCGGATGCGGCGCTGGGTGTCGTGCCGATCGGATCGGGAAACGACTTCGCCAAACTGATCGGCGTGTATGGCCACGATCCCGCGCGCGCCGTCGCCCGACTCGTAACGGCACGCTCGCAACGCTTCGACGCAGGACGGATTCTGGACGAATGGTTCGTGAACAGCGTGGGCTTCGGTTTCGGTCCGGCGGTGGTGCAGACCCGCAACCGGATGCATCACCTCAAGGGCTTTCTGTCGTACCTCGTACCCATCGTCACGACGTTCTTTACGTTCGAGCCCATGGTGTTCGACGTCGCTGCACCCGGATTTCGGGAGCGGGGGTACATGATGATGGTCGAGGTCTGCAACGGCACGACCGCCGGGGGCAGCTACCGGTTCGCGCCGGACGCCGACCCCGCCGATGGCAAGATGGACGTGTGCCTGATCCGGCGCGTGTCGCTGCCGCGATTCCTGCTCGCCCTCCCGCGCGTGATCCGCGGAACGCACGTCACCATGCGCGAGGTGGCGATCATCAAGACGGCGAAGCTCACGCTTCGCTCGCCAGAGCAGCCGCTTGTCGTGCATGTGGATGGCGAGCTGCGAGAACCTGGAGTGAATGAGTGCACCGTGACACTGGAGCGGGGGAAGTTGAACGTGTTGGTGGCGAGATGACGGCGGACGGCGGCACGTCGGCGGGTCCGCACGCCATCGCACTCGTGCTGTTGCTTGCCGTCGTGCCGACGTGCCGACTTGCAGGTCAGGACACGACCCGCGCCGTCGATACCACGCATTTCGTTCTGCCCGCCGATACGATGCACATGGGCGTCCGGCCCATGGGCGCGTTTTGGCGTTCGTTCCTCGTGCCTGGATGGGGCCAAGCCGTCACTGGGCGGCACATGACCGGCGCCGTATTCGTCACGTGGGAAGGCGTGACGGCGATGATGACGTTGAAGGCGCAGCAGGAAGCGAACTACCTCAAGAAAATCCATGCCGGCAGTCTGGACCTCAAGCGGCAGGAGGTGCAGGACTGGCTCGTGCTCTGGATCTTCAATCATCTCTTTGCCGGCGCGGAAGCCTATGTCTCCGCGCACCTGCAGGATTTCCCGCCCGATCTCAAGGTGCAGGCCATGCCGAACGGCATTGGCGTCACGGTCCCGCTGCCGCGCATCCCGCAATGAACTCGGCGCCGCTCGGCGTGTTCGATTCGGGGATTGGCGGGCTCACCGTCGCGCGCGCCCTGTTCGAGCGATTGCCGCGGGAGGCGGTGATCTACTTCGGTGACACCGCGCGCGTGCCCTACGGGCCCAAGTCGCCCGACACGGTCCGGCGCTACAGCGGCGAGATTCTCGCGTTTCTCTTGAAGCGCGGCGTGAAGGCGGTGGTCGTGGCGTGTAACACGAGTACTGCGCATGCGCTCGGCTCGCTGCAGCGCCAGTCGCCGGTGCCGGTGGTTGGCGTCATCGAGCCGGGAGCCCGCGCGGCCGTGGCGGCGACGCGCAGCGGCAACATCGGCGTGATCGGCACGGCCGGTACCGTCGCGAGCGGTGCCTACGAGCGGGCGATCAAGGCGCTGCGCGCCGACGCGTGTGTGCACAGCCAGTCCTGTCCGTTGTTCGTGCCGCTCGTCGAAGAAGGATGGTTCGAGCACCCGGCCGCCGAGCTCATCGCGCGCGAGTATCTCGAGCCGCTCAAGCGCGCCGGGGTGGATGTGCTGGTCCTGGGTTGCACCCACTATCCGCTACTCAAGCCACTGCTTGGCCGCGTGATGGGGCCGGATGTGCAGCTCGTCGATTCCGCTGAGGAAACGGCGACCGCCGTGGCTCGCGAGCTGGAGCGGCTCGACCTACTGGCGAACGGTGGAAGTCACGACCATCACTTCGTGGTATCCGACGACGAGCCGCACTTTCGGAAGGTCGGCGCGTTGTTCCTCGGCGAGAAGCTCAGGCAGGTCGAAGTTGTCCCGTTGTAAACTGCTTCAGCTCCACGCCGCCGGCCGTGATCTCCGCATAGCGCCCGCCGTCGAGAAACGCGCCCGGATTCAAAAAGGTCCGTCCGTCGGGGAGCCGGTCGAGCACCGGCCGGTGGGTATGGGCCAAGATGACGAGACTGACAGCGGGATGCTGCACCAGGAAATCGGCGGCCCAGCGACGCTGCGCCGCGGAAGCCCGGTCGAGCACCGCCTTATCCTTTGTATTGTCGGCCAGGTGCCGGGAGAACAGGTCGGCGATCCAGAAGCCGATCGTCGGGTGCAGCACGCGAAACACCGCAACGGTGAGGGGATGGCGCGTGAAGCGATGCATCAGGGCACCGCTCCAATGCTGTTCTGTCAGTCCGTCGCCATGCGCGATGAAGGTGTGCCGGCCGGCCAGATCCAGCTCCGCTGCGCCGCCGAAAAACTCGATCCCGAGATCGCGGTTGAAGAACGTCCCGCCCCAGCGGTCGTGGTTGCCGCCCACGAACGTGATCGGGATGCCGCGGGCGCGTACCTCCTGGAGCTTGGCGACGGTGGCAAAATGTTTGCGAGGGATGACGCTGCGATACTCGAACCAGAAATCGAACAGGTCGCCGGTCACGACGAGGTGGTCGCCGGCCTGGGGCACTGCTTCAAGGAAGGCGTGAAACGCGGTCCGGACGCTGGCGGGGACCTGGCCGAGGTGGGCGTCCGCTACCACCAGGACGCGCGATACAGGGTTAGGCACGGACCAAGGTTAGAAAGCTGGAACCTGTGCCGCAAGCCAATTAAACTTCCTGATGATGCTCTCATCTAAACGAAGTGCACTCGTGGCCATCGTAGCTGTCGCGGCCGTGGTGGCGGCCGGTTTTGGCGTGACGAAGATGTTGGCGGGACCGAGCGCCGCGGCGGGGTCGGACTGCCGCAAGGCCGGCGGCGATGCGCGCACCACCTGCTACAGCAAGCTGCTCTCGGATCGTCTGGTCGCGCACGGTGTGGCGGACGCCGTCGCGATGCTCGATGCGCTTGCCGCGGCCGACCCCGACGTCGCCGAGCATGCCCACGAGTACGCCCACGGCATCGGCATTGAGGCATACGGCCGCTCCACCGACATCGCCGGCACCTTCGCAGCCTGCGGTGACGGCTTTTCCTCTGGGTGCCGCCACGGTGTGATTCAGGCGTACTTCGAATCGCGCGAGCAGGTGACGCAGCCCGAAGTCGAGGCGTTGTGCCAACCGTTCAAGAGTTCCGCCGCGAGCCGTTGGGTCTTGTTCCAGTGCGTGCACGGGATGGGCCATGGACTCACCATGTTCCACGGCCATGACCTGCCGCGCGCGCTCACGGACTGCGATCTGCTGTCCGACGGCTGGGATCGTGAATCGTGCTACGGCGGCGCGTTCATGGAGAGTGTGATCAACGCGACCACCCCGCATCACCCCGCAACCATGCTCGCGGCGCACAGCATGCATCACGCCCCAGGGAGCACGTTCAAGGCGATCGATCCCGCCGATCCGCTGTATCCCTGCTCGATCATGGCGGAGCGCTACCTGCATGCCTGCTACCAAATGCAGACGTCCGTCATGCTGAATTTGAACCACGGCGACATCGGCGACGCCGCGAAATCCTGCGCCCGCGCGCCCGGCGCGATGCGCGCCGTCTGTTTCCAGAGCCTGGGTCGAGATGCCACCTCGTATACCAACCGCGACCCGCAGAAGACCGTCGACCTGTGCCACAAAGCGGGGGAGCAGGATCGCGCCGCGTGCTACTTCGGTGCCGCGAAGGCGCTGGTTGATTGGACCGCGACGACGGATGCCGCGTTTGCATTCTGTCGCATCGTCGGTACCGAGCCGGGTGGGCCGACGTGCTATCAGGCATTAGGTGAGGAAGTCGCCACGTTGCTCGCCGGTATGCCCCAGCGGGAAGAACAGTGCGCCCGCGCGCAGGAGCCCAAAGCCGTTGCCTGGTGCCGCCAGGGCGCCGGTTTGCATTGACTTTTCCGCAGAGCCTTCGCATTGTCCGCGAACAATGAAGGCTCCGTCGATAACTGAGCGGTTGCGACATGTTGGCGCGGCGCGTCCGGCTCCCACGGACGCCCGCAATCCCGGTATGCCGCTCGACCTCGACGTCATTCGCGCCCTCCGGGTGAACCGCAGCGCGGTCGAGCGCCGTGCGGCCACGATCCCCACGCGACGCACCGTAAAGAAGGAATGGCAGGCGGCCTGGCTGCTGCGGGCCATCACCTGCATGGATCTCACCACCCTCCAGGGCGACGACACGCCGGGAAACGTGATCCGGCTCTGTGCCAAGGCGCGCCGGCCCCTGCGACCTGACCTGGTGGACGCGCTGGGTGTCGGCCATCTCGATATCAAAGTCGGGGCGGTGTGCGTGTACCACGCGCTCGTGCCGACCGCGGTGGCGGCGCTCGACGGCTCCGGCATCCCCGTCGCCGCCGTCTCGACAGGATTCCCGGCGGGCCTCAATCCCTTCGCGCAGCGGCTCGAGGAGGTGCAGGCGTCGGTCACGGCCGGCGCGCAGGAAATCGACATCGTCATCACCCGGGCCCACGTCCTCACGGGCGACTGGCCCGCGTTGTACGCCGAGGTGCGGGCGTTCCGTGACGCGTGCGGCCGCGCTCACATGAAAGCGATCCTCGGGACAGGAGAGCTGGCCACGCTGACGAACGTGGCGCGCGCCAGCATGGTCGCGATGATGGCGGGAGCCGATTTCATCAAGACGTCTACCGGTAAGGAGCCGGTCAACGCCGTGCTCCCGGTTGGCGTGGTGATGGCACGCATGATCCGCGAATACGAAATGCGCACCGGAGCCGCCGTCGGCTTCAAGCCGGCGGGAGGAATTCGCGCCGCCAAGCAGGCGCTCGACTGGATGATCCTCATGAAGGAAGAGCTCGGCGACCGCTGGCTCAGGCCCGCGTTATTCAGACTGGGTGCGAGCTCCCTGTTGACCGACATCGAGCGTCAGCTCGAGCACTTCGTGACCGGCCGGTACGCAGCCGCGCACCGCCACCCCATGGTCTGATGACGACCGTCGCCAAGATCTTCGAGACGATGGAGTACGGCCCGGCGCCCGAAAGCGCCGCGCCGGCGCTCGAGTGGATCCAGCAGCACGACAACGGCCGCTTTGGGCACTTCATTGGAGGCCGGTGGATCGCGCCCTCCGAGGGCGGTTACTTCGAGACGATCAATCCCGCTACGAAGGCGGTGCTCGCGCGTATCGCGCAGGGCGGCAAGGCGGATATCGAGGCCGCCGTCGCCGCGGCAAAGGCTGCCGGCCCCGAGTGGGCTGCTCTCCCCGCGCACGCGCGCGCGCGCTACCTGTACGCCCTCGCGCGCGAGGTCCAGCGCCATTCGCGGCTTCTCGCGGTGCTCGAGAGTCTCGATAACGGCAAGCCGATTCGCGAGACCCGCGATCTCGATATTCCGCTCGTCGCCCGCCACTTCTATCACCATGCGGGCTGGGCGCAGCTCCGGGAATCCGAATTCCCCGGGTACGTCCCCATCGGCGTCGTGGGTCAGATCATCCCGTGGAACTTCCCGCTCCTGATGGTGGCGTGGAAAGTCGCGCCCGCCCTCGCGGCGGGAAACACGGTGATCCTGAAACCCGCCGAGTTCACGCCGTTGACGGCGCTGTGCTTTGCGGAGATCGCCCAGGCGGCGGCGTTGCCGCCCGGTGTGTTCAATGTCGTGACCGGAGACGGGGCGACCGGAAAGTTCCTCGTCGAGCACCCCGACGTGCAGAAGATCGCGTTCACCGGATCGACGGAAGTCGGCCGCATCATTCGCAAGGCAACGGCGGGATCCGGCAAGAAGCTGACGCTCGAGCTCGGCGGCAAGAGTCCGTTTATCGTGTTCGAGGACGCCGACCTCGACAGCGTGGTCGAGGGCGTCGTCGACGCGATCTGGTTCAATCAGGGGCAGGTCTGCTGTGCCGGCTCGCGCTTGCTCGTCCAGGAAGGGATCGCCGACCGGCTGACCCAGAAGCTGCGGGCGCGGATGGAAAAGCTGCGGGTCGGGTCACCGCTCGACAAGGCGGTGGACATGGGCGCCATCGTCGCGCCTGTGCAGCTCGAGCGCATTCGCGGCCTGGTGGAGCAGGGCGTGGAGGAGGGCGCGAAGATGTGGCAGCCATCCTGGGCCTGCCCGACGGAAGGCTACTTCTATCCGCCCACGCTGTTCACCGACGTCTCGCCGGCCGCGACCATCGCGCAGGTGGAGATCTTCGGCCCGGTGCTCGTCAGCATGACCTTCCGCACGCCGAAAGAGGCCGTCGAGCTGGCCAACAACACACCCTATGGTCTGGCCGCGAGCGTCTGGACCGAGAACATCAATCTGGCGCTGGACGTCGCGCCGAAGCTCAAAGCGGGCGTCGTCTGGATCAACTCGACCAACCTGTTCGACGCTGCTTCGGGATTTGGTGGGTATCGTGAGTCCGGGTTTGGGAGAGAAGGTGGAAGGGAAGGGATGTACGAGTACCTGAAGCCTGGGTGGGGGCACGGAGCAGAGAGCACGGAGCAAGTCGCCCCGGGCCGCGTGCACACTCCCGAGCCGTCGCGTACTGCTCCGAACACGCTGCTCCCTCCGATTGACCACACTTACAAACTGTTCATCGGCGGCAAGCAAACCCGCCCCGACCAGGGTTACAGTCGCAAGGTCCTCGGCGCCGATGGTCGCGTGCTCGGCGAAGTCGCCGAGGGTAACCGCAAAGACATTCGCAATGCCGTGGAAGCGGCGCACGCCGCCGAGGGATGGGGGCGGGGGAGCGGCCATCTGCGCGCCCAGATTCTCTACTACATCGCCGAGAATCTGGCGACGCGTGCCGCCGAATTTGCCGCCCGCGTCGGCGGTGCCGAGGTGGACGCGAGCGTCTCGCGGCTGTTCACGTATGCTGCATGGGCGGACAAGTGGGACGGCGCGGTCCATCACACCCCCATTCGCGGTGTTACGCTCGCCATGAACGAGGCGGTCGGCGTCATCGGCATCGCCGCGCCGGACCAGTTCCCGCTGCTCGGTTTCGTCTCGCTGTTCGCCCCGGCGCTTGCCGTCGGGAACACGGTGATCGTCGTTCCATCCGAGAGCCAGCCGATCGCCGCGACCGAGTTGTACAGCGTGCTCGAGACGTCGGATGTGCCTGACGGCGTCGTCAACATCGTGACCGGATCGAAGGACGCGCTGGTCAAGGTGCTGGCGGAGCACGACGACGTGGATGGTGTCTGGTACTGCGGCACCGCGGCCGGCGTGAAGGCGGTTGAGCTGGCCTCCGCGGCAAATATGAAGCGAACCTGGGCCACGACCCAGACCCGCGATTGGCTCGATCCTCGTCAGGGCGAAGGCCGCGAGTTCCTGCGACACGCGTCAGAAGTGAAGAACATCTGGATCCCCTACGGGGAATAACCCGCCGGTGATCAACGCGGTCCTGCACCGCGTGAATTATTCCGAAACAGATCAGATGGGTTTCGTCTACCACGCGAACTATCTCATCTGGATGGACATGGCGCGGACCGAACACCTCCGTGAGCGGGGATTGTCGTACAAGGCGCTGGAGCAGCAGGGTACGTTCCTCACGGTGACCGACGCCCAGATCCGGTACCGCCAGCCGGCGCGCTATGACGATATGATTCGGGTGCGCTGCTGGGTGCGGGATCTGGCCTCGCGGCGGGTGATCTTCGGGTACGCGATCGAGCGCGCCGCGACCGACGAGCTGCTCGCGACCGGGGAAACGTCGTTGATCGCTTTGGATCACGGTCACACTTTAGCGCGTATTCCGGAGCACGTGCGTGAGCTGCTCGAATCCACCGCAGACCCGGTTCGTCTCTAGCGTCGTCCCCTTCCTTCTTCTTATAGGGTCCGCGGCTTTCCCGCGGCCAGTGGCTGCCCAGCAGCCGTCGGGGGTGGGGCCGGATGAGGCCACGATCGGCTTGCTCGCCTCGCTGATCGCGACCGCCGACGCGCGGCGCTTTGATGCAGCGGTGCTGCGCCAGGGACTTGGCAGCCCCAGCCCCGGCGTGCGCCGCCAGGCGGCGCTCGCGGCCGGGCGCATCGGCGAGGCGGACGCAGTCGATCTGCTGATCCCCGTGCTGAATGATTCGGCCCCCGGCGTGCAGGCGGCCGCGGCGTTCGCATTGGGCCTGTTGAAAGACGCGCGCGCTATTCCCGCCCTGCAGCAGACCGTGCGGGCGGTTGGCGTGGCCGATGTCGGGCCGCCACAGCTCGAAGCCGTGACGGCGATCGCCAAGATCGGGGGAGACGAGGGCGCGCGCGCGCTGATCGAGATCATCGCGACCGGCTCCCCTGCGTTGCCGTCACGCGCCGTGGATCAGGCGCTGCTCGAAGCGTGGCGGCTCGGCCCTCGCGCACCCGTCCCCGACCTGGTCCGGTTCGCTGACGCAACCGACGCCGCCATGCGCGGGCATGCCCTCTTTGCCCTCGCGCGGCTGCGCGCCGCGCCCGGGGCCGCCCACCTCATCCGCGCCCTGGGCGATCAGGATCTGCAGGTGCGCATCGTGGCGGCCCGCGGCGTCAGTAAAGCGCTGTTGGACAGTGCCCGGCTCGACGCGCGGGGCGCCATCGATGGCCTGCGGCCGCTGCTCACCGACGCCAACGCGCACGTCCGGATCAACGCCCTCCGGGCGCTCGCATCATTTCGCGACTCCACACTGGCCGCCACCGTGACTCCGCTCATCGCCGACCGCGACATCGGCGTCGCCGTCCAGGCAGAGACTACGCTCGGCGTGTTACGAGGGTCGGCGGCCGTCGCGGCCCTGCGTCCGCGGCTCACGAACAGTGTCTTCGCCGTGCGACGTCAGGCGCTGATCGCGCTGGCGCAGGCGGACAGCGCGGCGGGCGTCGCGGCAGCCGCGCCCGTTGCGACGGATGCCGACTGGCGTTGGCGCAGTGTGGCGGCGGAGGCGTTTGGCGCGGCCGGTGCGCGCGATCGGCTCGAAACGCAGCTCGCCGATCCCGACGGGCGCGTGGTGGCGCAGGCGCTGCAGGCGCTGCAACGCATCGTGCCCGCCGCCGATACGGCGCTGTTACGGCGTGCCCGTGGGCTGCTCACCCACGCGGACCCCGCCGTGCGGAGCGTTGCGGCCGAGCTGGTCGGCCGTCACCCCGACGTCGAGGATGTCGACCTGCTGGTGGCCGCCTATCGCCGGGCCGACGGCGATCCGTTCAACGATGCGCGCCTGTCGGCGGTCTCCGCGCTCGGCGCGATCGCCGCCACGTCGTCGAGTGGCCGCCTGCGGGTGGCGGCGAAATTCGTTTCGGCCATCCCCCGGCCGGACGACTACCTCGTGCGGCGCCTGGCCGCCGATACGGTGCCCGATACGCGCGATGTATGGGGACCCGTCGCGCCGATTGCGACCGGTCGGAGCGTGGCGGACTACCGCGACATCGCCCGCCGCTGGCTGGCCCCCGGCCTCGGCGGCAACAATCCTCACATCTTTCTGGAGACGGATCGCGGTATGTTGGAGATCGAGTTGCTCCCGACCGAGGCGCCCGTGACCGTCGCGGCGTTCCTCGCGCTCATCGAGCGGCGCTTCTTCGACGGCGCGCGGTGGCATCGCGTGGTCCCCAATTTCGTGGTGCAGGACGGTGACCCGCGGGGCGATGGCTGGGGCGGCCCCGGATTCGTGTTACGCGATGAGATCAACCCGGTGCGCTACGACGTGGGGACGGTCGGCATGGCGTTGTCCGGTCCGGATACCGGCGGCAGCCAGTACTTCATCACCCATGCGGCGCAGCCGCATCTGGACGGGACGTACACGATTTTCGGCAGGGTGGTCGGCGGCGTTCCGATACTCGATGCGATCGGCCAGGGCGATCGCATCAGGAGCATTCATAGATGAAGGCAGCCTTTGTCGTGCTGTTCCTGGTATGCGCCACCACCGCATCCGCTCAGTACGGCTACTTCGGGCAAAACAAGATTCAGTACCGCCACTTTGATTGGCGCGTGCTCCGCGGTGAGCACGTGGATCTCTACTACTATCCCGAAGAAGAAGAGCTGGGCCGCGTCGCGCTGGCGTACGCCGAAGCGAGTTACGACTCACTGGAGCGCCGCCTCAACCATGCCGTCCTGCGCCGCGTTCCGCTCATCGTGTACGCGTCGCATACCGACTTCGAGCAGACCAACGTCCTCCCGTTCATCCCGCCCGAAGGGCTGCTCGGCGTCACGGAATTCCTGAAGCGTCGCGTCGCCTTACCGTTCCGCGGCAGCTACTCGGAATTCCGCCATACGATCCGTCACGAGCTGGTGCACGTCTTTCAGCTCAGCCTTGCCGCACAGACCTTCAGCCGCTACCCGCGCTTCCGGCAACCGGGCCTGCCGCTGTGGTGGACGGAAGGCATGGCCGAATATTTCTCGGCAGGCGAGGACAGCCGCGACGAGATGTTCCTGCGCGACATGACCGTCGCGGGCCGGTTGCCGTCGTTGCCGGATCTCGCGTACGCCTACGGTGGGCTCGTCTACCCGGTCGGCGGCATCATCCATCGCTTCCTGGCCGAGCGCTACGGCGAGTGGCGGATTGTGGAGCTGTACGGCGACATCTGGAAGTACTCGAGCTTCGAAGCCGCGCTGCACGGTGTCTATGGCCGCAACATCGAGCAGCTGTCCGAGGAATGGCAATACTGGATGCGGCAGCGCTACTACCCGGTGGTGGCGACGCAGCCGCCGCTCGCGATCACGGCCCATCGTCTGACCGACCTCGCGATCAAGCCGACGGCCTACCAGCTGCCGGGCGATTCGACGCCGTCGTTCCTCTTTTTCTCGCCCGCCCGCGGCTACACCACGATCTACGCCCAGAGTCTCGAGGGTCACTCCAAGCGGGCGGTGGTGGAAGGGGAGCGCAGCGAGCAGTTCGAGTCGTTCCATTTCTTCGAGTCACGCATCGATGTGAATCACGAAGGCGTGGCGGCGTTCAGCAGCAAGTACGCCGAGCGCGATGCGCTGTTCTTTTGGGATTTGAAGAAGTCGCGGGTGGTCGGCCGCTACCAGTTCCCGGAGCTCGTTTCGATCCTCTCACCGGCCTGGGCGCCGGACGGCCGGAGCGTCGTGTTCAGCGGCCTGTCGGTCTCGGGATATTCCGATCTCTACCGGCTCTGGCTCAAGG
>DASZCG010000056.1:0-2272 GCA_035943355.1 Gemmatimonadales bacterium
CCACCACCCCGCTCAGCATTACCGCCGACCGCCGCCAGCGTCGAGTCGAACGCCTTCGCGGCGGCAACAACCTCGGCGCCGAGCGCTGTTGCCGTGTCGGCGGCCACTGCGACTCGTAGCGCGGCCACTTGCTGGTACGCATCCCACGCCGTCTGCATGCCGGCCACGATCTTTGTCTGGAGCACGTACTGCGCCTGCACGTCGGCCGTCGTGGCCGGTGAGCGCGGATCGTTCACCACCGTGACCGGCTGCGTGTACGTCTTCCCCAGGGCGGTGAGCCTGAGTGTATAGGTGCCCGGCGGGACGAGCGGCCCCTCGGGTGAGGGAGGAGTGAGTCCGGGATTGGCGTTGATCTCGAACGAGTGGGTGAATGCCGGCGGATTGTCCGCGCGGAGATCCCAGCTCGTGCGGTTCAACCCCGCACCAGCCGGCAGCCGCACGGGCGGCGCAAGCCACCAGCTCGGCTCGGGCGGCTGCGCCGCTTCCTTCACCGGCGCCACCGGCCCGCTCGTTATGTGGCGCACCACCGCACCGGCCGAACTCACGACTTCGATGCTGATCGCGTCCGTGGGCGCGGCAGCCAGATAGTAGAAGAGCACTGCCCCGTCCGTCGGATTCAGAGCATGCGGCACGTCGGGCTGAAACGGCGTGTCGGCGCCGACATTGCGGCGCACGCGCACCGCCTCACCCGGAGCAAAGAGATGAGCCGGTTCGCTCGCGGTCGCAGCGGTCATCTGGCGGAGCGCGGAGATGTCGTCCAACACCCAGATGCCGCGGCCGTACGTGCCGACGATCAGGTCATTGCCGTGAATCACCATGTCGCGATACGACGTGTTGGGCAGGTTCTGCTGCAGCGCCTGCCAGTGGTCGCCGTCGTCGAACGAGACGTACACGCCGCTCTCCGTCCCCGCGAACAACAGTCCCTTCCGCTTGGGGTCCTCGCGGACCACGCGGGCGAACGACCCACTCGGCTCGTCCGTGGCGAGTCCCGTGACGATCGCCGTCCACGTCTTGCCGTAGTCGCGCGTGCGGTAGAAGTAGGGCCGATAATCTCCAGTCGTATACAACGACACCGCGGCATACGCCGTCCCCGCATCGAAGTGCGACGCCTCGAGCGCCAGGATGTCGGCTCGGCTCGCCACGCCCGGGATCGACGGGATCGTCACGTCCGCCCACGTCTTGCCCTCGTCCTGCGTCAACTTGATCAGACCGTTTTGCGTCCCGGCCCAGATCACGCCGCGCTTTACGCCCGAGAGCGCTAACGACTGGATCGCGCCGCCCACCAGATAGCCGGGTTTGCCACGCAGCGAGTCGGGCGTGGGCACGGTGTCTTTGGGGAAGCCGAGGTCGGGCGACAGCTTGGTCCAGTGCACGCCGCCGTCGGTAGTTGCCATCACGTAGTTGAGTCCCGCGATCAGCTCGTGCTGGTTCCACGGCGCGAATGCGAGCGGCTGCGAGATGGTCGCGCGGGCGCGCAGCGCCGGATCGACGTTGGGGCTCACGTTGATCCATTGCTCGCTGGGGTACGTGATCTTCAGGATGCCGGACCCTGACGCGTACACCACGTTGGGGTTCAGCGGATCGGCGATCGTCGTGCCCCATTCCCAGCCGGGCACCGGGTTCCAGTCGAGCGGCGTCACGGCACCTTGGTTGCCGCGCGCGCGCGTGCGGATCGCGCCCGCGTCCTGTTGCGACGCGTAGATCCAGTAGGGCCAGGAGTTGTCGACCGTGATGTGGTAGACCTGCTCGGTCGACTGATTGAACCATGAGCTCCACGTCGCGCCGCCGTCCAGCGTCACGACGGCGCCTTGATCCAGGCCCATCAGCATACGCTGACCGTTGGTCGGGTCGATCCAGAACTGCTGCGGATCGTCGCCGCCGGGCGCGCCCTTGAAGCCGGTGAACGTGGTGCCGCCGTCGGTAGACTTGTACATCGCCGTGTTGACGGTGTAGACGACGTCGGGGTTTTTCGGATCGACGTACACGCCGCAGTTGTAGCCGCCCTGGCCGTTGGCGATGCGTCTATCGCTCGCGTCCATCTGCCGCCACGTGGCGCCGCCGTCGTCGGACCGATACAGGCCGAAGTTGCCGATGAGATACATGCGCTGCGCGTTGGTCCCCATCGCGATCGCGATCGAGGTGCGGCCGGTGAGCCGCGGCAATCCGTTGCCTGAGATCTCGCGCCACGTCAAGCCTTCGTCGGTCGACTTGAACAGCTTGGTCTGCGTGGCACCCGCCTGCGGCGCGCCACCACCGCCGGGCCCGCCGGGCC
>DASZCG010000057.1:0-18001 GCA_035943355.1 Gemmatimonadales bacterium
CTCTTGAACCGTGCATCGCTCGGTCCGGATGCACCACTAGCCAGTTGGTCAGGCGGGCGGCGCTCGTTTCCGTGTTGCGCCCCCCCCCCCGCCCCCCGGCGGCGTGAGCCTCGTCACTAGCCGTGCAGTTGGAATCATTAGAGTAGAGCACTTCCCCGAGGCTGCAGTCCACTCACGCCCTGTCAGGGGGCTACCGATGACGACATCGACCCCGGTCGCCGTAACGCGGACCGACGTTACAACCGCAATCGCCCTCCTGTTGATCGCCGAGGCGACACTCTTTTTCACATTTCTGTTCGTTGTTGGGCCGATCGCCACGCTGGCACTGCTGTTGCCGCTCGCCGCGGTGCTTGTGCTCTGTGCGGCGTTGTATTGGGGACAGAATTGGGCGCGGTGGGCACTCCTGGCCCCAATAGCCTTTCGGGTTTGGAAGCTCGTGCTCGTGACCGCCGCGGCCTGGGGCTTGGGCCGGACGGGGACCGCGCTTTTCCTGATGCTGATTATTCTCGCGGAGTCGGCGGCTGCGTTTGTTTTGTTCGACAGGTACTTCGGGCACTTCTCGCAGCAGCACCGCGTAGGCGTACCCGGTTAGCCTCGCACGGACGAGGCTACTTGAGCGTCGCTCCCACGAGTCCCGCCACCGCCCCCAGCGTTGTCTGCGCCGCGTTCAACCCCAGGCGAAAATCTCTGTCGTTATACGTCGCGTAGCGGTCGGTCGGCTGGTGCCAGTTGGGGTCCCACCCCGCACCGATCTGCGTGCCGCGCTCATTCTCCCGCAGACTGATCGCCGCCACGAGGTCCTGGAACGGCCCGGAATCGGTGTTCGTCATGTGGGAACCGACACTCGCCGGATAGTCGGTCGCGTACTTCTCGTTCGCCGCGTGAAACGCCCACGCGAGCCGCTGGGCTGCCTCGGCGAATTTCGCATTCGACTGGAATTCGATGTTCACGTCCGCCTCGGGGCGCTGCTCCGGACCGAGCGTGCCGTCGGCGCGCGGCATGCCGTGATCGAACAGCATCATGTCGTGCTGGATCATGCCAAGCCACGTCGGTTCGGGATATTTCCGTGAGCCCGGCGGATCTTCCTTGCCCTGCAGCGCCTGGCGCTGCTCGACATACGCGCGCGCGCCATTCAGGCCCGTCTCTTCATTATTCCACAGCACGAAGCGGATCGAGCGGTCGGTCGTCACGTCGGGCGCCGAGACGATGCGCGCGAGCTCCATGACGAGGGCGGTGCCGGAGCCGTCGTCGTTCGCCGCCTCGCCCCAGCCGATCCCGTCCATATGCGCGCCGACGATGTACATCTCGTTCGGATGCGTGGCGCCTACCTTGGTGCAGTACACCTCGTGGCGCTGGCCGGGAACGCCGGCCTCGGCGTCGAGCGCGCGGAGCTGCGCGTCGGGCTGGCGCAGCGAGTCGTTGTTGACGCCGGTGCGCGCGCGCATGCCGCGATAGCGGCCTCCACCCGCCGCGCGCGTCGTGTCGCGCGGCGGCCGCGGCTCCGCGCGCAGCGGCGGATACTGGTAGGTGAGCCGCGACACATCGCCACAACCGTAGCTCCGGAGCTGCTGCTCGATCCAGTCGACCGCGGCGCGGTTACGCGCCGTGCCCTGGCGCCGGTCGCCGAACTGGGTGAGGCCCTTGATCGTCGCCTTGTAGTGCTCGAGGTCGAGGCGCGAGACGAGCCGGGCAATGGGGTCCGGTGGCGGCGTTCGCGCGGTGTCCTGGGCAGACGCGACGGCGGATGCAGCGGAGATCACGAGGGCGAGTGTTGCGGACATCCTGAGCATAGGCTTCCAAATCTGACGGCGGGCGCCGCGAGAGGGAATTACCGCACCCGCTGACCAGCTGTTGCAACGCCGCAACGCAGGCCGCCCGGGCCGTTCCCGCCTGTTGACTTTTTGGTGTCGCCTGGACATTGTTGTGACGAGCGAACAAGCCACGGCACAGTGCCGTGGTCGATCACCAGTGACCGACGAGAGGACCTGGGCAAACGTCTCAGGTCCTTTGTGCTTTTGAGTCGCTCGACCGGTGGCGCAAATTCAAGGTCGCCGCCGGAAAACAGTAAGTGAACAGGAGTAACATCAGATGGCACGTATCACCGGTACCGTGAAGTGGTTCAACGACGCGAAGGGGTTCGGTTTCATCACGCCCGAGAACGGCGAGAAGGACTGCTTCGTGCACCACACCGCCATTCAGGCGCAGGGCTTCAAGTCCCTCGCTGAAGGCGAGCGCGTCGAGTTCGAGGTCGTCCAGGGTCCGAAGGGCCCGGCGGCGCAGAACGTCGTCAAGCTGTAACCACTGCGGTACAGCGAACGCCCACGGCGCTCTCTCACGAGGGCGCCGTGTTTTTTTGCTTTAGATTAGCGCGTGCCCGACGATCGCCTCGGCATGCACGCGTCCATCTCGCGCCGTGACTTCCTCAACGGCACGCTCCTCGCGAGCGCGGGCCTGGTCCTGGGCCGCCACACGCAGGCGCCCACCATCGCTCCCGCCGACGCCTGGAACGGCTACGGCGGCGTCGGCGACTACGCGCGCGCGCACGGCAACATGTACGACATGATGACGACGGCGCATCGCATGCGCGACGGAGACTTCGAGCGCGCGATCGCCGGCGCGACCGACACCGGCGAGATGTACGACCTGGTCGCAGTCGGCGGCGGGATCAGCGGACTCGCCGCCGCCGTTGTGTTTCAGAAGCAGCGTGGCGGCAAGTGCCTGGTGCTCGACAACCACGCGATCTTCGGCGGCGAGGCGAAGCGCAACGAGTTCCGGGTCGATGGCCACGCCGTCGTCGCCCACCAGGGCTCGGCCATCTTCCTCGTGCCGCAGAAAGGCGGCTACACCGACGCCTTCTACAATCTGATCGGCATGGATCGGTCGGCGTTCGCATACCAGACCTGCGCCGAGATGCCGCTGGCGCACAGCCCCTACGACGAACCGCCGAACTATGGCTTCTACTTTGGACCGCAATTCGGACAGCGCCCCGGCGTGTGGGTAATCGATCCGTGGGGCAAGAAGCTCGACGGCACACCGCTGTCGGACGCGGTGAAAACGGAATTGCTGCGGTGGCGGAACGTCGAGAGCGCAGGACCGCGGCCTCAGACCGAAGGCGACGCCATCTCGCGCCAGCTCGACCGCATCACGCTGGAAGAGCACCTGATGACGCGTCACCAGATCAGTCGCGAGACGGTGCGGACGTTTCTCTCGCCCGTCGAGGGCGGCGGCTACGGGCTGGGCCCCGATGTCCTGTCGGCGTACTGCAACTACGCGATCGAGACGCAGTTCCCCGGCGACGGCGACCAGGCTCTCGGCGATCAGATGTTCCCCGACGGCAACAGCGGCTTCGCGCGCCTGATGGTGAAGACGCTCATCCCCGACGCCTTCCCCGGGCCGCGCACCGTGGACGCCGTGTGGCAGAATCGCGTCCAGTTCCCCGCCCTGGACCGCGCCGGGCAAGCGACGCGCATTCGCCTGAACGCCACAGTCATCCGTGTCGCACATGCGGGAGATCCCGCTCACGCACCGCACGTGGTCATCACGTACGTCATTGGCGACCGGCTCTTTACGGTCAAGGCGCGCGCCGTCGTGATGGCGGGCGGCAGTTGGACCACGAAGCACATCGTCGCCGATCTGCCTGAGAGCCACCGCGCGGCGTACGCGCAGTTCTACCGCTCACCCTGCCTGATGGCGAACATCGCGGTTCGCCATTGGCGCTTCCTCTATAAGATGGGGATGTCCGGGTGCCGCTGGTTCGAAGGGTTGGGCAACTATCTCTCGGTGCGCAAACTGGCGACCGTCGGCGGCATCAACCCCACCGTCGGGCCCGATTCACCCACCGTGCTCACGATCAAAGTCTTGTTCTCACAGCCGGGCCTGCCGATCGGCGAACAGGGCAGTCGGGGCCGAGCGGAGCTGCTCGGCACGTCGTTCGCGCAGTACGAGCGCGCCTTCCGCGAGCAACTGGGCGACATGTTCGCCCCGGGCGGCTTCGACCCGAGGCGCGACATCGCAGGCATCATTCTCAATCGCTGGGGCCATGCGTATGTGAATCCGCAGCCCGGCTTCTTTTTCGGCACGGACGGCCAAGCAGCTCCGCGCGACGTCCTCCGCAACAGCGCTCATGGGCGTATCGCGTTTGCGAACACCGATCTTGCCGGAGCCATGGATCACCGCAACTCGATTCGCGAAGCGGAGCGTGCGGTCAACCAGCTGCTCGCGGTATGACGGCTACTTCCTGAGATAGGCGTCGGTCTTCTTGAGCCAATCCTCGCGTGGCGGGCAGAACACGTCCACGTCGAGCGTATCCTCCAGCGCGTGGGCCTCGTGCGGCACGTTGCCCGGCAGATGCAGCACCTCGCCCGCACGCACCACGATCTCCTCGGCACCGTCGTCTCCGACGAAAAATTGCAGCGCGCCTTCCAGGATGTAAGTGAACTGCTCGTTCATGTGCGAGTGTTTCGGGACGATGCAGCCTTTCTTTAGATATACGTGGGTGAGCATCAGCGCGTCGCCGGTGATCAGGCGGCGCGACAGTTTCTCGTTCACGTCCTCGAGCTGGACCTGATCCCAGCGGTACCATGTGGCTGCTCGCTTCGCGCTCACTGCCATTCTCCACGACGGAGGGAAGCGACAACGCTACGGTCCGGACGATGAGGCGTCAAAACCCGACGTCGCTGCGGGGATGTGCGTCTCACGGCAGCTGCCGCGGCGGGTCTCCTCGCGAGAACAAGAATGAGGAGCGCCGGCCGCCGTAGCTCGCTTGCACAATGTTGATCTGGTCTGCATACAGCTCGAACAACAGCCGTGCGTGGACGCCGAGCCCCCTCATGCCGTCGCGCGCGGCCGCGTGGAGACACAGCCACAACACGTCACCGGTGCGCCGCAGGCCACACCAGGTGACGGCGAGCGGCCGTCCCCGGCGGTCCGTGAGCGCGAACGTCGATTGGAGGTAGGCGAAGGCCGTCGTGTCCGTCACGTCGTGCCCGACCGCAGCCCTGAAGTCGTCGGCGAAAACGCGTACCGACACCTCCACAGTCCCGTCGCGATCGCTGTAGGCAAGCTGGGTGAGGGTCGTGTGCAGCGGGTGCGCCACGAGCAGGGCGAGCGCGAGGGCCAGTACGCTCATGCTACCAGGGACTCCGTCATCAGGATGCGCAGGTATCGTGTCCCAACCGACGCGTCGCTCAGCTTGAGCGTGACCGTTCCGCCCTGCGAGCTCTTCTGTGTTCCGGACGGGAAGAGCTTCCACTCGCCTTTCGGTCCTCCGTCAAAGTCGAGGGCGTTCGTGCCAACCCAGTACTCCACACGATAGGTCGTGGCATACGGGCTGGCCCACGCGATGCGGACCGCACTCACGGGCTTCTCGGCTTGGAGGTCCACGATCACCCACTGCGGGTGCAGTGTATCGCTTTCGCTCGTGAATTTGCGTGTCAGATACGGATTGCTTTTCCAGTAGCTGAGGTTCGGACCCGCGACGGGACGATCGCCACTGGTCGCGAAGCCGCGGTGCGGGAGCGCATACGCGAGGATGTAGCGAATCGGTTCCTTGAGATCGGTGCTGCCGATGAAGTAGCCGCTGCGATGCGCCGCATCACTCCATGTGCCGTTCTCAGTCCAATGCCAGGCTGCCATGCGCAGCTCGGTGTTCACCCGGTAGGTGATCGGCCCCCACCCTGCCGAGAGGGCTTCCTGGATGATGTGCGGCGTGTAGACGCGATTGATGTCGATCCGGGACAGCACGTCGATCGAGCTTCCGAGCGCGCTATCGGGATCGAACGAATTGATGGCGTGCCCCGGCGTGACGTCGACGCGAACGGTCGCAGTTTGCGCGGAGAGCGCGGTGGCTAGCGTAGTGAGCAGCAGAGCTAGTTTCATGTCGTCAGAGCAGTAGGTTAAGCCACGAATATGACGCTCCACGGCAAGACACTCCAGCGTAGACGACCGATGCGCGTCGCGGGCCTCGCGCTCCGTACCGACAACGCCACGGAAGCACAGCCCGTGGTCGGCAAGATCCCGGGATTGTGGCAGCGGTTTCGCAGCGAGGACTGGTTCGACCGCCTCGGCAAGCTCGGCGCGTTCGGACCGCCGATCGGTGTCTATTCCGCGTACGAGAGCGACGCCTCCGGATCGTTTCAGATCCTCGGCGGCCGGGAGGTCAAAGCAAACGCGGCGGTCGCTGCGCCACTCGAGAACGTTTCAGTTCCCGCCGGCACCTATTTGCTGTTTCAGAGCAACGGTTCCCTGCCCGGTTCGGTGATCCGAGGCTGGCAGGACGTATGGGCGTACTTCGAGCGCCCCGATGCGCCCGCGCGCGCCTACACGTACGACGTCGAGGTTTATCCCGATGCGGAAACCGTCGAGATCTGGGTAGCGATCGAGGGCTGAATGTCGAATGCGAAACGGCTGCATTTGTGCGCGGGACTACTCGTGCTCGCGGCGTGCGGAAGCGAACCCACCGCACCGGCCGCGTTCAAATTGGCGTTTTTCGTACAGCCGACCACGGCGCCCACCAACGCGCGCCTGGGTGGCGAGTTCCTACCAGTATTCATTTTGGATTCCTACGGGCGCGTTGTCCCGACCGCGACAGACACGGTCACGGTCGCGTTCGGGGCAAACCCGGGCGGTGCCGGACTGGTGGGTCCAAGTACCGTGACGGCAATCAGCGGCGTCGCGTACTTCCATCTATCAATTGATGGCCCCGGCGAAGGATACACACTGGTGGCCACGGCACGGAACCTGGACAGCGCGACGACCGCCGCGTTCTCAGTCTACGATACTCTGGCACCGCCGGCTCACGTCGAGAATCTGCAGCTCGCCTCGACGACGCTGACGATGGGGGGGCCTGGAGTCGCGTACACCGCCGATGTAGTCAGCACGAGTGTCGGCACCATGGCCGGCGTCTACATCCAGGCGTACATCGATCAGGGGGGCGCAGCGATCCACGGCGCCGGCGGTGCCCAGGTCAGCTGCGGAGCACCGACCGCCATACCGCGGTACGGCGATCTCCCTCCGGGGACCTGCCCATTTCGATTTACGGTGAACGTGCCGAACACCGGCGGGTCGCTGGTCGCCGGAGCGGCCACGGCGCGCTTCGAGCTGCGCCAGAACGTCAGCCTCACGCAGAACGTGTTGCTCGACAGCGTTTCGACTGCGGTCACGCTCATCCCATGAGACCCGAGGATTGAATGCTGAAGGCGATCGGGAATACGCCACTCGTGCGCCTTTCGCGCATCGTCCCGCGCGGCTCGGCCGACGTGTTCCTAAAGGTCGAGTACTACAGTCCCACCGGTTCCTACAAGGATCGGATGGCGCTGTCGATGATCGAGCGCGCCGAGCAACGCGGCACTCTGAAGCCGGGGATGACGGTCGTCGAGTACACGGGGGGCAGCACCGGTATTTCGCTCGCGTTCGTCTGTGCGGTGAAGGGCTACCGCTGCCGCATCGTGTGCAGCGATGCCGTCGCGCTGGAAAAGCGCCGCAGCATGGAAGTGTTCGGCGCCGAGGTCGAGGTGCTGAAAAGTGAGGGAGGCAAGCTCACGCCCGACCTCGTGCCACGCATGATGGCGCGCGCGCGCGAGATCGCAGCCGAGGGACCGAGCTACGCCACGGACCAGATGCGCAATCCCGACATGGTGGCGGGCTACGAGTCGCTTGGTGAGGAGCTCTTACGGCAAGTGCACGGACCGATTCACGCCTTGTGCGCGGCGGTCGGCACGGCGGGGATGCTGATGGGGACCTCACGTGTGTTGCGGCGCGCGGATCCGAAAGTCCGCATCGTCGCGCTCGAGCCGACGACCTCTGCTGTCCTGTCAGGGGCAACGCCTGGGCGCCATGGCGTCGAAGGCGTCGCGCCGGGATTTGTGCCGCCGCAGTTCGATCGCAGCATGGTGAGCGAGACGCGAGCTATAGATGAAGGCGAGGCGCGGCGCATGGCGTGGACGTTGGCGCGCCAGGAAGGACTTTTCGCCGGCACATCCACCGGCCTCAACGTCGTGGCCGCGCTTCAGCTCGCGCGCGAGATCGGCGCCGGCCACACTGTGGTGACGGTGGCGGTGGACAGCGGCCTCAAGTATCTGGCGGGCGATCTCTACGCTGAGGCTCCAGCGTAAGAGCCGGACCACCAGATGTCGATTCCGCTACCCCTCAATCGACGCCATAGTGGAGGCAACCCAGAGGAGACTCCAATGCCGGCGCAGAAGTATCTCGTTTTCCTGAGACGCGGTCCGGGGAAGCAGGAACCCCCTGCTCCCGCGCAAATGCAGGAGATGTACGCCTCGTTCAACGCCTGGAAGGAGAAGTTCAAGGCCAACATCGTGGACATCGGAGGTCAGCTGAAGCCAGGAGGCAAAGTGGTGAGAACCTCCGGCATAACCGATGGCCCGTTCGCCGAAGCGAAGGAGATCGTCGGCGGGTACATGGTGGTCGCCGCGGAGAGCTACGATCGCGCGATCGAGGTCGCGCGCGGCTGCCCCGGGATCGTCAGCCCTGGTGGAAGCGTGGAGATTCGGGAAATCGCGTGACGGCTACGCGATCTCGAGGAGCGGCAAACGCACGACGAACTCACTGCCGCGCCCGAGCCCCGCGCTCCGGGCCTCGACGGTGCCGTCGTGCAGCTCGAGCAGATTCTTTACGACCGTCAACCCGAGCCCCAGCCCCCCACAGACACGTGTCGGCGAGGTGTCGACCTGCGCGAACAGCTCGAAGATCCGAGTCAGCTGGTCGGCGGAAATCCCGACACCAGTGTCCTGGACACGGACCACCGCCTGCCCCGCTTCCTCGGCCAGCGTCAAGCGAATGCGACCGCCGCGATCGGTGAACTTGCACGCGTTGTGGAGCAGGTTGCCGAGCACCTGCGTGATTCGCACGGGATCGCCGAGCACGTAGAGCGGCTCAGGCGGCAGCGTCGTCTCCAATTCGAGTCCGCGACTCTCGGCGAGCGACTGCACCGCTTCGACGGCATGGCACGCCACCAGCACGAGGTCGAGGCGCTCCTTCTGCAGCGCGATTTTGCCCTGACTGAAGCGGCTGATGTCGAGCAGATCGTCCATTTGCCGCACCAGGTGGCTCACTTGTCGTTCCAGGATGCCGGCCGACGCGCGCACGGGCGACGGCCGTAGCCCCAGTCTCGATGAATCCCATCGGTGTCTCAACCAAGCGCGTGTCCGCGCCCGCGTCAACCTGGGAGGTTCCCCGTTTCTCCAACAGGTCCTTCAACCCCGGCCTGTTCAATACTCCAGGACCGCGACCGTAACGCCGACACCTGGGAACGAATCCATCCGTGCGAGCTCGGGACCGACTTGCGACAGGGCAATCGTTTTTCCCAACAGCTTCTCGGGTTGCAGCCGTCCCGTGGTTATCAGGTCCAGCATCCCCGCGTACTCCCTCGCCTGGAGCCCGTGCGTGCCACGGATCTCGAGCTCCCGCGCGATGACCTGACTCATGGGGACGGGGGGCTCGCTCTGATCGGCGAGGAGCAGCCCGACCTGGATGTGCCTGCCCCGCTTCCTTAATGAGAGGATCGAATTGCGACAGGTGGCGGGGCTGCCGAGGGCATCGATCGAGACCTGGGCGCCGCCACCCGTCACTTCCCGGATCACGCCCGCGACATCCTCCGTCACGTTCGCATCGATGACGATTTCGGCACCGCAGGAGCGGGCGAACGCGAGCTTGTCCGCAGCGATGTCGACGCCGATCACGCGCGCGCCCGTGGCCTGCGCGATCATCGTTGCTGAAAGGCCGACGCCGCCGCAGCCGTGCACGGCCACCCATTCGCCGGGCCGGGTGCGGCCCTGTGCGACAACCGCGCGATACGCGGTCGCGAAGCGGCACCCGAGCAGCGCGGCGGTAGTGAAGGTCATGGAATCTGGGAGGCGCACGAGGTTCACGTCGGCGTAAGGGAGAGCGACGAGCTCCGCGAACGTGCCCCAGCCGGTGAAGCCCGGCTGGTAGTAGCGATCGCAGATCTGCTCGTCGCCCGCGCGGCAGCGCTCGCACGTGCCACATCCCATCGAGAACGGGACGGTGACCCGGTCACCCGGTCTCCATTTGCGCACGTCTGCGCCCGTCGCGATCACCGTACCGGCGAACTCGTGTCCCGGAACGTGCGGCACTTTCACGTCGGCGTCGTGGCCTTTCCATCCGTGCCAATCCGATCGACACAGGCCGGAGGCTCCGACTTTTATAACGACGCCATCGGCCCGCGGCGTAGGATCAGGGAGGTCCACCAGACGAAGCGGACCGCCGAATTCTTCGTACCGCACCGCTTTCATCGTGAGGCGAACAGTGTCGCGTAGTCCAACGGCTGACAAGCTCGTTCCGGCTGCGCTGATGCCTCTATCGCGAGACGATCGCTAGCGTCCCCTCCAGTTGGCGACCGATCCTTCTCACGACGGAGTACACCATGAAAGCCACGATCTACGCTCCCCTGCTGGCCCTGCTGATTGCGAGTGGGTGCAGCGACTACACCGCACCCAACAATGTGCCGCCGCCCCCCCCACCTCCGCCTCCGCCGCCGGCGTTCACCGTCTACGAGACCCTGGGTGACAGCGTCTCGATCGCCGCGAAGCTGGCAGAGTTTCGGACCGCGCTCGGCGGCGTGCTGAACGCGCCCAACGCGCCCCCCGCCGACAGCGGCCGGCGCGAGATCAACTGGGACGGCGTACCCGCGGCGTTGACCGACGTCGATACGTTCCCGGCGAACTTCTTCAACGCCAACTCGAAGCGGGGCGCGGTGTACTCGACCCCGGGGACCGGCCTGCGCGTCGACAGCACCAACTTCGCGGCCGTGAACCCCGGCCTCGCCGCGCAGTTCACGTCCTTCTCGCCCAAGAAGTTGTTCATGCCGGTGGGGAGCAACCAGGTTGACGTCACGTTCCACGTCGTCGGCACCGCGACGCCCGGCCTCGTAAAGGGGTTCGGCGCCGTGTTTGTCGACGTCGACAGTCCCGGGTCCACCACGATCGAGTTCTTCGACGTGGATAGCGAGAGCCTCGGCATCGTCACCGCCCCCAATCATGCCGGTGCGCAGCTCTTATCGTTCGTCGGGGCAGTGTTCGAGGCGCCTATCGTCGCGCGCGTGCGGATCACCAGCGGCAGCGCCGCGTTGACCCCGACGATCGCCGACGTCAGCACCGGAGGGGGGGCCACGCAGGATCTCGTCGTCATGGACGATTTCGTCTTCGGCGAGCCTCACGCGGCGGGAGCGGACATTCAGGTCACCGTGGGAAACACGTTCTTCCGGAGCGTCCAGAACGGCACGCAGAATCCCGCTGTGGACACGATCGCGGCGGGCGCCAGGGTGACGTGGACGTGGAATGCCGCCGGCCCGCACAGCATTCAATCGACCGGCATCCCGCCGGCCGTGTTCCGGAACAGCGTGGTGATGAGCAACGCGGGAGACACGTATTCGGTGCGGCTCTTCCATCCCGGGACGTACGACTACGATTGCGCGGTCCACGGGACCGCGATGACCGGGCGGATCGTCGTCCGGTAGCGGCGAAATGGGGCCCGGCTTCCTTGCTGGAGCCGGGCTCTCCATTTTCTGGTTGGGAGAATCGATGCAGTCTGCGTGGCCTGAACCAATCGAGTTCAATACCTCGGCGCTCCTGGAGGCGTTCTTCGAACGCTCCCAGGACGGCTTTTTCTTTATGATGCTCGATCAACCGATCGAGTGGGGGCCCGGCGTCGACAAGGACGCGGTGCTGGACTACGTCTTCGCCCACCAGCGCATGACCAAGGTCAATCCCGCGATGGCGAAGCAGTTCCGCGCCATACCGGAGGCGCTGATCGGGCTCACGCCCAATGATTTCTTCCGGCACGACGTGGCGGCGGGGCGCCGCGGATGGCGGGACCTGTTCGACGCCGGTCACACGCACAGCGTCACCAATGAGCGGCGCCTCGACGGATCGACCATGTGGGTCGAAGGCGACTACATGTGTTTCTACGATGCGGAGGGCCACATCACGGGACACTTCGGGATCCAGCGCGACGTCACCGACCGCACGCGCGCCGCGGAGGAGCTGGAGCAATCGCGCGCAGAGCTGCGCGCGCTCGCGGCCCGGCTTCAGGCGATCCGGGAGGAAGAGCGGACCCGCATCGCGCGTGAGATTCACGACGAGCTGGGCCAGGCGCTCACCGCCCTGAAGCTCGACCTGGCCTGGGTGAGTGGAGAGGGGGGACCCAAGCGCTCCAAAGGCGGGCGCACGTCCGAGCAATTGCGGGCGGTCGATGAGTCGATCACCGAGCGCATCGATCAGACGATGGAGATCGTGCGGCGCATCGCGAGCGAGCTGCGCCCCAGCGTGCTCGACCAGCTGGGCCTCGAAGCCGCCATCGAGTATCTGGTCCAGGACACGAGCCGGCGCACCGGCATGACGGTCACCCTCGACGCGGCCCAGGAGTTCCCGCGCCTCCCCGACGACATCGCCAGTCACGCGTTCCGGATCATCCAGGAGGCACTGACGAACGTCACGCGACACTCGAAGGCCACACGGGTGGAGGTGGCGGTGCGCCGCGCCGGCGGAACCATCATCCTCGGCGTCGCGGACAATGGGGTCGGGTTCGTTCCCGATTCCATCAGTGGGCTTCACTCCCTCGGCCTCGTGGGGATGCGGGAGCGGGCGTTGGCGTGCGGCGGAGTCTTGATGGTGCAAGGCAAGCCGGGCGAGGGCACGTCGATCGTCGTCACGATTCCGGTCAAGGCGCCATGATTCGGATCTTCATCGCCGACGACCATCCGATCGTGCGCCAAGGTCTGCGGCGCATCGTCGAGGCCGACCCGGCGTTCGTGATTTCCGGCGAAGCCGGTGACGCCAAGGCGCTCCTGAGCGCGCTCGCCCGCACCGCGACCGATCTCGTCCTCCTCGACGTGTCGATGCCCGGCGGACTCTTTCTCGAGACGTTGCAGGAGCTGCGCGCCAAACACCCGACGGTCCGTGTGCTGGTAATGAGCGTGCACCCCGAGGATCAGTGGGCGGTGCGGGCGCTCCGCGCCGGCGCGTCGGGCTATCTCACCAAAGACCACTCGCCCGAGCAGCTGCTCGAGGCGATCCGGCGCGTGTATCGCGGCGGCAAGTACGTGAGTCCTACGCTGGCGGAGCATCTGGCACAGCATCTCGATGACGGCGGGCCGCGGGGAGGAGGGGGTGGGGGGGCCCCGCACGAGCTGCTCTCCGATCGCGAGTTCGAGGTGATGCGCCGGCTGGGGAGCGGACTCACGGTGTCGCAGATCGCGAGCGAGCTGGCCATCTCGGCCAAGACGGTCAGCACGTACCGGACGCGGATCCTCGAGAAGATGGCGGTGGGCACCAATGCCGAACTGGTGCGCTATGCCGCGAGGTACGGACTGATCGGCTAAGGCTTATGGCGCGGACGCGGCCGCAGCACCAGCCGGCCACCTGCCCGCGAAGAATTCCTGCAGTGGGCCGTTGACCGCGTCCGGCTTCTCGAGCAGCGCCAGATGGCCGAGTCCCGGCAGCGTCAGCAGCCGGGCGCCGGGGATCGCCGCGGCCCATGCCTTCGCCCCCTCCGGGTTCGCGAAATAATCGCGCT
Organism: Gemmatimonadales bacterium; assembly: GCA_035943355.1. Classification (GTDB taxonomy): domain Bacteria; phylum Gemmatimonadota; class Gemmatimonadetes; order Gemmatimonadales; family GWC2-71-9; genus 20CM-2-65-7. The sequence continues at coordinate 13,552 of DASZCG010000057.1, forward strand.
GGGCGCGTACCACGAGCGTCGGGGCCTTGATCGTGCGTGCCGCCGCTGTGGCGTCCCACGACCCGGAAGTGCTGCTGAGATAGCCGAGCCACAGGAGTGAGGCGTCCACGGTCTCGTTCGGCACCGCGCACCAGGTCGGCTGGATGTGTGACGCCGCCGCGCGATCAGCGACGAACCACCCCATACTCGACTTCCAGAACTGCCGGCAAATTGCTTCGCGGCTCGCTCCCGACTCGCGCATCCGCAGGAGCTCTTTCTGGGCGGCAGAGTCGGTCCGAGCCGCGCGCTCAGGTGGCTTGTAGGACGTCTGAGCGTCTGCTGTCGGGGCAATGGGATTGACCAGCGCCAGGCGCGCCACCCGGTCGGGATGCGCCGCGGCATAGGACGCGGTCACGAGGCCATTCACCGAGACGCCGACGAGGCTCATCCGCTCCATTTTGAAGAACTGCCGCAGCGTTTCGAGGTCTCCGACGATCGAGTCCATCGCAATGCGCGCGGTGCTCCCCGTGTCGGAGCGCCCGCGGCCGAGGAGGTCGTAGAAAATGACCGTGTGACTCCGCGCGAGCGGCGCCAGCGCGGCGGACCAGTAAACGGCGCCGGGAACGACGATCGTGTCGCCCTTCGTGCCGGCCACCTCGTAATACAAGCGGCTACCCGAGGCCAACGGGACCCAGCCCCTGCCCGTGGGCGGCTTCTCCTGCGTGGCGCCTGCGGACCACACAGAGGTGAGTAATACGACGAGTGGGGCGATGAATCTGAATGTCGATGACCGGTACATGTGGATCCCTCGCCTTTCGAATCAGGTTGCCGCCTGGCTCATCGCCTTGACTACGCCACGGTGGTTCATCGTACCGGTCCCGGACGGCGAGCCGTTATTGCGCTTTGGTACCATCTGAGCGTAGGCGCTGCAATCCAGCGGTAACGTATTTCCTGAGGAGGAGAAGAGATAGGGAGTAAGGATGCAGCCTGCCAGCGCACATTGCGGCAATCATGATTGGAGATCTATTTGGCAGCCTATGGTCCTGTTGCTCCTACTGCAGCTGAGCCCGTAGGCACGCGGCCTAGGTAAGTTCAGACATGTCCCGAGCATTCATTAAGGAAGACGCGGGCGAGCCCGAGCGGCGGTTCAGCCTGCCGCCGAAGACCGATCCGAGCTACGACGCGGCGGCCGCGATGGCGCTGCTCGAGGGCGCCGACGTCGGCGACTCCTACAGCGCCGAGCTGGTGACGGGGTATCGGTGGGGCGAGCCAAAGCTCAAGCGGTACGTCGAGCGGATCCTCACGCAGGCCCGGGCCGAGAGTAACGAACGGTTAGAGCAATTGGCAGAGAGGTTTCTGCGCTCCTAGAGGAGCGGCCAGCAGTCGCGACGGCGGCGGGGGATGTTTCGATGAAAAAGCCCCCTGCTAGTGTGGGATCTTGATGCGGATCGGCACGACCGTCGTCCCCCAGTGGAGATTGAGCGTGGCCGAATCGGGTCCCACGACGGGGAAGTAGAACGCGAGGACTTCCATATGTTGGCCGGTCTCGGGCGTGACCCGCACACGCAGCGCGTCGAGAGAGTCGCCGGGATAGGGGAGCGGCTGGCCTTCGATCAGGGTCGCGCTGCTGAAGGTGATCGTGGTGGCCGAGTCGGCGCCGGGGTGCCAGATGCGTCCCCATTTCACGAGACCGCCGAACAGGTGGCGCCCGTGGACGACGGGGCGGTTGTACTCAATGTGGATGTCGCTGAACCCTACGCGCTGCGTCACCGATCCATGCTGGCTGAAGGGGATCCCTTGGGCGGCGCAGGGGAGCGGGAGGGAGAGGGCAAGGAGCGCGAGGGCGCTGTGAGGAGTCAGTGGCCCGGCCCTGCCGATCGGACGATGGCTTTCGGAATCATGACGTGCACGCCGACGTTGCCATCGACCAGTTCGGTGATGCGCACGTCGCAGGCCACGCTCACCAGGCGATACGCCTCCATCTTGGACCACCCCAGGTAGGCGGCGACGAAGTCGATCGCCTGCTGCACGGCGATCTGCGTGGCTTTCGTGAGATCCTTGTCCATCCCCATCGCGATGAAGTGCGTCGGGGTCTCGGCGCGCGGCCAGGCGAGGTGCAGGTCCTTGCGCACGATGAGCTGCAACCGGCCGGTCAGTGAGGTTTCGATGGCGGTCTGGTCTACTTCTCCATCCCCCTGCGCCGCGTGCCCATCACCGATCTCGAACAGGGCGCCGGCGGTGTGGACCGGAATGAAGAGCGTCGTGCCCGCGACCAGCTCTTTGTTGTCCATGTTCCCCGCGTGGATGCCGGGCGGGTTGCTGCTCACGCGGCCCGAATCGCGCGGCGGCGCGACGCCCATGCTGCCGAAAAAGGGATGCAGCGGGATGTCCATGCCCGGTGCGAACTGGGCGGTCATCTTGGCGCGATCGAGCGGTATGATCCTGGTGCGGTGGGTGCTGTCGCAATTCGTCGGAAGAAACCCGCTGCAACCGTTGTAGCCGTACGGGAGCGCGAGGTCGATGCGGAGGATGCGCACTTCGAGCACATCCCCCGAATCCGCTCCCTCCACGTAGACCGGCCCCGTCAGAATGTGTCCGCCGGGGCCGCGATCGGTGACCTGGGCGACGATGTCGCGCAGCGATTGTTGCACCTCGGCGGGCGCCACGCCCGCCGCTTCGAGGCGATCGGGGCGGTTGGTGATGAGCGTCTCGACTTCGATCGTGTCGCCCGAGGCGATGCGGAGCACCGGCGTCGCGGCGGCGCTGTAATAGCCGTAGGCGACGGTCCGGGGCGTCGCGGGCAGACGGTGGAAGTGCTGGGCCGCGAGCGGTTGGGGAGAGGCCGAGAGCGCGCCGAGGATGAGGATACCCGGGAAGTACGGCCGGCATGTCCGGTGTTCGAGCATCGCTCCCACTAGTCTAGCAGACGCGCACCGGTCTGTCACCGCGCCCCGCCCGCGGGAGCGACCGGAACGAAGCGCGACGCGAAGGCTCCGCTTGACGGCTCGCCCGTCGAGTACGAACCTCGACCCCCATGATCATGGCCGCAGCCTCCGTGTTGCTCCTCCTGCAGGGCACGCCCGTCTACGACCGCGTGATTCTCGGCGGGCACGTGATGGATCCGGCCTCCAGGCTCGATGGGTCCCGAAATATCGGGCTCTCGGGCGGTCGCATCGCCGCCATCACGACGCACGCCATAAGCGGCCGGGACACGGTCGACGCGCGCGGTCTCGTCGTCGCCCCGGGCTTCATCGACCTGCACGCGCACGGCCAGACGCCCGAGACCTATCGGTTCTATGCGCTGGACGGCGTGACGACAGCGCTGGAGCTCGAGCTCGGCACGGCAGACGTCGCTGCCTGGTACGGCGAGCGCAGCGCGGGCGAGCGAATCAACTATGGCGTCAGCATCGGCCACATCAAAGTCCGGATGGCGGTGATGCACGATTCCGGGACGGTGATGCCGGTGAGCGACGGCGCCTATCGCGCCGCGTCGCCCGAACAGATCGCCGAGATCGCGCAACGCATTGAGACTGGTCTCCGCGAGGGCGCGGTCGACATCGGCGCGGGGTTTCCGTACACGCCGGCGGCAACGCGCGCTGAGCTGCTCGCCGTGTTCCGTGTCGCGGCAAAAACGAACACACCAATCCACGTGCACATTCGCCCTGGCGTCGCCGGCCTGAAGGAAGCGCTGGCGCTCGCCGGCGAAACCCATGCCCCCCTGCACGTGGTGCACATCAATAGCGCCGGTCTTGCCGAAACGCCCGTGATGCTCGAGATGATCAGTGATGCGCGAGCCCACCGACACGACGTGACCACTGAAGCGTATCCCTATGACGCCGGCATGACTGAGATTCAATCCGCGACCATACAGGACGTTTATCGAGCCGCTCCCGATGCGGGCCTGGCCGAGCTGGAGTGGCCGCCTACGGGCGAGCGATTGAATCGCGAGAGCTTCGAGCGCTACGCCCGAATCGGCGGGCCGGTCGTGATCCATACCAACACGGAGGCGATGGTCGCCGTGGCGATCACTAATCCACTTACCATCATCGCGAGCGACGCCTACTGGCAGAACGGCACCGGGCACCCGCGGACAACGGGTACCTATGCCAGGGTGCTGGGCCGTTACGTGCGCGAGACGCACGCGCTCTCGTTGATGGACGCCATCCGCAAGATGACGCTCATGCCGGCGCAGCGGCTCGAGGCACGAGTCCCGGCGATGCGGCAGAAGGGACGCCTGCGTGTCGGCGCAGACGCCGATATCACGATCTTTGACCCGGCGACGGTGGTGGATCGCTCGACCTACCGGGAGCCGTCGCTCGCGCCGGTTGGCATTCAGTACGTGATCGTGAACGGGGTGTCCGTCGTCGCGAACGGGCGGGCCGTCGAGGGCGTCGCGCCGGGAAAGGCGGTCCGGGGGGAGGCACCACGATGACCGAGGCCGCGACGGATCCCGATCTTCTCTATGTGGGGA
>DASZCG010000058.1:0-13798 GCA_035943355.1 Gemmatimonadales bacterium
GCCCCGCCCGCGTTCGGTCCACCGTGGGCGGCGACGTCGCGCGAGTGAAGCGAGCAGTACTGCTCGCTGGACTCCTCTCCGCCTTTGCCACCGCCGCGCGTGGCCAGCAGGTGGTCAGGGGTACCGTGTACGACAGCTTGCTCGGCGCGCCGATGCGAGCGGCGGATCTGTGGCTGCGGGGGACGAACTGGCGCGCCCGCAGCGACTCGACCGGGCGGTTTGCGTTCGACAGTGTCCCGCCGGGTCGCTATACGGTGCTTCTCTCCCACCCGGGCCTCGATTCTGCCGGCCTGTACACGCTCGCGCTGCCGCTCACCGTCGCCGCCGATACGGGGCCGGTGCAGGTCGCGACCCCATCGCTCGCCACGTTATGGGAGCGACGCTGCGGGCAGGAGCTCACCACGCGCGCCGATAGCGCGATCGTGTTCGGCGTCATACAGGATGCCGCAACCGGCGCCCACCTCCAGGGCGCCGGCGTGTTGCTGCGGTGGTTGCGCATCACCCAGACCGATCCGGTCAACGTCATAACGCAGCCACGCAATGTCACGGCGCGAACGGATTCGACCGGGACGTACTACGCCTGCGGGGTGTCCCGCGACATGAGGCTATCACTGCGCGGCTATGCGGGTGCCGATTCGACCGGGTTGATCGACCTGCAGCTCGGGCGCCGTGGCGTGGGCCGGCAGGATCTGCTGATCGCGCTGACGCCCGGGCGTAAGCCGGCCGTCTTGCGGGGCAACGCGCAGACGGATGAGCATACGCCGCTGTTCAGCGGGCGCGTGTCCGTGCGCGAAGGTCCCAGCACGGTCGTTGATGCCGACGGAGGCTATACGCTGCGCGGCGTGGCGCCGGGCACGCAGTGGGTCACGGTTCAGGCGATCGGCCGGACGCCCGCCGGCCAGGCGGTGGACTTCCATCCAGGCGACACGACATCGCTCGACGTGGCGCTCCCGCCGCTCGCGGTGACGCTGGCGCCGGTCCGCGTGGTGGGGCAGCCTACCCGGCAGCTCCAGGCATTCGAAGAACGCCGGCGCCTCGGAATCGGCTACTTCCGAGGCGAGGAAGAGCTGCAGGGTGCAGGGTCGGTGCGTGGCGCGCTGGGTGCCTTGCCCACGGTTCGCTTTGCGCGGGGCTCGGGCAACAGCGATTTCGTGGTGATGCTGCCGAACCCGAGCGTCGGCGGCCGCGGCTATTGCACCGCTACCCTCTACATCGATGGCTTCCTGTCGGATTACACCCAGCTGCAGGTCTACCACCCCGACGAGCTGGTCGGTGTCGAGATGTACCCGCGCGCGTCCGCCGCCCCCATCCAGTTCCAGTCGGTCGCCACGGGTTGTGGGGTGCTGCTAATCTGGACGAAGTACTTGAAATAGCTGTTATTGCGCCGCGCATTATCTTGGTGATCATGACTGACAGCTCGTTCGGATCTAGTGCCGGGGGGGAGCCACCGCCGGGTCGTCCTTCGCGGGGCTCGGGTTCGCTCACCGTGCACCTCGCCGACGAGCTGGACGTGTACTTCAATGAAGTCGCCCACGGCCGCCCCGTTGGATTCGTCGCCTCCCCGAAGTGGAAACCGCGAACCGACGTCTACGAGACCGACGCCGAGCTCGTCGTGCACATGGACATCGCGGGAATGCGGGCCGAGGACTTCAGCGTCGAGTTGAACGAGGGCATTCTCAAGATTTCAGGGGTGCGGACCGCCCGCCAGCAGGGCAGGCGTCACTATCACGCCATGGAAGTGCAGATCGGCCCATTCGAGCGGCGCTTCCGGCTGCCCGTCGTCGTCGATCCCGTGTCGATCCGCGCCACCTACGAGCACGGCTTCCTCGAGATCCGGCTCGCCAAGCAACCGCCCCGCTCCTCCGGCGCGCAGTCGGTGCGTGTGGGAGGGCCCTGATGGAACGGCTGCCGATCCTCCCCCTGGGTCAGCTCGTCGTCTATCCCCACGTTGTCCTGCCGCTGGCCCTCACCGATCCGAAAGCCGTTCAGCTGATCGACGAAGTCATTCAGGGCGAGAAGCGCCTGCTGCTCGGCGTCATGAAGTCGATGGGCGGGATGGAGCCGCCCGAGGGCGCGGTGATGAACACGCTGCCCCATCAGCTCTACGATGTCGGCACGCTCGGCACGATCGTGCGGATGCTGAAGCTCGGTGACGGCTCGGTGCGCGTGATGGTGCAGGGTCTCGAGCGCGCCCGGCTCAAGGACATAGCGCAGGGCGAGAAGTGGTTGATGGCGGAATACGAGCCGCTGCAGGAAAACACGCTCGAGGATGCCCGCACCGAAGCGCTGAAGCGCACGGTCATCGCGCAGTTCTCGCGCGTGATCGACATCGCGCCCTATCTCGGCGCCGAGCTGCACGAAGTGCTCGCCGGCATCAGCGAGGCGGGAAAGCTCGCCGACTTCATTGCCGCCAATCTCGATCTCGCCCTTCCCGCCAAGGCGGAGCTACTGGCGATCGACGACGTGACGCGGCGCCTCGAGCGCCTGGCCGAGTTCCTGGTGCAGGAGCTCCAGGTGCTGGAGGTCGGCACGCAAATCCAGGAAAAAGTAAAGAACCGGCTCGATCAGAATCAGCGCGAGTACGTGCTGCGCGAGCAGCTGCAGGTCATCCGCCAGGAGCTGGGGGAGGGCGAGGGCGACGACGAGCTGGACGAGCTCGCCAAACGGCTGGACGAGGCGCAGCTGTCGGCGGAAGCGAAAAAAGTCGCCGAGCGCGAGCTGAAGCGGCTGCGCCAGATGTCGCCCCAGTCGGCCGAATACCAGGTGGCGCGCACGTATCTCGACGTGTTCGCCGCACTGCCGTGGGCGCGGGTGACGCAGGACCGGCTCGAACTCAAGACCGCGCGCGAAATCCTGGACCGCGATCACTACGATCTGAAAGCCGTGAAGGAGCGCATTCTCGAATATCTCGCCGTGCGCACGCTGAATCCGACGGCGCGGGGCTCGATCCTGTGCTTCGTTGGACCGCCCGGCGTGGGCAAGACGTCGCTCGGCCAAAGCATCGCCGAGGCGCTGGGCCGCAAGTTCACCCGCGTCTCGTTGGGCGGCGTGCGCGACGAGGCCGAGATTCGCGGTCACCGCCGCACCTACGTGGGCGCGATTCCCGGGCGCATCATTCACGCGTTACAACGCTGTGAGACCCGCAGCCCCGTTCTCATGCTCGACGAGGTGGACAAGATGGGCGCCGACGTGCGCGGCGACCCCACCGCGGCGCTGCTCGAGGTGCTCGATCCGGCGCAGAATTCGACGTTCGTCGATCACTACCTCGAGGTGCCGTTCGATCTCTCGGCGGTGATGTTCATCGCGACCGCCAACAGCACCGTGCCGATTCCTGATCCACTGCTCGATCGCATGGAGCAGCTCTCGCTGCTCGGCTACACGCCGTCCGAGAAGCTGCAAATCGCCAAGCGGTACCTGCTGCCGCGGCAGCTGAAGGAGACCGGGCTCGCCGGCGAAACCGAGCGTGCGCACGTCGGGGACGGCGCGCTGGAGCGGTTGATCGGTGAGTACACCCGCGAGGCCGGCGTGCGCCAGCTCGAGCGCGAGATTCAGGGAATCCTGCGCAAGGCGGCGCTCGAGGTGGTCGAGGGGAAATCGACCGCCGTCAAGATCTCCTCGAAGAATCTCGAGAAGTACGCCGGGCAGCCCAAAGTGCAGAGCGAGGTCGCGGGTCGCGCGCCCGAAATCGGCGTCGCCACGGGATTGGCGTGGACGCCGGTCGGTGGCGACATCATGTTCATCGAAGCGATCCGGATGCCGGGCAAGGGCCAGATCACTCTCACCGGGCAGCTGGGCGACGTGATGAAGGAATCGGCGCAAGCCGCATGGAGTCTGTTGCGGGCCCGCGCGGGCGCGCTCGGCATTCCGCTCGATGCCTTCACGCAGGCGGACGTGCACCTGCACGTTCCGGCGGGTGGCGTTCCCAAGGACGGCCCCTCGGCCGGCATCACGATCGCTGCGGCGCTTGCGTCACTGCTTTGTCGCAGGCCTGCACGCCATGATGTCGCGATGACCGGAGAGCTGACGCTGCGGGGGCGGGTGCTCCCCATCGGGGGACTCAAGGAGAAGCTGACGGCCGCGGCGCGGGCTGGGGTCACGTCCGTGCTCGTGCCCGAGCGTAATAAGAACGACCTGATTGACCTGCCTGAAGAGGTACGGAAGTTGCTTGATATTCGTCTTGTGGAAACGATCGATGATGTGCTCGACTTCGCGCTGCTCGAGGCGCCGCTGGAAGACCGGCAACGCCGCTCCGGCGGGATTCGCGTCGTGCCGTCCCCGTCCACGCCTCCGGCACCGCCACCTCCGCCGCCTCCCGGCGAAGCCCGTCGATGAGTGACGTCGGTACGCTCGAAGCGGCCCTGGCCGAGATCCGGCGGCGCGACGGCAAGTACAATGAACGCGCCTACGTGTTCGTATTGGCGGCACTCGAGTACGCGCAGACCAGGCTGCCCACGCGCCGCCATCTCACCGGCGTCGAGCTGGCCTGGGCATGCCGCGACTTCGCGCTGGAGCAGTTCGGCATGCTGGCTGCCACGGTGCTGACGCACTGGGGTATTCAGACGACCGAGGATTTCGGTCAGATCGTCTTCATCCTGATCGATGTGGGGCTGCTCGCCCGTCAACCGTCCGACCGAATCGAGGACTTCGAGCGGGTCTACGCGTTTGGCGAGGTTTTCAAGGCCGGCGCTGGGTACCGTTGGCCCGGGGTTTCATCCTCAGGGTAGGAATCAGAGCTCGAAATAGCGTCCTCAGTCCGCGCGCCCGCTGTCGCGGGGCGTTTCTATCCCGCCGACCCCACTGAGCTGCGTGCCGTCGTCGCGACGCTACTCGCCGACGCGCGCCGGGAGGTCGGTCAAACACCCGCCGCGCAGCTTCTCGCCGTCATCGTACCGCATGCCGGTTACAGCTACTCCGGCCCGACCGCCGCGCGCGTCTTTGCCCGCACCACAATTCCCGGCCTCGTCATCATCCTCGCCCCCAATCACACGGGCGTCTGCGAAGTCGAGTCGGGCGTCTCGCTGTGGGAAGCGGGCGCGTTTCGCACGCCGCTCGGCGACGTGCCCGTGGACGCCGATGCCGCCCAGGCGATGCGGGAGATCTCGAAAGGATTCGTCGCCGTGGATCACGCGGCGCATCGCAGCGAGCATGCGGTCGAAGTCGAGCTGCCGTTTCTGCAGCTGCTGCGGTCGGATGTGCGCATCGTGCCGCTCGTGATCGCGTGGGACGCGTGGCAGCCGGCGCGGTTGCTGGGTGACGTGCTGGCGCGACTGGTCCGCGCGGCCGGCGAGCCCGTCCTGCTCGTGGCATCCAGCGATCTGAATCACTACGAACCCGCTGCAGTCTCCGAGCAGAAGGACGCCATGGCGCTCGAAGCCGTCGGCTTGCTCGACGGCGAAGAGCTGCTCGCGCGCTGCAAGCGCGAGCGCATCTCGATGTGCGGCCGCGGGCCGGCGGCGGTCGTCCTCGGCGCCACCAAAGACCTGGGCGCAAAGCGCGCGGACGTTGTAGACTACCGCCACTCGGGCTGGGTCTCCGGCGATAACGCGCGCGTGGTGGGGTACGCGGGGGTGGTGATTCCGTGAATCCGATTCCGGTTCTCTCGGCGAGCGAAGCGGCGGCGTGGGACTCCGCCGCGCGCACGCAGTATCGCGTGCCGAGCCGCGTGTTGATGGAAACCGCGGGCCGAGCCGTGGTCTGGGTGCTGGTGGCACAGCTGCCGACCGTCGTGCGGGGCGGTGTGCTGGTTGCCGCCGGCGCCGGCAACAACGGCGGCGACGGCTGGGTGATCGCGCGCGCGCTGCACGCCGCCGGCATCCCCGTGTGGGTGGCCGCGCTCGATCCCAAGACGGACGACGCAATCGACAACCGCGCGCTCGCGCGGCTCGACGGCGTGCGCGAGCTCGGCCGCGAGGAAGCGTGGCCCCAGACGGCCGTCGCCGTCGATGCGCTCCTGGGCACCGGGGCGGCCGGTCCGGCGAAGGGAGACGTGCTCGCGCTCGCGGAGCGGGTCGCCGCGTACGGCGCGCCGATCGTCGCCGTCGATGGACCGACGGGGCTCGATCTGACGAGTGGCGAGGCGCATGGTCCGATTCGCGCGCAGCTGACCGTGACGTTCGGCGCCCCCAGGCGCGGCCATCTCCTCGCGCGTGGATGGTGCGGCCAGATCGTCGTCGTGGACATCGGCCTTCCGCCACCGGAAGCGGCGTGGCCGGTGCTGGTGACCGACGCCTGGGCGGCGGCGCGCGTGCCGCGGCTCGCACCGCAGATGCACAAGGGCGACCGCGGCCGGGTGTGTGTGATCGGCGGCGCCGATGGGATGAGTGGTGCGGCGCTTCATGCGGCACGCGCCGCGCTTGCCGCCGGCGCCGGCCTGGTGAAGCTCGTCGCTGCGCGCGACACGATCACCGCCGCGCAGGCGAGTCTTCCGGATCTGCTCACGGTCGAGTCGGCGCTGGGCGAGCAGATCGAGCCAGCCGTGGCGGAGGCGCTCGAGTGGGCGGACGCCATCGTGCTCGGACCGGGACTGGGGCGTGAGCCACGACACGCTCGCGAGGCGTTCGTCCGCGGCGTGCTCGGGGCGCGTCCCGTGCCAACCGTGCTCGATGCGGACGCACTCCACCTGTACCGAGCCGACGTGCCGACGGGCAGTCGTGATCGTGCCGACGTGCCGACTGGCAGTCGTGCACTTGTCTGTACGCCGCATCTCGGTGAGTTCCGAGCGCTCGCCGGCGACGCGCTGGCGGACGAAGCAGCCAACGATCGCTGGTCGGCTGCCGCCCGCGCCGCCACGAAGCTCAAGTGCACCGTGCTGCTCAAAGGCGTGCCCACCGTCATTGCTGATTTGCGCGGGCCCGAGCACGTCGTGGCGAGCGGCAATCCCGGACTCGCGACCGGGGGCAGCGGCGACCTGCTCGCCGGTTTCATCGGCGCGTTTCTCGCTCGGAGCACGCCGGCCGCCGAGGCCGCCGCGTTGGGCGCGCATGCGCTGGGCCGCGCGGCGGAGCAGGGCGCGCGTCAATGGACGGCGCGCAGTCTGCGGCCCGCCGACGTGCTCGCGGCGCTGCCCGATGTGTGGCGCGCCTGGAAAGACGCGAGGCCCGCCGAACCTCCAGTCCTCGTCCAGCTCGAGGCCCCCGAGACCGCGTAACCCCATTCCTGTGATTCCTTCAGCCTGGAAGTGTCGTAGAACTGCGACAGCCGTCCTGTGTATGGTCGGCTGCGCCACCGCCGGCGTCGGGCCAGCGGGCCGTTCCACCGTGGCGCTGGGACCGGACAATCGCGTGCTGCTGTCGGATTTTTCAGACGTCGAAGCTGTCGCGGCATCACCCTGGCTCGTCTTTGCCGCGACCACGCATGGTCTCCTGATCTACGATCGGGTAGCGCATCGCTTCCGCCCACCGGTCACGGCGCTCGACGGCTACCCGGCACGAAGGGTGCGGCGTGCAATTGCTGACCAGACGGGCAATGCGGTTTGGCTCGACCTGGGAACGGCGGGAGATTACGTCCGTTTTGACGTGGATGGACGCATCTGGACGCCCGGCCCGATACCTTCCACCGCGAATGAGCGGGTTCTGACAGTGGAGGCCGCGCTGGCTCAGGCGCCGCTGGCGGATGCGATGCGGGCCGCCATCCTGACCGATTCACGGCTTCGCACCCATCAGTTTACGGCCGCCGCAGCCACGCCGGATCGGCCGGAGATCTTTCTCGGGACGAACGGCTTGGGGCTGGTTCGGGTAGATAAGCAAACAGGAGAGTGGGAAGTGCTGAGGTACGGAGTGCTCGCTCCCGGCGTTGGTGCCCTAGCGCTTGCGCCGGATAACGGGGTCTGGGCCGCTGCGAATGCCCGCGTTGACCAGCGCCGCGGTGTGTCGTGGGTTGCGAGTGATTTGTCGTCGACCCGTTTCGCCGAATTCTCCTTTCTCTATTCTCGCCGCATGCTCGCCGCCGGGAATCAGCTGTGGGTGGCAACGGACCAGGGGGTCGTCCGCATCGATCAGTCGACGTCGCAGTCGCGCACCTGGGACCTTCAGGATGCCGTCTGCCTGTCGCGCACGACCGCAGGAGTTTGGGTCGGCACGACGCGGGGCCTTTCTATTATTAAGGCCGACGATCGTGTGTACGACATCGCGTCGAGTGGCATCGCTGTCCTCAGCCTGCTGGCCGCCGGCGACACCGTGTGGGTTGGAACAAGCGTCGGCCTCGGGCAAGTCCTTCCCGGTGCCGCTGCCATCACCACGCCGCCCGAGCTGGCAGAGCGTTCCACGCTGCGCGTGACCGTCTACGCGCTCGCGCGTCTTCAGGACACCATCGTCATGGCTACCGAGAAGCAGCTGCTCTGGCGCAATCCCACGACGCGTGAGTGGTCGGCCGTTGCGCTTCCACTCGCACTCGGCCATCCCACCGCTGTGGTTGCGGGGCCCGACGGCAGCCTGTGGATCGGTGGGACACAGGGTCTGGGGCAGGCCGACGTCGCCAGCGGGTTGATTCACGTGCATCCGGTCCCGTTCGAAGTGCCCGCGGCCGTGCGCGATCTGGCCGCCGATGCTGCGTACCTCTGGGCGGCGACCGACAGCGGCTTGCTGCGCATCCAATGAACCTCGGCCCCGGCAAGGAATTCGATCGCATCCGCACGATTATCGAGCGGGTCACCGCAATCACGGGCGACGGCGCCGATCTCGGCGACGATTGCGCCCTGATTCCGCTCGGTGAAACGACACTCGCGCTCAGCATCGACTCGTCCGTCGAGGACGTCCACTTCCGGACCGATTGGCTCGACTTTAAGGAGATCGGTTTCCGCGCGGCCGGGTCCGCGTTGTCCGATCTCGCCGCCGATGGCGCAACGCCGATCGGTGTGCTGGTTTCGATCGGACTCCCGGCGGCGAACGGCACGGGTGACACCGATCCGGCGGCGGAGATCATGGCCGGCATCGCGACGATGGTGCACAATCTCGAGGCGCATGTCCTGGGCGGCGATCTCACACGCGCCGATAAATACAGCGTGGACGTGTGCGTCGTCGGTACCGCCGACCAGCCGGTGCGCCGCTCAGGCGCCCGTGAGGGCGATGCCCTGTGGGTCACCGGCTACCTCGGCGGGGCGGCGCTGGCCCTCGAGCACCTCCGCGCGGGGCAACGGATGCCCACGCCGCTCCGCAATCGATTCGCGCGCCCCGAGCCCCGTATTGCCGCCGGCCGCTGGCTCGCCCATCATGGAGCGACCGCCATGATCGATGTCTCGGATGGACTGAGCTCCGACGCGCAACATCTCTCCGCCGCCTCCGGCGTGGGCATCGAGATCGCCCTCGAGCGCATCCCGTGTTGGGAGGGCGTCGAGGCACTGGCGGCGATCGCCAGCGGCGAGGAATTCGAGCTGCTCGTCACGATGCCGCCGACGTTCAGTGACGCGAGCGCCTCGGCGTTCCGCTCCGAGACCGGTGTGGAGCTGAGTCGTATCGGTACCTGCCTGCGTTCAACCGGCGGACGCCGCAGCGGCGCGCGCCTGCTGCATGGCAACAAGCCTGTCCCTCTGCCTCCAGGATACGATCACTTCGCCAGCCCACAGTGATCAGGACTCTGTGGTATTACGTCGTCCTCGTCATCTCAACAGGTGTGCACGCGTCGGGCGCCATTATCGCGGGTCTGCTGCGGGTGCCTCTGCGGCGCGGCGGCGTCTACGACTGGGCCGGGACGGGCTTGGCGCGAGACATTCTGAGCGCCGCAGGAACGCCGGTGATTGTGGAAGGTCTGGAGAACATCCCGCCTGGTCAGCCCGTGATGTACGCCGCCAATCATTCGTCGATGTTCGACATCTGGGCCTTGTTCGCGACGCTCCCCGACTCGGTGCGGTTCGTCGCCAAAAAGGAGCTATTCAGGATCCCGTTGCTGGGCGGGGCAATGCGGGCGGCCGGGCATATTCCCATCGACCGTGCAGCACGGAAGAAAGCCTTCGAGGCCTACGATGAAGCGGCCCGCACCATCAAGCGGGGGGTGACGCCGGTCGTCTTTCCCGAGGGGACCCGTAGCCGTACCGGGGAGCTGCTGCCCTTCAAGAACGCCCCGTTCGGTTTGGCGATCGCGGCGCAGGTGCCGATCGTCCCCGTCTACGTTCACCACACCTTCGAGATACTCCCCAAAGGCTCATGGCGCCTCCGGCCCCGACCCATTCGATTGCTGATCGGACGGCCGATCTCCACAGCGGGGAGGCGCCCCGAAGATCGCGAGCGACTGCGGGACGAGGTGCGTGCCGCGATGGTTGCCCTACAGTCCAAGGTACGATAGGGTTCGACCACCCATGAGCACTGTCATCGCGGTCCACGCGCGCGAGATTCTGGATAGCCGCGGCAACCCCACAGTCGAGACCGATGTCACACTGGCGAGCGGCGCGGTCGGCACGGCGGCCGTCCCCAGTGGTGCATCGACCGGCGAGCACGAAGCGGTCGAGCTGCGGGACGGCGATCCCAAGCGCTACGGGGGCAAGGGCGCCCTCGAAGCGGTGAAGAACGTGAACGAGGTGATCGGCCCCCGACTCGAGGGCCTCTCCGCCGAAGAGCAGATCGCGATCGACTATGCGATGCTGGATCTGGACGGCACGCCCAACAAGGGGCACCTGGGAGCGAACGCGATCCTGTCGGTTTCGCTCGCCGTCGCCCGGGCGGCGGCGCTCGATGCCGGGCTGCCCCTGTACCGCTATCTCGGCGGACCAGTCGCGCACGTGCTGCCGGTGCCGATGATGAACATCCTGAACGGCGGCGCGCATGCCGCGAATACGGTCGACTCGCAGGAATTCATGGTTGTGCCGATCGGCGCCGAGACGTATCCGGAAGGGCTGCGGATGGGGGTGGAAGTCTTTCATGCGTTGAAGAAGGTGCTGGGGAAGCGCGGTCTGTCGACGGCGGTGGGGGACGAGGGCGGCTTTGCGCCCGACCTGCCCAATGACGAAGCGGCGCTCGAGGCGATTATGGCGGCGATCGACGCCGCCGGCTTCGAGGCGGGAAAGGACCTGGCGATCGCGCTGGACGTGGCGGCGTCGGAGCTCTACCAGGACGGCGCGTACGTCTTCAAGAAGAGCAAGGGCGGAACGAAGAGTGCCGAAGAGATGATCGCGCTGTATAAAGGATGGATCGATCGCTACCCGATCGTCTCGATCGAGGATGGCCTGGCGGAGGACGACTGGGCGGGGTGGGCCAAGCTCACCGAGGCGCTGCAGGAACGCGTGCAGCTGGTCGGCGATGACTTGTTCTGCACCAATGTCGAGCTCTTGACGCGCGGTATTGAAGAAGGGGTGGCGAACGCGATCCTCATCAAGGTAAATCAGATCGGCACGCTCACCGAAACGATGCAGTGCATCGAGCTGGCGCGGGGCAACGGCTACGGGGCCGTCATCTCGCACCGTTCGGGCGAAACCGAGGATACCTTCATAGCCGATTTGGCCGTCGCGACCGGCGTCGGACAGATCAAGACGGGCAGCGCATCACGCAGCGAACGGATTGCGAAGTACAATCAGTTGCTGCGCATCAACGAGGAGCTGGGCGACGTGGCGAGTTACCCCGGACGGCATCTGTACGGTTTGTGACGCGTACCCGCGTGGCCGGCATCGCCGGCGGTCTCGGGTTGCTCGCCCTCGCCGTGTGGGGCGGGGAATACGGCACCGCGGACTGGATCACGATCCGCCGTCAGCTGGCGGACGAGCGCGCCAAGGTGGCCGCCCTCCGCATCGAGCTCGACTCGCTCGCCAAACTCGCCAACGACCTCGAAACGAATCCCACCGTGCAAGAGCGCGTCGCACGCGAGCAGTTCGGCATGATCCGCGACGGCGAGGTGCTCTACCGTGTCGTCCCCCGGTAAAGGAGACCCGATGAAAGGCCTATGTGGTTTTGTCGCCTTCGCGCTCGCCGGAGTGGTGGGTGTCGTGGCCTGCAGTAACTCGAGCGAGCCCAGTGGCCCGCACGCAGCATCTGTAACGGCAATATCAGGCGACAGCCAGGTGGTCCCCACAGGAGCGCAGCTCGCGTTCCCGCTCAGCATGGTGTTGCTGGGGTCCAACGGGACGCCCGTACAGGGCGTGACCGTCACGTGGACCGCGTCGCCGGCCAACGAAGTCACGATTGCCCCTCCGACCTCGACGTCGGACGCGAACGGCACCGTCACGACCAACGTGACGGCGGGCACAACGCCCGACACGGTCACGATCTCGGCCGCGGTGCCGGGTGTGCAACAAGCTGTGGTGTTCCACGCGCTGGTCGTGAACCCTTGCGCGTACCTTGCCCCTGCGGCACTGGGCCAAACGATCAACGGGGCTCTCGCGACGACCGACTGCAATTATCAGGGCCGCGGCTGGTACTACGACTTCTACCTGCTGAGTCTGCCGGCAGGACAGCAGAGCGTTAGCATCACGATGAACTCGACTGCCTTCGACACGTATGTCGATCTCTGGAACGCCGCCGGTCCTTACGTTGGGTTTGACGACGACGTGGTGTTGCAGCAAGTCCAGAATTCCCAGCTCGATATCATCCTTCCGGGCGACAACTACATCATCGGCGCGAATTCGTTCGACATGCACCAGACGGGGGCGTACGCGCTGTCGGCGGTGACGCGTCCCGCGACGTTGAACGGCTGTCGCCAGGTTTGGGTGACGCGGGGCGTCAGCGTCACGGACGCGATTTCGGGGGCCGACTGCGCCGATTCGGCCGCGACGCCCCATCATTACGACGTCGCGAGGATCATCGCCCTGACGGGAACCGTACTCACCATGTCGGTGCACTCGGCGGCGATGAACCCGGCCATCGCGTTGTACTCGGTGTCGGGCGCGAACTACGATCGTACGCTCGCCGTGGCCAACGATGACAGCGCCAGTGGCAACCAGACAGCCTACATCAGCTACGCGGTGCCGGCCAGCGCGGTCTTCGACGTGCTGATCAGCGGGAGCAGTCCGACAGACTCGGGCGCGTACACGTTCGCGGTCTCATCGTCGACGACGGCGAGCCCACCGGTTTCGGCGCCCGTGAGGTCGGGTCGATGGGGTTGGCACGGCGGAGTCACGCTGCCGACCGACCCGTTCCACCTGACGAAGCACGCGAAAACCTAGGCGTTGCTGACGGCCCTGCTGCTTGTCGCCGCTGCGGTGCAGCGGCCGTGTGAGCCACAAGCGCCTCTCGGCCCCAGCCACGATCTGTATTGCATCGAGCTCGTCCCCACGCCGGGACTCACCGGCGTGTCGGGACGGGTCGAGTTGAGCCAGCCGCCAGGTCCATTCACCATCGCGGTGACCGTCGATGGGCGGTCGCGGTACCTCCCCGTCTTCGAACTCACCGGCTTGCCTCCCGGGCACGGCTATGTCGCCTGGGCGGCAACACCGCAGATGGACTCCATCGTCAGACTCGGCGCGGTCAAGAACGGCACGACCCAGCTGCGCGCGATCGATTTCAACAAGTTCACCGTGCTGATCTCCCAGCAACCATCCGGCCGCTATGTGTTGCGCGGTCAATCACCCAGCACGCGCCTGTTTCCGCCGGATCTGCTCGAGTTTTCCGTCGGGGCCATGGGAGCGGGGGGAGCGGGGCAGCAGTCGGATACGATGGCAGATGCGATGGAGCATCATCATGGCGGGGCAGGGGAATGGCCGATGGTGCCGACGCCGCCCCAGCTTACGATGCTCCCGGCGGAAATGCGGCTGCGCCCGGAAGTGACGCCGTTTCTTCCGTCTGATAGCGCTGCGCCGCCCGCGCACCCCAGTCAGAGGATGCAGCTCCACGACGGCGATACGCTCCGGCTCGCCGCGGGTGTCGTCACGCGCGCCTTCAAC
>DASZCG010000059.1:0-5206 GCA_035943355.1 Gemmatimonadales bacterium
GCTTCGATGTGACCGTTACGGATGATGATGACGACGTCCTGCTTCGGATCGCCGCCGGCTCCATCGATCAGCGTCGCGCCTTCGAGCGCAATGACGCGATTCTTCGGCGGCAGGACCTTGCTGCAACCCGGAAGCAGCAGAATGGCGAGCAACAGCGCCCACCTGCTCGCCTGCCCGCCCGCCTGCGCGCCCGCGCGCCCGCCCCTCACTTGGGATCCGCAGACGTATGATCGTGCAAAATCCGCCAGCGCTCACCCTGGCGTTGGAGTATCAGCGTGAACGGCCCGCTGGCGACGACCGAATCGCGGCGCGACAGCGTGAAGCGCGCGGTGGCGTACGCGAAATCTGGTGTCAGCACGCGGACGTGCAGCTCATTGAATGAAAGGGAATCGCGGGATTTTCCCGGCGCGAAGTAGTTTGCCTGATAGCGATCGTACAGCGCGTGCCAGCCGTACTGCACGTGGCCGCCCGCCATGTAGCTCGTGAGCGAATCGTTCGCGTAATCGCTCATGAAGCCGGCGAGATCGCCGTGATTCCAGTCTGCCGCGGACCGCTGCAACAGCGCCGCGATTTCTTTGGGGGGATCGCCGAGCTGCTCGCGTGGTGCCGAGCACGCTGCGGCAATCAGGATGGGAACCACGCGCCACGCACCACGCACGTTTTTTCTCCGTAACGTGATCCGCGGGAGCGCCTCGTCGAGTCGCTCCCGCGGATGTCGAGATGATTGAGTTTAGCGGCGGCGTTTCTTCTTGCCGGCCTTTTTCTTCTTCGCCGTCTTCTTCCGTGCCTTCGGCTTCGCCTTCTTGGCGGCTTTCTTTTTCTTCTTGGCCTTCGGCTTGGAAGATGGGCGCGAATCTTCCATCGGCATGGATGGGGTAGGCGCTGGCGCGGGCGCCGATGGGAACATCGGTTCCATAAACCCCGGTCCGGGCCAACTGCTCTCCGTTACGTCCAGCTGCTCAAGCATCGGATCTCTCCTATGCTGAATAAGGTGCGGGGCGGCGTGGGTGGCCTATAGCTTACCGCGGGATTTAGACCTCGCAAGTGACACGCGCTACTGCCCTTTGGGCCTGTTTAAATGTGGTTCGCGGTGACAAGTTGGCTTGACAACGCCATTTAGCTTTACACACATTCGCGACCCATGACCAGACGTGCTCTCCTTGCCGCCCTCGCCCTCAGCAGCCCCTTGGTCGCGCGGGCGCAAACCGTCGCTGAAGTGCAGGTCGCGCCCCCTTCGGTCACCATTCGCGTCGGGGAACGCAGCGGCCTGCTGGCGACGGCCTTCGACCGCATCGGGAACGTCATTCCCACTGTCCGGATGATCTGGTCGTCGAACAATATCAGCATCGCCAAAGTCGATAACAACGGGACCGTCACCGGCGTGGCCAACGGCGTGGCCATTATTGAAGCGCGCGCCGGGGCTCGCCGCGGCCAGGCAGCCATCCAGGTGGTGGGTGGGGCCAGCGCTACCCAGCCTCCGCCGGCTCCCCCCGCGGCGGCGGCCACGGCGGCCGCCGCGGAAGCCCTCATGGGGCAGCCGGCGGGAAGCGGCCCGGCGTCCGCACTCCGCCTCGAGCCCGGCGTCGTGTACCTGTTGCCATCGGAAAACGCCCGCGTTTCCCCTCGCGCCCTGCGCGACGATGGATCGCCCGCCGCCCCGGTCGCCGTGACGTGGACGTCCCTGCGAACGGATGTAGCGAGCGTCGATCAGAGCGGCAACGTGGTTGCCCTGTCGCCCGGACAGGGGACGATTCAGGCGACCGCGTCAGGCGGGCTTACGGCGACAGCTCCGGTGGTAGTGCAGCAGGCGGACTTCAGCGTGCGCGAGGGCTCCGCCCTCATGCTCTCGCCGAACCAAATCGACACGCTGCATGTCGCCGTCACGAGCCAGAACAGCCGTACCGTGAACCCGCTCGTGCTGCAGTGGGCGTCGAGTGATCAGAGCGTGGCTCGCGTCAGCCTGGCGGGCGTCGTGACTGCGGTCGGGCCGGGGAAAGCCACGCTGAGCGTCTCCGGGTTGCTGCAGAGCAAGAGCATCGAGGTCTCGGTGCATAAAGTCGTGGATAAGCTGTCGGTGCGGCCGCGTGTCTCCGCCGAAGTCCAGGTTGCCCTCACAGGCGCGAGCAAGTTCGAGGCTCAAGCACTGGCCGCGGATAACGCCCTCGTGCCGGAGGCACCGCTGCGCTGGACCGTGACCGATCCGGCGATCGCCAGCTTCGATCCGAAAACCGGCTTGCTCACCGGGCGCTCGCTCGGGAAGACGCAGCTCACTGTGCGCGGGCCCGGCTCCGGCCTCGCCGTCACCTGGAATGTGAGCGTCATCGCGGCTGCGGTACGGTTCACCGAGCCGCGCATCGGCATTGGCGTGAATCAACGGCGCACATTACGCGGCACGTGGGCCGACGACTCGGGCAACGTGCTCGGCCCCGCGGCCAACCTCACGTGGACCAGCGACCATCCACAGGTCGCGACCGTCGGCGAGGATGGAACCGTTGCCGGCGCCGGGTACGGGCACGCGCGCATCACCGCGACGGCTCCGGGCGGCAAGACCTCGACCGCCGATGTCTTTGTCGTCGGCGAGATCGTGGTCGCGAGCTCTCGCGCCGCCAAGTTTCAGCTGTATTCCGTGGAGCGCTCGAACCTGTCGCAGCTGACGAAGCTGACGCCGGCGACCGACACCGCGACCGCGAACGATCCCGCGTTCTCACCTGACGGTTCGCGTATCGCCTTCGTCAGCCAACGCGACGGCAACCCCGAGATCTACGTCATGAATGCGGACGGCTCAGGCGTCACGCGAGTCACCAACGATCCGCAAGCCGACGGCCGTCCCGTGTTCAGCGCTGACGGGCAGTCCCTCGTGTTCCATTCGTCACGCACCGGCGGGAAGCAGCAGATCTGGTCGGTGAATATCGACGGGACGGGACTCACGCAGCTCACGAAGGACTCGGTCAACTTTTCGCCGGCGCTATCGCCGGACGGACAGACGATCGCGTACGTGTCACTGCGCGACAAGAACTACGACATCTGGCTGATGGGACGGGATGGCAGCAACCAGCGGCGTTTCACGGTGACCCCACAGCAGCGCGAGTGGGACCCGCATTTCCTGCGCGATGGGACGCTCGCCTATCTGATCGAGCGCAAGGATGCCAACCGCACCGTGCAGCAGGTCCTGCGGGCGGATCTCAGCACCGGCAGCGTGACCGCGCTGACCGGCACCGACCTGGCGATTGCGGCATTCGGCGTCTCGCCGGCAGGCGATCTCGTGGCGCTGGTCGTCAATCCCGATCCGCAGAACAAGCGCAATCCCGCGTACAAGGTCTACATCCAGCAAGTAGGCTCCGGGACGCCGCTTCCCATGCCCACCGCCGGCACGGAGCAGATGATTACTCCGACCTTCCGGCCCTAGATTTCAGGCGCACCCTATGCGCGCCTGCGTCCTCACCGCCACCGGCGGAATCGACAAGCTCCAGATCAAAGAAATTCCTGACGCGCCCGCTCCCCAAGCGGGCGAAGTGCGCGTCGCGATTCGCGCGGCAGCCCTGAACCATCTCGACTTGTTCGTCGCCGCCGGCCTGCCGGGCACCGCCGAACGGTTTCCGTTTGTGGTCGGGGCCGACGGTGCGGGTGTGGTGGAGTCCGTCGGTCCGGATGTCTCGGCCGTCCGCAGTGGCGATCGCGTGATGCTCAATCCCGGGATCTCCGACTACAGCTGCGAGTTCTGCCTGGCGGGCGAACACTCGTTGTGCGTGAACTACCGGCTGCTGGGTGAGCACCTGCCGGGGACGATGGCGGAGCTGATCACGATCCCCGTGCACAACGTCGCACGCATCCCCGCCGTCATTCCCGCGATCACCTGGCCCGAAGCCGCCGCGTTTTCCCTCGTGACGCTGACGGCGTGGCGGATGCTGGTGACGCGGGCGCAGCTCAAGGCCGAAGAGACCGTGCTGCTATGGGGAATCGGCGGCGGCGTCTCACTCGCCGGGCTGCGCATTGCCAAGCTGCTCGGCGCCCGCGCCATCGTCACCTCGTCGGACGACGAGAAGCTCGCCGCCGCAAAGGCGCTGGGAGCGGACGTCACGCTGAACCATCGAACGCTGCAGGTCGCCCAGGAAATCCGCGAGCTCACGAACAAACGCGGCGTCGATGTCGTCGTCGATACTGTCGGCACGGCCACATGGGACAACTCGTTGCGCAGCTTGCGGCGCGGTGGCCGGCTCGTGGTCTGTGGTGCCACATCCGGACCGCAAGTGGGGCTCGACCTGCGCCGGCTGTTCTGGCATCACTGGAGCATTCTGGGCTCGACGATGGGGAATGCGGCCGAGTACGCGGAGATCGTGCGGCGACTCGGGCAGGGCCAGCTGCGGCCATTGCTGGATCGCGTGTTTCCGCTGGGACGCGCGCCTGAGGCGTACGAGCGGCTGCAACGCGGCGCCCAGCTCGGGAAAATCGGGATCGAGATCTAGCGTTGGGCGGCAAGGCTTCCGTTGCTTTTCCCTTTCTAAGTAATTAGTTTTTACCAACTTAGCCCATTTCGCACGACCCTGAAACCTAACTCCTAACACCTGATTCAATGACCGGTCCTAACGTCCGCGAACGCATCCTCCCGCGCCTCATCGAAGACGAATTAAAGGAATCGTTCCTCGATTATTCGATGAGCGTCATCGTGCAGCGCGCGCTGCCCGATGTGCGCGACGGCTTGAAGCCCGTCCACCGCCGCATCCTCTACGCCATGCACGAGCTCGGCCTGGTGCCGGGCCGCCCCTACAAGAAGGCGGCGACGGTCGTCGGCGACGTGCTCGGCAAGTACCATCCGCACGGCGATATCGCGGTCTACGACTCGCTGGTGCGGATGGTGCAGGACTTCTCGCTGCGCTACCCGCTGATCGACGGGCAGGGAAACTTCGGCTCGGTCGACGGCGACTCGGCCGCCGCGTACCGCTACACCGAAGCGCGGCTCACGCGCGTTGCCATGACGATGCTCGAGGACATCGACAAGAACACCGTCGCCTTCGTCCCGAACTTCGACGACCGGCTGAAGGAACCCACCGTCCTGCCGGGACGGCTGCCCAACCTGATCGTGAACGGCTCGGCGGGGATCGCGGTCGGCATGGCTACGAACATCCCCCCGCACAATCTCGGCGAGACCGTCCAGGCGATCACGTACCTCGTGGATCATCCCGACGCCGAGGTCAAGGATCTGCGGAAG
>DASZCG010000060.1:0-3405 GCA_035943355.1 Gemmatimonadales bacterium
GCGCCGACGAGCTTGGTGGAATCCATCGGCCCGCGATCGAAGAAGGCGATCTCCTTGGGATGCGCGGGATCGGTCCAATCGAAGACCGAGACGCCGCCCTGGTACCACCCCTGGACCATGATGTCGCGGCCGGGGACCGGAATGAGCGTCCCGTTGTGGGCCACGCAGTTCTCGAACTTGGTTTGCGGCACCGGGAGCTTGTAATAGCCCTTGAAGGACAGGTTGTTGGCGTCACGCGTGAAGATCGCGTCGGCGCCCCACTCGGGCTTGTCGGTCGAGCGGCAGCGCGGCTGCAACCCGCCGCCCCATTCATCGGTGAAGAGAACCTTGCTGCCGTCGTTGTTGAACGTGGCCGAATGCCAGAAAGAGAAGTTCGAATCGGCGACGGCGGCCACGCGCTGCGGGTTGGCGGCGTCGCGAATATCCAGCAACAGGCCGTAGCCGGCGCAGGCGCCCCCAGCGAGGCCGATCGCGGGATAGACGGTGATGTCATGGCACTGGGTCGGCCCGCTCTTCGGCCCCACGCCCTGGCGGCGACGGTTCGCCTCGACCCGACGCGTAAAGATCGAGTCCAGGTTGGCCCGCAACACCGCGGTATCGGCGGCAGTCGAGACTCCGGTGTCGCCGCGCACCTTCACGAGGCTGTCGAGCGCCCACGTCGTGAAGCCGCGACCGAGAATGAGGTCCTGACCCTCAAAGGTGACGACGAAGCCGCCAGCGGCCCGCGCGGAATCGGCCTCGCGCTTTTGCTCGGCGATGTCCTCAGGGGTTTCGCCGTGACGCGCCGGCGCGACCAGGTCCTGAAAGATCCGCGGCGAGCTGACGATCTTGGCCTGCTCGGGATGCGCCAGGGGGACTTGAATCACCTCGATCCGGAACAGCGCGGTGTTCGGTGTGGTGTCAACCGCCCCGACCGAACAGCCCGCCAGCTCGTTCGGTGACCGGACCGGAGCCGTGCCGGAGACGTAGATGTACACGTTGTCCGTATCGCTCGGTGAAGTGACGACCGTATGGGTATGCGACCCCCGACAGGTCTGCACGTCAACGATGTGCCGAGGATTGGCGAGGTCCGTGCCGTCGAAGATGCGAATGCCGCGCAACCGATCGTGGCTGACCGTATCCGTGACACCCTGCCCGCCGCAATCGGTCCGCCCGTTCAATGCCTCACCGGAGACGAACAGCAGATTCCGATAGACGGAAACGTCGCTCTGCGACCCGGGGCACACGAACGCTTTGAAGAGTTTCGGAATCTTGGGATTGCTGATGTCCCACACC
This sequence comes from Gemmatimonadales bacterium, assembly GCA_035943355.1. GTDB lineage: Bacteria > Gemmatimonadota > Gemmatimonadetes > Gemmatimonadales > GWC2-71-9 > 20CM-2-65-7. The sequence goes on from DASZCG010000060.1 coordinate 1,276, forward strand.
TGCAGTCCGTTAAAGTTGCCCTGGATGACATAGTTGCCGCGGATGGTCAGGTCCGAATTGATGAAGCGAAAGTCATTCGGGTCGCTGCGATTGACGAAGTCGGGCGACGCCGGCGTGTTCGATACCAGCCGCATATTCCACGCGGCCTGGCCGGCATTGAACCATCCAGCCTTCAACCCGATGCGCGGGTCTGGGCGCGCGGCCGGTTTGGCAGTGGGAACGGTCGAGGCCGACGGACTATAGCTCGACTGTGCTCGCGCGGTCGAGGAGGCCGCCAGCGCGAACGTAGCGAGCGCAGCAATGGACAGGAATCGCGAATTCACTGAGAGCTCCGTTTGAGGTCTTCCAGCATGAGGGTCATGCGATTGATCTCGGTGGTCTGATCGACGTTGACGTCGGACGCGAACCGGAAGATCGGGCCGTCCTGCGCCGCGCCGGGGACGGTCAGCAGCTGCTGCACCATCGTGATCGCGCCCTGGTGGTGCTGAATCATGTACGTGAGAAACAGGCGATCGAACTGCCGACCGCGCGCCGAGTCGAGCTGGGCCATTTGCGCGGGCGTGAGCATGCCCGGCATGAGCATCGGCTCCGTCATGCCTTGCATGATGTGACCGCGGGGATCGGCCGGCGGCACGAACTCGCCATGCTCGCGCAGCCAGCGTTGCGCCATGGTGATTTCGTCATTCTGCGCCACCACGATGCGCTCGCACAGCACGCGCACCGAGGAATTGGCGCCGTGGGACGGGGCCCACCCCGCCATCTGAATAGCCTGCGCATGGTGGCCGATCATGCCCGCCATGAAATGCACGTCGGCGTCGGTGTAGTTCTTCTTCGGCGCGGGGGAGGGGGGGGGGGATTGTTGCGTGCGGGCTACCTGCGCGACGCATGCCGCAGCAATGACGACGGCGAGCGTCATACGGGAGAGGCGTCTCATCATCGGGCCATAAAGCTAAGCGGAATGCGAGGCGTGACGAGGACCCCGCTCGTCCTGCGGGGGGTTAAGAAATGAAACGCCTGGCCCCAGCGGGCGATGCAGCTTCAGGAAGCCATCGGGCACCAGGCTGGTCGCGAGCATCACGGTGTTGATATCGACATGCTCCTGCCACGTCTCTACCTGTTGGCTATCGGGCTGTAGCCAGAAACGCTCCAGGGCACTGCGGAGCGGCGTAAACTTTCCCAATTCATCGATGAGGGGACGCAACCCCGGCTCGACGACGACACCCATCCGCTCGACCGCCGCCAAGCCGATTGCCAGGCCAAGCTCGCGGAACGCCAGCCGCCGCCGAGCGTGCAGTGGCGTCTGCAGGTTCCATCCGGCGTATTCGTCCAGGCCGGCCAGGGCCGCCTCCAGGCTCGCCTCGAGCAAATCATCGTGTCGACCAAGCTGCGCCAGCCGGTAGGCATCCACCAGCAGTCCACCAATACCCAGCGCATCGCCAGTCGCCAGACGATCGGGGTCGACCATCGCGCCAAAATCCGCGATGGCGCTATCGAGTGCCGGCACGGGACATGATTCCGGGGGCCGTGGCGTCTCCTGCAGCTGGATATACGTCACGTAGCCGGCGAGCGGATCGTGCTGGCCCATGGAAGACACCAGCGGTCGAGTCAGATCGATGCTCATCTTCCAATACATGCGCTGGGAGCCGTCCAGCAACGCGTAGACGAATGCGCGGTGCGCCGCTCCGGCGAGCTCGAGAGCCCAACAGTTGTACCACAAATCGCCGGTGACGCGCGTCGTCTGATCGAGCGCGTGCATCCACGTGGTCAGATAATGGAAATACTGCCCGTCTCGGTCCCATTCGGTCCGCTCGTTCGGCGGCTCATGGGGAGGCCGCTCGTTGAGCGGCTTGCCGATCCGCAGGCCCCCGGCGGTCGGATGCTCGGCGCCTTCCGATTCGGAGCGCCCACTGATCCATCCGGAGCGTGCCGCATCGGGACGCTGGCGCCCCAGCACTCGATGGACCTGATCGATTAGCGCGCGGGCGATATCGATGAACTGTTGATCGCGCGTTGCCAGCGCCAGGCCGAGGTAGTTCGTCACCGCAAAGGCGTCGGTCCAGAGATAGCGCTTCCCCTCGCCCGTCCGCTCGGCGAAGCGACTCATCAATTCGATGGCCTGCTGGATCCGGT
>DASZCG010000061.1:0-3433 GCA_035943355.1 Gemmatimonadales bacterium
GTGCGGGAGACGGGATACTCGTCATGGCCATCGCTGCGTCCGCATTTCTGGATCCCGCTCGCGTTCAATGCGGGAGCAGCAGGCTACTTCCTCGGCGCCGCGACGGCCGGCGGCGACGCGGTGGGTCGCTATGCGTATTTCGCCAACGCGCTCGTGTCGGGCTCGCCGCTCCGCGCGCAGGGGGCGTTCGTGCTCATCAGCGACGCGCTGGGCGACCCCACACTCGACTTCTCCGCGTCGAACGACTGGTCGCTCGTAGGGATCGACAGCACGGGCCACGTCGTCTCGTCCGAGCAGCGCGATGCCGCGATCGGCGCGACGTTCCTGGCGCAGCGCTGGCGCAGCTTCGTGTCGCTGCGCGTCGCCGCCGAATACGAAGGAAGGCAATACGTCTCCGAGCCCGATACCACGCTCGCCGACATCTGCATCGGTTGCCGCTCGCATGACCTGGTTGGCGGCGCGGCGAGCCTCTCCTTTGGTTCGGCGGTGTCAGCGCCGCTCACCGTGTCGCTGCAGGACGGCGCGACGGCGAGCTTTCTCTATCGTTATCGCGCAGAGCAGGGAAGCTCACGCTGGCTGACCGAGGTGCGAGCCCGCACCAATTTCTATTTGCGCCTCGGACCGCGCTTCGGCTACGCCCACCCCGTCGTGGCAGTTCGCCTGGCGACCGGCGCGATGGACGGACCATACCCCGATCACCTCTCGGTCGGCGGCGTGTCGTCGGGCGCGGCCGAGCTGGCGTTCGCGCAGACGATCGGCACGTTTCGCTCCTTTCCCGTGCGCGGCTATGCGGCCGGTGCGGCCAGGGGCCGGCGCGCGGCGACCGCGACCGTCGAGTACCGCCTGCCGCTCGCGCTGGTGGGCAAATCGCTCGGTCACCTGCCGTTTGGCGCGGACAAAGTCTCACTCGCCGTTTTCGGCGACATCGGCGACGCGTGGAATCCCGGTGAGGCCGCGCGGCTGCATCGCCTGCGGTCCTTTGGGGCCGAGTTGGTCGCCGATCTCACGGTGAGCTACGATCTGCCGGTGCGCGTGCGCATTGGCATCGCGCAGCCGGCCACCGGACAGGCGCAGGTGTACGGAGCCTTCGCCGCCGACTTCTGACGGACCTCGGAAGACCAGCCCTCGCCGTCCCGCTTATAATCCAGCAGGATGGCTGTGCTCCTTGTTCTTGCCGCTCTGGTCCAGGCACCCGCCGATCGCGCCAATCTGGAGACGCTGCGCGACTCGCTGAGCTTCGTGACGGACAGCGTCGCACTGCTGCGGCTCGAAACGACGACGATCGCGGTCGCCAAGCAGAATCGCGAAGACCCGCTCATTCACCTCCGCCTCGGATTCATCGCCTACCGCCTGGGTGAGGTCACCAAGAACAAGTCACACTACGACGACGCCGCCGGGGAATTCGAGTGGGCGGGGGAGCTGCGTCCCGAGTGGCCGTATCCCTGGTATGGGGACGGTCTCGCGGAGCTCGCGATCGGCGAGGCCGGCTCGATCGCGATCGAGAACCTGCGTCAGATGCTCGGCAAGGATTATCTCTCCAAGGCGGCGAAGGCATTTGCGCGGGCAACGGAAGCCGATCCCGCCTTTGCGTCGGCCGTCGTCGATCTCGCGAACACGGCGCTCACGCAGCGCATCCGCCCGCGGCTCGACGTCGCACTGAGCGCGGTGCGGCTGGCCGCCGCGTCGTCCGCGGGACGCCACGCCGACGTGCAGCTGGTGCGCGGCCGGGTCGAGCGCGAAGCCGGTGAGACGGACTCGGCGCTGGCCGCGTTCCGCACCTATGTCGCGCTGGATGGCGATTCCGGAATCGGCTACCTCGAGGTCGCGCGCACCTCCTACCTCGCGCATCGTCCCCAACAGGGCTGGACGGCGTACTTCAACGGCGCGCGCGCCGCGCAGTCCCCGGCGGCCGTGGCACTCTACCGGCTCGACCTCTCCTGGATCGCCGATTCCGCCGAGCTGAAGGCATTCGATGCGCTCAGCACGCCGGGCGAGCGCGCCGCATGGCTCGACGAGTTCTGGAGCAAGCGCGACGCCGAGCAGGCGCGCGACGTGGGCGAGCGGCTCGCCGAGCATTACCGCCGCTGGTTCCAGGCGCGGCACGACTTTCGACTCGTAAGCCGGCATCGGCACTACGACATCACTGAGCGCTACCGCCCGGCACAGGCCGAGTTCGATGATCGCGGCGTCATTTATCTGCGGCACGGGGAGCCGGACCGGCGGGCGCGCTTCGTCCAGCCCGATGTCGAGCCCAACGAGAGCTGGTTGTACTACCGTCCGTCCGGCGACCTCGTCTTCCACTTCGTGGCGCGCGATGATGCCACCGACTTCAAGCTGGTGGAGAGTCTGGTGGACGTGCTCGGGTTCAGCCGCGGGGTGCGCGCGGGCTCGTTCATGGATCCGCAGATCGCCGACCTGTACGCGTCGCGACACGACTTCGGCGCGTTGTACACCCGCGTCGCCGCGAGCCAGCGGCCACCCGGCAGAGAGCTGGCCGCCGAGCGCGACCAGGGACGGCGCGACATCGCCTACGCCACGACCAGCGACAGCTACAGACGTCGCTTTGACCTGCCCATGGACGTCGTCGCCAGCGAGTTCGTGACCGGCACCGGGGGGGGAGGGGGGGGTGGGGCGACGGACACCACCGAGCCGGCCGGTGAGGCGCAGCTGCTGCACGTCATCTTCGCGATTCCCGGCGAACGGCTCTCGGCGGCGCCGGCGGAAGCCGCGGGCGGCCTGCGCTACCCGCTTCAGTTTCGCCTGGTCGTCGTCGACTCGACGGGACGCGTCGTGGCGCGGCACGACACGCTGCGTGTGTTCGCGGCGCGCCAGCCGCTCCGCCATCCCGATTACCTCACCGGCCGCATCGCGCTGCCAGTACCGGCGGGTCACTACGTGTACCGCCTGCTCGTCGCGACGATCGACGGCGGGGCGGGAGACATCGTCGCGGGCGAAGCGCGCGTCGACTCGCTCGATCCGCGCCGTTTCTCCGTGAGTGACGTCGTGGTGGGACGCGAGGGGTCCGGACTCGTCTGGCACGCGCCGTCCGGCGACACCGTGCGACTCAATCCACTGCAGCGATTCCCCGAAGGCAGCGCGCTACAGCTGTACTACGAGATCTACGGACTCGGACGCGGCGCGGCGTATCACACGGTCGTGCGGCTGGAGCGTGAAGGTGGGCGCTCGCTGTTCGGCGCGATCGGCCGGTTGTTCGGCGGCGGCCGCTCACCGGTGTTGCTCGAGTTCGACGCGCCGTCCGACGGACCCGTCACGCGCGTACAGCGCGGCATCGAATTGCGTGACGTCGGGAAAGGAAGCTACCGCCTGGCGGTCACGATCTCCGATCCGGTAACCGGCGCCAGCGTCGCGCGAACACAACGATTCCAAGTCGTCGATCGCTGATCTGTTGACCCTGTTGGGAGCGAGTCCTATG
>DASZCG010000062.1:0-2078 GCA_035943355.1 Gemmatimonadales bacterium
CGAGAATCTCCCGCGCCAGACAAAGCGTGCGCACATCGATCTTGTCCGACAGCCCACCAAAGGCCCCTGGCACGACTGCCTTCAACCATCCGGCGTCGCCGAGTTCGCGGACGAGGGTGCGGCAAGTGCGATCGACGTCCGCATGATCGATATGAGCGACTACATTGCGGTTCGCCCATTGCCCGAGCCCCGCGGCGAATTGCCGATGTGCTTCGCTGAAAAATGGCCAAGCGAGGTGGGACAGATCGCTCATCGGGGCTCGATTCCGGCCGCGGTCTGCCGGGCCGCAAGTTCGCGCAGCTTGAAGCGCTGAATTTTGCCGGTCGTGGTCTTAGGCAGCGCATCGACGAATTCGATCCAGCGTGGATATTTCCACGGGCCGACCGTGCGCTTAACGTGGGCCTTGAGGCCCTCATAGAGCGACCTGCCGGCGCCCTCGCCCGGGTTGCCTTTGAGAACCACGAAAGCCTTCGGCTTGAGCAGACCTTTAGAGTCCTCTGCGGGAACGACGGCCGCTTCGAGCACATCGGGATGGCTGGCGAGCGCCGCCTCCACCTCGAACGGCGAAACCCAGATGCCGCCGACCTTGAACATGTCGTCAGTGCGGCCGCAGTAGCTGTACACGCCATCCGGCCGCCGGACGTATTTGTCGCCGGTGCGCGTCCACTCGCCCTCGAAAGTGCGGCGCGTGCGCTCTCGCTGGTTCCAATATCCCGCCGCGGTCGAAGGGCCGCGCACCAGTAGCTCGCCAATTTCATCATCTGCGACGTCAGCTCCCGAACCGTTGACGAGGCGCATGTCGTAGCCCGGCACCGGCACGCCGGAAGTTCCGTATTCAACCGCATCAGGCAGATTGGTCAGGAACAGATGTCCCAGCTCGCTCGAACCGACTCCGTTGACGATGTCGAGGCCGAAACGCTCACGCCAAGCAACACCGAGATGCGGCGGCAACGGCTCGCCCGCCGAGAAACATAGCCGCAGCCGTTTCGGGCCGATCTCGGGCGTGGATTCAGCCTCCGCGAGCATCGACGCATAGAGCGTCGGCACCGCAAAAAACATTGTCGGCTGGTGTTGCCGCAAGACTTCGAACATGGTCTTCGGCATTGGCCGGTCCGGATACAGCACCGACGTCGCGCCGACGCTCAACGAACAGATGGACGTGCCGATGCCGTAAGCAAAAAACAGTTTTGCGGCGGAAAAAATCACGTCGTCTTCGCGCATCCCGATCCGACTCTGACCAGCCAGCCGCGCCATCGCCATCGGACTCGAATGCACGTGCATCACGCCCTTCGGCATCCCGGTGGTCCCTGATGAATAGAGCCAATAGGCGACCTCGTCCGCACAGGTTGGCGTCATCGCGGCAGGCTCGCGTTCGGCGGCGAGCAGCGCATCGAAGCGCGGCAGCGATTGAGGACCATCGCCGATCACCACGATCTGCCGCAATGTCGGCACGTCCGCTGCGGCGCGTTGCACGACGGGAAGCAGCGGCGCAGAAACGAATGCCATCTTGGCGCGGGAATCGGCCAACAGATAATGATATTGGTCTTCGGTCAACAGCGTGTTCATCAGCACCGGAATGATCCCGGCGCGAATTGCGCCCCAGAACAAGATCGGGAACTCAATCGAATCGTACAGTATGATGGCGATGCGATTTTCCCGCTCTACACCGAATCGTGCCAATGCCGGGCCCACGCGCGCCACGGCATCGTGCAATTGCGCATAGCTGATGGCCCGCGACGCATCCACGAACGCAGCTTTGTTGCCGCGGCCTTCGGCCACGTTGCGGTCGATGAAGTCGACAGCGGCGTTGTAATTGCGCTCGATATCCATCGCTCCAGCTGCCGGTATGCGTGCCAAAGCCGAGTAAAGAGCACCGCGCGACTGAATTCCTTGATTTAGATCAGAAAACAGGCCCCAAAGACCCTGACGGCGCTCGTCGCCAGCAACCCTGTCCGGCGCCCATATCAGGCATCGCGATGACCCATGGCGCCGGGGTGGTGGCGGGCAAAAAGAATTACCGGCGCCGACCCGGTTTATTTGACTTATGTCATCGCGCGGCGAGCCAAGGAATGTGTGTG
>DASZCG010000063.1:0-5969 GCA_035943355.1 Gemmatimonadales bacterium
CCGGGGGCGGGGGCGGGGGCGGGGGCGGCGCGCGAGACGGGCGGGGCGGCTGGGGCGGCGGGGGCAGGAGTCGCGGTCTGAGCGGGCGGCGAGGCTTCAGCCGCCAACGCATCAGCGTAGAACCGGAACTTCTCTTCTCCGATCGTGACCACGTCGGCTCGCGCCAGCAGGCGCTGCCCCTCGAGCCGCACGTCATTGACCGACGTCCCGTTCGTGCTGGAATCGACCAGCAGGTACCCCTTCGGGGTCTGTACGATCTCAGCATGACGACGCGAAACGTCCTTACCCGGAACAACGACATCGCAGGTCGCGTCGCGGCCGAACACCAGCGAAGACCCGGTGATCGCATACTCGCGGCCGTCCGTCAGCGATACCACGCGACCGCCGGTGTTGCCGGTCGCCTTGCCCGCTTTTCCCTCCTCCTTGGCCTGTGCCTGGGAGATGCTCATCGCCTTCACGTACTGGGTGCTACCGCTGCGCCGCTCATCGACGAACGTCAGCTCCTGCCCTCCCACCTCCACTTTGTCGCCATGCAACAGCGGCGTAGGCTCCGCGCCCAAGCGGACGCCGTTGATGAGCACCTCCGCCTCGGGAACTGCCTTGCTGATGACGACTTGTCCGTCGGATTGGGTCTTGAATTTGGCGTGACGCGGGAGGACACCTGGAACGGCTAACGGGATGGCGCAGGAAGGATCTGCACCGAGTAACACCTCGCCCTGCGGGAGTGCAACTTGTTGGCCCCCCCGCCCTCCCAACTCAAGCAACGCCATGCAAGTTCGCTCCCGCGTCGGTGGCCAGGCCCGAGAAGTTACGCCCGGGCGTATAACCGGGCAAGGAACCAGAAGTTAGGTGATCCCTAACCAGATGTTAGGTGATACCGACGGCCTCTTCGCGTCCGATGAGCCCGGTGCGCAGCCAGTACCAGAAGATCAGGGAGCCGACAATGACCGTCGCATAGCTGTTGATGAATCGCCAGATCAGCGTGTAGCTCGGCGTGAGCTCGCGCGGGACGTAGAGCGACATGACGGCAGCGGACGTCAATTCCGCCAGGCCAGACGCTCCCGGCGTGGGAGCGAAGTACAACAGGAATGAGATGAGGGTCTGCAGCAGGAGAATGTCGCTAAAGTCAGCCGGAATCCCCAAGATCCGCATGGTGACGTAGCCGGCCAGCAGCTTGTTTGCGTGTGAAGGCGCCGAGATGATGACCGCCAGGAGCAGCGTGAGCAGTCCCTTCGGCGATCCGAACGCGACCATGCAGTCATGGGCCCGGTCCACGCCGACCGAAAGCTTCTCCATCCGCTCCGCGGCCCGCGAGTTCCGGCGGCCAATCCGCGTGGCAAGTCGTTGAATGAAGCGCTTCACGACGCCGGGAAACACGACGGCCATGAACATCAGCACGCCGATGAGGCCGAAGATCGTGAGGCTGGTCTTGAACAGGTCGTAAAGGGTGATGCCGAGGAAGAGTCCGTGCTGCGCTAGCGACCTGCCGGCGCCGAACCAGACCGCGAGGGGCCCGGCGATGGCGAAGAAGGCCACCGTTGAGATGAATGTCACGAAGATGGCGCTCAGCGCAACAGGTACGGGGACCCCAGCGCGCTTCATGACCCACATCGACATCGGGGCGGAGCCCGACTGAAACGGCGTGAGGTAGGCACCGTAAGCGCCGAAGCCGCCCGCCACGATCATGTCGCGCAGCCTGACGCTCGGATAGATATGGCGCGTGCAGACCCACAGCCGCAGGCCGCCGCCCACCCAGTCCATCGATGCCAGCACCAACCCCACCGCCACCCAGGTCCAATGGAGCCGCAGAAACGGCGCGAGGAAGACGTCTACCCGATCGCCAAAGCGAATCAGGTAGTAACCTACGAGGAGTGCAACTCCGCATAGGGAGATGACGGCGAACAACTCGAGTCCTCGGCGCAGGAGGCGGGGGGTGAGCGCTAGGGCCACGGGGCGAAACTAGAGGCGATCAGTATCTCTGGCCAGAGAGCTCTTGGCCGTTAGAGAGCTATTGCCTATTGGGTAGGCTATCGGGTACCACCCGCCCGATAGCCGATAGCTGTTAGCCGACAGCGCATTTGTTATGTTTACAGGTTATGCGCCATCCCCCCGAGCGCGTCGTTCTCCGCAACGTACGCCAGCATAACCTGAAGGGCATCACCGTCGAGTTCCCGCGCCGGGCGCTGTCGGTAGTCACAGGTCCCTCGGGGTCGGGTAAGAGCTCGCTGGCCTTTGATACGCTCTACGCCGAGGGCCAGCGCCGCTACATCGAGTCGCTCTCGACCTACGCCAAGCAATTCCTCGAGCGGATGCCTAAGCCTTTGGTCGATAGCATGGAGGGCCTCTCTCCCGCGGTCGCGATCGAACAGAAGAACCCCACGACCTCGAGCCGATCCACCGTCGGTACGGCCACCGAAATTGCCGATTTCCTGCGCTTGCTATGGGCCCGCGCCGGCACGCAAAGCTGCCTGCAGTGCGGTCACGCAGTGAAGCGCGATACGGTGCAGGAGGTCGTGGACGCCGTCATGGGGGGAAACGGGAAACGGGAAACGGAAAACGTGATGGTCGCATTCCCGCTGCCCCAGTCGGCGCATCGTCCCGACGTCGAAATCGCCGCGCAACTGCGTGCCGCCGGATTTGTCCGCGCCCAGGTCGACGGTGATGTCGTACGTCTCGATGCGGAGGGCGCCGAAGGACGAGTCAGGACGGGCACCGACGTACTCGTACTGGTCGATCGAATTGCCCCTACCGCGGAGAATCGTGGCCGCCTGGCCGACGCGATCGCCACGGCCTTCAGCGAGGGCGAAGGCGTGGCGATGGCGCTCAACAACGGCGATCGGCGGCGCTTCTCTGAGCACCCGGCGTGCTCGTCCTGCGGTTGCCCGGCCCCACTGCTCACGCCCACCCTCTTTTCCTTTAATAATCCGCGCGGCGCGTGTCCGACCTGCAACGGCTTCGGCGCGGTGCTCGAATACGACGAATCGCTCATCGTGCCCGATCCGGGCCGCTCCCTCGCCGGCGGCGCGCTCGATCCCTGGACCAAGCCGCGCTACGAAGGGCGGCGGCGACTGTTGCGCGAGACCGCCCGTGCCCGGCGTATCGATTTCGACGCCTCCTGGCGCGAGATCCCGGCGCGCGAGCGTCACTTTCTGCTGCACAACGAAGGTGGCCGCTACCTCGGGATCTTCCCGTTCCTGGCGCGGCTCGAGGAAAAACGGTACAAACAGTACATCCGGGTCTTCCTGCGGCAGTACCAGCTCGCCAAAACATGCCCCCGTTGCAACGGGTCCCGCCTGAAGCCTGAATCGCTCGCGGTGCGGGTCGCGGGAAAGACGATTGCGGAGGCAGCGGCGCTGACTGCCGCTGAGCTCGCCGCTTGGCTGAATCAGCTCCAATTACCATCGTTCCAGCAAACCATCGCCGACCACATTCTCGGCGAGCTGGGAGCCCGTGTGGGCTTCGTCAACGACGTCGGCCTCGGCTACCTCACACTCGACCGGCAGACGCGTACCCTCTCCGGCGGCGAGGCGCAGCGTATCGCGCTCTCGAACGCACTCGGCTCGCATCTCGTCGACACGCTCTATGTGCTCGACGAGCCATCGATCGGCCTCCATCCCGCCGACGTCGATCGCCTGCTGGGGCTGTTGCGCCGGCTCGCGGGCGCAGGGAATACCGTCGTCGTCGTGGAGCACGATCCGGCCGCCATGCGCGCCGCCGACTGGATGGTCGAGCTCGGGCCCGCGAGTGGCGCGGCCGGTGGTCAGCTCGTTTATCAGGGCCCCGCCGCTGCCGTGTGCGAAGCCGGCACGCTCACCGGGCAGTATCTGTCGGGCGAAAAGCGGATCGGCGTGCCATCGGCACGTCGCCCAGCGGTGCGCTGGCTCGAGATCAAGGGAGCGCGGTTGCACAACCTCGCCGGCGTCGACGTCCGCATTCCCTTCGGCACATTCACGGCCGTGACCGGTGTGTCGGGCTCAGGCAAGTCGACGCTCGTGCATGATGTCTTGTACCGGCAGCTCGAAGCCCGCCTCAAGGGGGAGCACACTGCCAAGCGGCACCTTGGCGAGCCGGTCGGCGTGATCAAAGAGTTGAAGGGGTGGGAGGCGCTCGAGGATGTGATCTGCATCGACCAAGCACCCATCGGTCGCACTCCGCGGTCGAATCCCGTGACCTACGTGAAGGCGTTCGATGAGCTGCGCGCGCTGTTCGCCAACGAGGCATTGGCTCGCGCTCGTGGCTACGCGCCGAGCACCTTCTCATTCAATGTCGCAGGCGGACGGTGCGAAGCGTGTGAAGGCGCCGGGCACGTGATCATCGAAATGGTGTTCCTGGCCAATGTCTTCGTTCCCTGCGAGATGTGCGGTGGAACGCGCTTCAAACGCGAGGTGCTCGACGTCAAGCTGCAGGGGGGAGGCGTCAATATCGCGCAGGTCCTCGACTGGACGGTCGATCAGGCGATTCAGAAACTCCACCGCCACCCGCGACTGGCGCGGTGCCTGTGGTATTTGCAGCAGGTGGGGCTTGGGTATTTGCGCCTGGGCCAGTCCGCCACCACGCTCTCGGGTGGCGAGGCGCAGCGGCTCAAGATCGCGCGCGAGCTGGCGCAGGCCGGCGGCAGCAAGCGCTCCGGGAAACGAAAACTCTACATTCTCGACGAGCCGACGACGGGACTGCATCTCGATGACGTGCGAGTGCTCTGCCGGGTGCTCGATCGGCTGGTGGACGCCGGCCACACGGTCGTCGTGATCGAGCACAATCTCGACGTGATCAAACGCGCCGACTGGGTGATCGACCTCGGCCCCGGCGCCGGCGATCAGGGGGGGCGCGTCGTGGCGGCCGGGACGCCCGAGGATGTGGCGGCGGTAACCAATTCAGCAACGGGACGATATCTCCGCGAACTGACTCCGGCGGCCGCGGTTTGACAGCCCGTCCGCCCGCCAGCCCGCCGGCCCGCCGGGCCGACCTGCTGCTCATCGCCGCCACACTCACGTGGGGCGTGAGCTTCGTGATCGTCAAAAATGCCCTCAGCTTCAGTACGCCGCTGGCCTTTCTCAGCATTCGATTCGCGCTGGCGACTGTCGCGCTGGCCCCACTCGTCAACTTCCGCGCACCGTGGTCGCGCGGCGAGCTGCGCGGCGCCTTGCTGCTCACCGTCCTGCTCGCGAGCGGCTTCGCGTGCCAGGCCATCGGGCTGCAGTACACGACGCCGGCTCGATCCGCGTTCATCGTCGCGTTGTCATCGGTGCTCGCACCGCTCGTTGCGCTGTTCGTGCTCCGCCATCGCACCGGATGGATGGTGCTCATCGCACTCGCGATCGCGGGTGTCGGCATCTACTTCCTTACGGCGCCGGACGCCGGCGGGCTGAATCGCGGGGATCTCTGGACGATGATCACCGCGGTCGTATTCGGCGGTCACATCGTCGCGGTCACGGAGCTGTCGAGGCGCTACGAGGCACGCCGCCTGGTCTGGTTGCAGATCGCGGGGACGACCGTGGGGGTCTCGGTCGCTACGCTCCTCCTCGAGCCCGTTCGCATGACGTGGTCGGCGGGCTTGATCGCGGCCTTGCTGTTCACGGGCGTGATCGCCACGGCGGTGGCACTGGTCTGGCAGATGCGAGCCCAGCGCTCCATGTCCTCGGCACGGGCGTCGCTGCTCCTGTGTCTCGAGCCCGTTTTTGCCGCCGTGACGTCATGGCTCTATTGGGGCGAGACGTTTACGCTCAGCCAAGCCGGGGGTGCAGGAATGATTCTGAGCGGAATGATGCTGGCGGTTCTTGCGGAGGCTCGAGATGGTCTCCCAATCCCTTAGCCTCTATATTTCCGCCCTCATTCCCGAGTAGCTCAGTTGGTAGAGCAGCCGGCTGTTAACCGGCGGGTCGCAGGTTCGAGTCCTGCCTCGGGAGCTTGCTCCCACGATGCCGTTGCGCCGTCTCGCACTCGCACCACAGGCGCCATAAGCTCACGAATAG
>DASZCG010000064.1:0-5040 GCA_035943355.1 Gemmatimonadales bacterium
TCGTCCCAGCGCACCTGACCGGTGATGGCCTTCGCGTACGTATCGAGCACGAGCTTGGCGGGATTGAAACGCAGCCCGTTCTCGGGCTCATACGGGCCGTGCACGCGATAGGCGTATAACTGTCCGGGCCGCACGTCAGGCAGGTAGCAGTGCCACACCTGATTCGTCCGCTCGGTGAGGTTGATGATCTGTTGCTGATCTGCGTCAGCGGCAGCAGCGAAGAGACAGAGCTCGACACCGGTGCCCTGCTCGGAGAAGAGGGCAAAATTTACCCCCTGGCCGTCCCACGTGGCGCCCAGGGGGTAGGGTGAACCCCGCCACACACGCATACAGAGAGGCTAAGCCTCGGGCGTGAGCGAGACCTTGAACCCCTTGGCTTTCAGGCTCGCCAGCAGACCCGCCTTTTCCACCGACTTCATGTAGGCCTCGTCCGGCTCGACCAGTTTCTTCTCGACGAGCTCGAGCAGGGCGTCATTGAGCGTGATCATGCCGAGCTTCTTGCTCGTCTGGATGATGGACGGGATTTGGAACGTCTTGCCTTCGCGGATCAGGTTCGAGATCGCGGGGGTGGTGAGCAGGATCTCGCGCGCCGCCACGCGGCCGCCGTTCACCTTCTTGCAGAGCGTCTGCGAGATCGCACCCTTGAGCGATTCGGACAGCATCACGCGGATCTGCGCCTGGCGGTCGGCGGGGAACTGATCGATCATGCGGTCCACGGTCGACGCGGCCGTGGTGGTGTGCAGCGTCCCGAATACCAGATGGCCCGTCTCCGCCGTCTCGATCGCGATGGCGATGGTCTCGAGATCGCGCATCTCGCCGACCAGCACGATGTCGGGGTCCTCACGCAGGGCCGCGCGCAACGCGCTCTTGAAGCTCTCGGTGTGCACGTGCACCTGACGCTGCGTGATCAGGCATTTCTTGTTTTCGTGCACGAACTCGATCGGATCTTCGATCGTGATGATGTGATCGCTCCGCGTCCGGTTGATGAGGTCGATCAGCGCGCAGAGCGTGGTCGACTTGCCCGATCCGGTGGGGCCCGTGATGAGCACGAGTCCCTTCGTGAGGTAGCACAGCCGCTGCACTTCCTCAGTTATCCCCATCTCGGCGACGGTTACGACCTTCGCCGGGATCACGCGGAACACCGCGACCGGCCCTTTGCGGTCGCGCGCGGCATTCACGCGAAAGCGCGCCAGCCCCGGGATTTCATAGGCGAAATCGGTGTCTCCCGATTCCTTCCATTCGGCGCGATTCCGCTCCGGCATGATCGACAGCAAGAGCAGCTCGAGGTCGTTCACGGTCAACGCCTCGCCGCCCTGGCGCTTGATCTCGCCGTGGGTGCGAAACAGCGGTGGCTCGCCCACCCGCAAATGCAGGTCCGAGCTCGCGGAGTGCACCAGGGTCTTCAACATCTTGCCGAGGCTCTGCTCGGCAGCCTGGAATTGGGAGGTGGCGAATTCGACCGGCAGCGAAGCGGGCGCGACGGGCGTCTCGATCCGAGGTCGTACCTGCGGCGCTGACACCCGTTTTGCGGGAGAGGGAGGGGGAGGGGGAGGGGGAGGGGGAGGGGCAGCAACAGGGGAAAGCGCGGGCCCTGGCCGCACCGCCGAGATCACGGCGGTCAGTCGCCCCATTTCCGGTACGATTCGCACCCGCACGAGGCCTTCGTTGGCCGCGTAGTCGAATTCGGTCTCCGCGTTGTGGTCGATCTTGTCCGCCGCCTCGGGCGGCGCCACCTCGACCATCAGCGAGTAGATGTGCTGGTCGGTGAGCGGCTGCTTGGAGACTCTGCGCGGCTTCCCGTCCTTGACGAGCGTCACCGGCTCGTCGGGCAGCAAGTAGAGCTGGTCCGCGCGTTCGCGCAGCATGGCGTCGACAAAGGGGTCCAGGCGAGACGGCATCGATCAATCCTCGGGCCGCGCATAGAGGACATGCGCACGGTTCACCAGGTGAATCTCGTCGGCGGCGGTGATGGCGAAGAACGGCTCCGCCGACACGTTGAGATAGTCGAGCAGGCGAGAGTGATGCTGCGGCATCTCGATAGTCGCCGACCCGCTGAGCTGAGATCCGTCGGCGAGCGTCAGCTCGAGCCGGCCCGTCCGCGCCGCAGAAAGCCGGTCGGGGTCCTCGGGCGTGGTGGTCCGCGGCACGGTCAGCGTCACCGTGCGCGCCTTGCTCACGAGCAAAACAGCCGTGCCGTCATCTTTGGGACGAAAGGGGAAGAATCCCTCCGGCCGGTTGAGCATGTCGAGTGCGGTCTCGTGGCCGGCGTGCTGCGGCACCCGCTCCATCACATAGACTTCGCCGCTGCGCTTGCCACCACCGGTCTGGAGCAGGACCGCGGGAATGGCGACGCGGGGAAGCGCGAAACCGGTGCTCACCGCGTTCGGCACTGTACGTTGAGTGGCGCGCGATTGCCACACGCGATCGTCTCGTTCATCCCGCTGGCGATCGGCCCGCATGCGGTGCTGTGCGCGGTCTCGGTTGCCTCCGCGGCCGTGTTGCCGGCCCCAGTCGCGCAGTTGCTGCGGCCGTTGAACTCCATACAGACCGTGCATTCCTGCGTGGCACGCGCGGTGGACATGTAGAAAAACAGCGCGATGACTACGAGGATGACCGCCAGGGTGATCAGCGTAGGGCGCTTCATGGTCCTCTCTCAGTGAGCGTGCAAGGTGGCAAACGCGCTCAATTCGCGCCAGAGCCAGGCATCATTTATCCTGTAGGGGATGACTGGCATTGTGCGAATCGTCATGGTCGCGTTCGACCTCCTGGCGGTACTGCTGATCTTCGTGGCCGGGTCGGCATGGCGTACCCGCCGCCGGGTCAGCGCGGGGGTTGGGTTGCTCGCCGCCGCCCTGTGCCTCTCCGTCGGTATCCTGTGCGGCGCAATCACCGTGGGCATTCGAGGTTACCGCGCACTCACCAATGAGGTGGTCGCGGCGACCATTCGCACCGAGCCGACCGGTCCCCAGCACTTCCGCGCGACCGTTACGCTCGCCGATAGCAGCCTCCACATGTTCAATCTCGCCGGCGACGCGGTGTACGTAGATGCGCACGTGCTGAAGTGGCGCCCGATCGGAAATCTGTTGGGCCTGACGACCGTCTACGAGCTCGATCGGATTGCCGGCCGGTATCGCACGCTGAGCGACGAGCAAACCCGCGAGCGCACCGTGTATTCGCTTGCGAGGGCAAAGCCATTCAACACCTTCGATCTGGCTCGTCGCTACTGGGTGTTGCGTCCCCTCGTCGATGCCGAATACGGCTCGGCGACGTTCATCGGCGCAACGGCCGCGGGCGGCGCGACTTACGAAGTGCGCGTCTCCACCACCGGACTCCTGGTGAGGCCGGCCCCGACCAGGTAACCTTCTTCGCCGTGACTGATAAGAAACCGAAACCCAATTACTCCAATGCCTGGCGCGAGGCGCGCCAGCTCGTCTGGCAACATCGCAGCCGGCTCGCTATCGGGCTGACGCTGATGCTGGTGAACCGCCTGGCGGGACTCGTGCTGCCCTGGTCGTCGCGCTACCTCATCGATGGGGTCATCGGACAGAAGCGGGCCGAGCTGCTTGGCATCATCGCGGCGGCCGTGGGCGGCGCGACGATCGTGCAGTCGGTCACGTCGTTCGGCCTGTCGCAGATCCTCGGCGTCGCCGCGCAGCGGGCGATCACGGATATGCGCAAGTCCATCCAGGCATACGTGTTGCGGCTCCCGGTCGCGTATTTCGACTCGACCAAAACCGGCATCCTGATCTCCCGTATCATGACCGACGCCGAGGGCATCAGGAATCTGGTCGGCACGGGGCTGGTGCAGCTCCTCGGGGGCCTGGTCACCGGGACGATCGCACTCGGTGTGCTGTTCTGGCTCAATTGGCGGCTCACGTCCTTGTCCATCTTCGTCCTGGCGCTGTTCGGTGGCGGGATGGCCTACGCGTTCTCGAAGCTCCGTCCCTTGTTCCGCGAACGCGGCAAGCTGAACGCCGAGGTCACCGGCCGTCTCGCCGAGACGCTGGGTGGGATTCGCATCGTGAAGGCGTATCGTTCGGAGCGGGGCGAGCGGTTGGTCTTCGCCCGCGGTGCCCACGAGCTGTTCCGCAACGTGGCGACGACGATGACCGGGATCTCCGGCGTGGGCGCGTTTGCGCAGCTGGTGATCGGCGCCATCTCGGTGATCATGATCCTGGTGGGTGGGCGAGCCGTCCTCGCGCAACAGATGACGCTCGGACAAATGGCCCAGTACGTCATTTTCGTGGGCCTGGTCGCCCTGCCGTTGATCAACATCGCGTCGATCGGCACGCAGATCACCGAGGCGTTTGCGGGCCTCGACCGCATCTACGAGCTGCGCCGCGTCACGACCGAGGACGCCGAGGACGCGGCGCGGCAGCCGCTGGGGATCGTGCGCGGTGACATCGCGTTCGACCACGTGACGTTCGCCTATAAGCCCGGCGTACCCGTGCTCAAGCACGTCTCGTTCCGTGCGCCCGCCGGTTCGACCACCGCACTCGTGGGTTCGTCGGGATCGGGAAAAAGCACGCTGATCAGCCTGGTGCTGGCGTTCAATCGCCCCGAGCAGGGGCGGGTCCTCGTGGACGGCCGGGATCTCAACACGGTCCGGCTCTCCGACTATCGCACCCAGCTCGGCGTGGTCCTGCAGGACAACTTTCTGTTCGACGGCACGATCGCCGAGAACATCGCGTTTGCGAAGCCACACGCGGCGCGGGCGGAGATCGAGGCGGTCGCGCGGGTCGCGCACTGCGACGAATTCATCGAGCAGTTCGACGACAAGTACGACGCGGTCGTGGGCGAGCGCGGGGTGAAGCTCTCGGGCGGGCAGCGCCAGCGCATCTCGATTGCGCGCGCCATTCTCGCCGATCCGCGCATCCTGGTACTGGACGAGGCGACGTCGAGCCTCGATTCGGAGAGTGAGGCCAAGATCCAGGACGGATTGCGGGCGCTGCGGCGGGGCCGGACGACGTTCGTCATCGCGCATCGGTTGTCGACGATTCGCAGCGCCGATCAGATTCTGGTGATCGAGGCCGGGCAGAT
>DASZCG010000065.1:0-10674 GCA_035943355.1 Gemmatimonadales bacterium
ATGCTGACCGCGTCGGATTTCACGACCGGCAAGCAAGCCGATGTCTGTCCGGTCAATCTGATGACGCAGATCAGCGCGTCCGATCCGAAGGGAACCGCCGCGCAGGCCACGATTCAAACCATGGTGCAACACCATGTGTCGATGACCTCGACCCTCGCCGTGTACGAGCCGTTCGTGGCGAATCGACCCACGAAAGATGAGCGCACGCTGCAGGCGATGGATCCCGAAGTACGTGACGCCTACCTGAAGCAGCGGCGGCAGATCGACTCGAGCGGCTCGGGCTTCGTGTCACAGCAGGCGTTCAAGAATGCGATGGAGTTCGATCGGGCATTTGTGGCGGCGGGCGGCCTGCTCGCCGCCGGTGTCGACCCCACCGGAATCGGCGGGGCGCTCGCAGGCTTCGGCGATCAGCGTAATTACGAGCTGTTCATTGAGGCCGGCTTCACGCCCGCGCAGGCCGTCCAGATCATGACCTTCAACGGGGCGAAGATCCTCGGGGTGCAGCAGACGCTGGGCAGCGTCGAGACCGGCAAGCTCGCCGACCTCGTCGTGTTGAAGGGCGACCTGACCGCCGATCCGTCGGTGATTCGCAGTCCTACGATTGTGTTTAAGGACGGGGTCGGCTACGATTCTGCCAAGTTGATCGCCTCGGTGCAGGGCAGGGTCGGCGTCAACTAGCGCACGACGTGGCAGGGTAGCTCAGCCTGGTGAGAGCACGGCACTCATAATGCCGGGGTCGTGGGTTCGAATCCCACCCCTGCTATTCCAAAAAACTCCAGCGTCCCAAGAGCGTCCCCCGTCGGTCCCCTTCCCCTATCGCCCTTCTTGTGACGACACCAGATTCTGACACTGTCATCCACCCCATAGGGGGGCCGTCATGACGTTCCGCGTATTGCTGCTCGTTACCGGGGCGGCAGTCGCTGGCGTGTTGCCAGCGGCAGCCCAGAAACGAGGCTCGTTCGAACTCGGTGCGTTCGCCGCCTACTTCAATGCCGACAACTCGCTCGCGGTGGACAACCCGTTCGGTTTCGGCGGGCGAGCCGGAGTGAACCTGTTTCCCTACCTGGCCGTCGAAGTCGACTACGCGAGCGCATCGAACAACGGGGCCAAGTACAGCCCGCTCCACGTGTACGCCGTCTACGAGGTACCACCGGTCAGCCGCGCCGAGCTGTTTTTCGGCATCGGCTATGTCAAAAACAAGTACACGGGCAGCTACGAGGCGGAGGACAGCGGCGTCGGGGGCATCGTCGGCCTGCGCCACCGGATCAACAAAACGGTTGCCTGGCGGCTCGATGGGCGCGCGGACTTCATGCCGAATGCCGCCAACAAGTCCTACCTGGTCAGCTACAACGGCAACTGGGGAATTGGGCTCGGCCTGAGTGCGCTGTTGAAAAGATAGCCCGTCGTCGATTCACAGACTGAAGCCCGCGCTCGGCGACAGCGTCCTCACGGACAGCGGTTGCCGAGCGTACGCCTTTCTATCAGCTCCTTTTCCAGGCCACCGGCTTGATGTTGCGCGACATCTCTGCCGCAGCACGTTGCGCATCCGCCAACTTGGCCTCGTACTCGAGGCGCCACTCGGCGGGCATGTTGCTCCGGAAGTAAGTCGCCGTCAGCAGCTCGCCCTGCGGCTCGGACCCGGCTGCTGCACCGCACCCCACGGCGAGCACGTCGCCGAGAAACAGCGTCGAGCTGCCGGTGTCCATCACGTTGGCGACGTTGCACTCGAAATGCGCGAAGCACTCATCCAGCACCGGGACGCCCAGCGTACCCGTGTGATGCGGAATGCCCGCGAGCTTGTCCTGGTCCCGGCCGCTGAAGAATCCCAACCGGCGCACGATGTCGAACTGCTGCGTGTGCAGCAGGTGGAGTCCAAAGCGCCCGGTCTCGAAAATCATGTCGTGACTGTAGTTGAACTTGTGGATGTAGACGGAGAGGCGGGGCACCGACGGCACGATCGAGGCGCGCACGGCCGCGTCCGAGATCATGCCGTTTGCTTTGCCGCGCCGTTCCGACGTGATCGCGACGACCGGAGATGTGAGATTGCGCAGTAGTTGGTAGGTGAGGTCGGGTTGGAGCATACTTCAAGATACATGGCCACTGAGCGGTCGCTTCCGGAGCGCTTTCTCGCGCACGTCGTTGCAGGCCGGCTGTTTCGCGAGCCGGGCGAAGCGATCGTTGCCGTTTCGGGTGGACCCGATTCCGTCGCGCTGCTCGACGTGTTGAGCCGTGTGGCCGCCGACCTGCGGTTGAGCCTTGTCGTTGCGCATGCGGATCATGGAATGCAGGCGGGCGCGCGGGCGGTCGGGCAGGCGGTCGGCAAACTCGCGAGAACATATGGGCTGCCGTTCGAAACGACCGAGCTGCAGCTGGGACCGGACGCGACTGAAACCGAAGCCCGGCGCGCGCGATACGCGTGGCTGCGCGAGGTGCAACGCCGTCGCGGCGCGAAGTACATCGTGACGGCGCATCACCAGGACGATCAGATCGAGACCGTCTTGCTGCGCACGTTGCGTGGCAGCGCGCCCGCGGGGCTCGCCGGCATCGGGCAACGGGCCCGCGGGGGGCTGGTGCGTCCCCTGTTGCCGTTCACCCGGCGCGAGCTGGTCGAGCACGCGACGGCGCGTGGATTGCCGGTGTACGACGACCCCGCAAATCGTGATCCTCGCCATCTCCGATCGTGGGTGCGCACGACATTGTTACCACTGCTCAGCGAACGGCTCGGATCTACACTTCGCGGCGACCTGCTGGCACTCGGGCGGCATGCCGCGGGCGATCGGGCCGCGTGGGATCGCGTGCTGGATCTCACTCCTGATCTGGGGCTTGTGGTGCAGGGAGAAAGCTTCGCCGTTGCCCGCGCGAGTGTGTGCGGCTATGATAACGCATTGTCTGTTGCGCTCTTGCGCGCGGCGGCCCGCCGAGCCGGCCTGGTACTCGGCCCAACGCGCGCGCGTCGTCTTGTGGCGCTGGCGCGGGGACAGTCGGGACGTCACCTGCCGCTGGGCGATGGCTGGTCTGCCGATGTGGAGTTCGATCTGCTGCGTGTCAGCCGCCGGACGCCGGCTGCGGTGGGCTGTGCACTCGAATCCGTGTCACCCAGCGGCGCGGCGGGGTCGGCGCTGTTTGGCGGATTCGAGATCAAGTGGTCACAAGCCTTGGCGCCCGATCGGATCGAGCGCTCGGCGTGGACGACGTGGGTTGACGGGTCTGCATGGGAGGTGCGACCGCCCAAACCAGGCGACGAGATCGCTCCGCTCGGCGGCGTGGGTCACCGGCCGTTGCGGCGCGTCTTGATGGAAGCGCGCGTGCCGCGCAAGGAGCGGTCGCGCTATCCCGTCGTCAGTCGTGGCGAAACGATTCTCTGGGTGCCGGGCATCTGTCGGAGTGGGGAAGGGCTGCCCGTGCCCGGAACACACGCGGTGAGGCTGGATGTTACAGAGTTCGACTCAGCTCAAACAGACCGGCGGACGTGAGCTCAAGCGTATCGTCTTCGACGAGGAGGCGATCGCCGAGCGGGTCCGCGCCCTGGGCCGCGAGATCACCGAGGCCTATCCCGATGGCGATCTGCTCGTGCTGGGTCTGCTGAAGGGCAGTTTCATCTTTCTGAGCGATCTCGTGCGGCGGATCGAGCGGCCGCTGCAAGTGGACTTTCTCGTAGCATCGAGCTACGGCGAAGGAACCGTGTCGAGCGGAAACGTGCGACTCGTGTACGATCCCGAGACGGAGCTGGAAGGGAAGCACATCCTGCTGGTCGAAGACATCATCGACACCGGCAAGACGCTGAACAAGCTGATCGGGCTGTTACGCGAGCGCCGCCCGCAAAGTCTGGAGATATGCGCGTTGTTGCACAAACATCTCGCTGAACACTTGGAGCTGGAAGCAAGGTTCGCGGGTCTCGATGCGCCACGGCTGTTCCTGGTCGGCTACGGCCTGGATCATGCCGAGAACTTCCGGCACCTTCCTTATATCGCGAGTCTGACGTAGATGGCCAATCGTCTCCCCCCGCCGCCGCGGGAATTCAACTGGGCCCGGATGCTGCGGACGCTCTCGTTCTGGGCGCTCCTCATCGTCGGGACTATCGCGCTGGTGCAGCTCGCCTCGAGCCGCCGCCGCGAAGAAGCCGAAATCACCTACACGAATTTCATCGAGGAGTTGAACGCCGGGAACGTGCAGTCGGTGGAGATCGCGGAGCGCCAGAAGGTCCGCGGCCAGTTCCAGCGGCCCGTGGTCGTGAAGCGGCAGACGGTCGAGCGGTTCAACGTCCTGCTGCCGTTCGAGGCGGACGACAAGTGGGTCGAGTCGCTCAGCGCCAAGGGCGTGGACGTGCGCGCGCGCGAATCCGGCCAATCGCTCGGCGTGGTGCTGCTGACGTTTCTGCCGTACCTGCTGCTCTTCGGCCTCGTGATCTTCATGCTGCGCCAGATGCAGCAGGGCGGCAACCGCGCGTTCGCGTTCGGCAAGTCGAAAGCCAAGCTGCTCGCGGGCGATACGCCGAAAGTGACGTTCGCCGACGTCGCGGGGTGCGACGAAGCCAAGCAGGAGCTCGAAGAAATCATCGATTTCCTGAAAGACCCGCAGAAGTTCCAGCGCCTGGGCGGGCGCCTGCCGAAGGGCGCCTTGCTCGTGGGGCCGCCGGGCACCGGCAAGACGCTGCTCGCGAAAGCCGTCGCGGGCGAAGCGGGCCGGCCGTTCTTCTCGATGTCGGGCTCCGACTTCGTCGAGATGTTCGTCGGCGTCGGCGCCTCGCGCGTGCGCGACCTGTTCGAGCAGGGGAAGGCGCACGCTCCCTGCATCATCTTCATCGACGAAATCGATGCGGTCGGCCGCCACCGGGGCGCCGGCCTGGGCGGCGGGCATGACGAGCGCGAGCAGACCCTGAACCAGCTGCTCGTCGAGATGGACGGGTTTGAATCGAATGAAGGCGTGATCCTGCTCGCCGCCACCAACCGCCCCGACATTCTCGATCCCGCGTTACTGCGGCCCGGGCGCTTCGACCGTCAGATCGTGGTCGACATGCCCGATCTCAAGGGTCGCGAGCAGATCCTGCGCGTGCACGTCCGCAAGATCCCGATGGCGCCGGGTGTGAACCTGGAGCGCATCGCGCGCGGCACGCCGGGCCTGGCAGGCGCCGAGCTCGCCAACATCGTCAACGAAGCCGCGCTGCTCGCTGCGCGTCGCAACAAGTCGCAGGTGGACGGCCAGGACTTCGAGGACGCGAAGGACAAGGTGATGCTGGGCCTCGAGCGGAAGAGCCGCGTGCTGTCGGATGAGGAGCGGCGGCTCGTGGCCTATCATGAGGCGGGACACGCACTCGTGGGCCTCACCGTGCCCGACGCCGATCCGCTGCACAAGGTCACGATCATTCCGCGCGGTCGCGCGCTCGGTCTGACGGCCTATCTGCCCGAAGAAGAGCTGCACAAGTACACCAAGCGCTCGATCGAGTCGCGCCTGGCGATGGCATACGGCGGGCGCGTGGCGGAGGAGCTCGTCTTCGGTCCTGAGAAGGTGACCACCGGCGCCGCGCAGGACATTCAGCAGGCGACCAACATCGCGCGCCGCATGGTGACGCAGTTCGGGATGAGCGATGTGATTGGCCCGATCGCCGTGGGCGACCGGGAGCAGGAGATCTTCCTGGGGCGCGAAGTCGTGCAGCGGCGGGAGATCTCCGACCGCACCGCGCAGCTCGTGGACGAAGAGGTGAAGGCCATCCTCACGCGCGCGTACAGCGACGCCACGCGCATCGTGACGGAACGCCGGCCCGCGCTCGACCGCCTCGCCGCGGCGCTGCTCGAGCGCGAGACGCTGGAGCGCGAGCTGGTGGAGATGGTGGTCGCCGGCCAGCCGTTGCCGCCGTACGTACCGCCCGCGACGCCGACGCCGCGCGCCGAGAACGAGTCGGAAAAAGAGAAGTCGCAGGCGTCGAGGACCTCGGGCGGGGTGCTGCGCAATCCGCCGCCTGAGCCCGCCGGGGCGTGAGCGTCACCCCGACCGCAGATCTCTCCAAGCTCCGAATCAATCGCGACGACCCACCGCCCGCGGTCAGGCGGGCGCTGGGTCGCGTGTTATGGCTGGTTGGCGCCGCGGTGCTCATCTTCGGCGTCGCGGCGCTACTGCTGCGCCGGGGCGGCGCGGTGCCTGTGCAGGTGGTGACCGTCGCGGCAAACAGCGGCGGTGCAGGGGCGGCCGGAGGCGGTCGCGACGGCGCGGTGGTGGTTGTCGCCAACGGATATGTGGTCGCGCGCACCAAAGCCGCCGTCTCCGCGAAAATCCCCGGACGCCTGGCGGTCCTCAACGTCAGTGAAGGGTCGAACGTTCACAAGGGCGACATCATCGCCCGCCTCGATAACGCCGATTACGCCGCGGCCGTCGGCCAGGCGGATGCGGAGCTGGCGAGCGCGAGGGCGACGCTGATCGAGACGCAGTCCGATCGCGATCAGCTGCAGCGAGAGTTCGTGCGCGTGCGCGACATTCACTCGCAGAATCCCAATCTCGTCTCGACGCAGGAAGTCGAGAACGCCGACAGCAAGGCCCGGCAGGGCGACGCGCGTGTCGCGGCGCAGCAGGCGCGGGTCGATGCCGCGGCCGCGGCGCTCCGCGTGGCCCAGGCCAATCTCGAGAACACCTACATTCGCGCGCCGTTCACGGGAACCGTGCTGCGCAAGGAAGCCGAAGTCGGCGAAGTGGTCGCGCCGTCGGTCGGCGGCGGCCTCACGCGCGGCGCGGTCGCGACGATGGCCGATCTCGCGACGCTCGAGGTCGAGGTCGACGTCAACGAGGCCTACATCGCCCGGATCTCGAGCGGGCAACAGGCGCGCATCACGCTCGATGCCTATCCGGACACGGCATTCCGTGGCGCGGTGCGTCAGGTTGTGCCGACGGCCGATCGCCAGCGGGCGACGGTGCAGGTGAAGGTGGCGATCGTGGACCGCGATCCGCGCATTCTGACGGAGATGGGCGCGAAAGTGGAGTTTCTGCAGGCGCCGCGGGCCGCAACCGCGGCTACCCAGCAGACCGTCGAGCGGCCGCGGATTATCGTGCCCGCAGACGCGGTCCGCTCGGAGAATGGCCGGGACGTCGTGTGGATCGTGCGCGACGGGCGGTTACAAAGTCGTGACGTTGACGCAGGTCCCGTCAGCGGTAATTTCCGCGAGATTCGTTCGGGTTTGGCCGGCGGGGAACAGCTGCTCGTCGGCGGCATTGAAATTCCGAAACAGGGCCAACGCGTAAAAACCACGCAGTGATCCAGTATCGATATGAGATGGGCATGTAGGGGCGCAGCATGCTGCGCCCCTACCAAATCCAATCCTGCACCGGGATAGCTATGGCACTGGTCGAGATTCGCGACGTCTACAAGTCATTTCAGCGCGACACACAGCGCATCGACGTTTTCACCGGACTCACGCTCGATATCGAGGCGGGCAGCTTCACGGCGTTGATGGGCCCCTCGGGATCCGGCAAATCGACGCTCCTCAACCTCATCGCCGGACTCGACAAGCCGACGCGGGGGATCGTGCGCGTCGGGAGCGCGGTGGTGAGTGCGATGACGCCGGGGCAGTTGGCGGCGTGGCGGGCCAGCAACATCGGCTTTGTGTTCCAGTCATTCAACCTCTTACCGGTGCTGACGGCCTACCAAAATGTCGAGCTGCCCCTGCTGCTCACGCGCCTGTCGGGGAAGGAGCGGCAGGAGCGCGTGCGGATCGCGCTGGACGTGGTAGGTCTCAGCGATCGCGCCGATCACTATCCGCGCCAGCTGTCGGGCGGCCAGGAACAGCGCACAGCCATCGCGCGCGCCATCGTTGCGGACCCAACGTTGATGCTGCTCGACGAGCCTACCGGCCAGCTCGACGCCAAGAGCTCGCAGGAGGTGCTGACGTTGCTGCAGCGTCTCAACAATGAGTTCAAGAAGGCGATCATCATCGTCACGCACGACACCCATGCCGCCGAACGCGCCAAGACGATCCTGCATCTCGAGAAGGGCGATTTGATCGAGAAGCCACGCATGTCCGCGGCGGTGGGGGCGGTGGGGGCGGCGGGCGCGGCGGGCGCGGCGGGGGCGGCGCGGTGAAGTACCTGCACCTCGTTACCGCGAACCTGCGGCGTCACAAGCTGCGGACGGCCCTCACGATCCTGAGCGTCGCGCTGGCGCTGTTTCTCTTTGCCTCGCTTCGGTCCGTGGTCACCACCCTGCATACGAATTCCCAATTCGGCGGCGCGCGGCGCCTTGTCGCCACAAACGCCACCGGCATCGTCTTCATCTTGCCGGTTTCGTATGCCAACAAAATCAAGGGTTTGAGAGGCGTGCGCAGCGTCAGCTGGGCGAATTGGTTCGGCGGCAAGTACGGTGAGAATGCCAGGGACTTCTTTCCGAAGTTTGCCATCGATCCCGAGTCGTACCTCGGAATGTACCCGGAGATCAAACTGCCGGAGAATCAGAAGGAAGCGTTTCTCCGCGAACGCACGGCGGCACTCGTCGGGAAGGGTATCGCGGACAAGTTTGGCTGGAAAGTCGATCAGAACATCACGATTCAGGGGACGATCTTCCCGGGCGATTGGACGTTCACGATCCGCGGCATCTACGAGCCCAGCGATCCCGCGATTGGCGACAACGTGTTGTTCTTCCATCACGATTACTTCGACGAGCGGTTGGGGCACGCGGGCATCGCGGGGTGGTTCATCGTCGAGATCGATAATGCCGACAGCGCCGCCGCGGTCGCCAAGGAGATCGACGACCAGTTCCGGAATTCGAGCGCCGCCACCAAAACCGGGACGGAAAAGGAGTTCCAGGCCGGTTTCGCGACGATGCTCGGGAACGTCAGCCTGCTGATGGGGACCATCGGCACCGCGGTCGTCTTTGCGATCCTGCTCATTACCGCCAACGCGATGATGATGAGCGCCAGCGAGCGCACCGGAGAAGTTGCCGTGATGAAGACGATCGGGTTTTCCAACCGCACCCTGTTCACGCTGGTCCTGGTGGAAGCGGGGGTGATCGCGCTCGTCGGCGCGGTGATCGGGTTGGGGATCGCCAAAGGCTTCTATCCGTTGATCAAGTTTCAGGGCTTCGGCTTCCTCCCCGGGTTCACCGTCACGCCGATGACGATGCTGTTGGGCCTGCTGCTAGCCCTTGGGCTGATGTTGGCGAGCGGTCTGGTGCCGGCGCTGCGCGCGGCGCGCCTGCCGATAGTCCAAGCGCTGCGGAGAGTCGAATGATTCCGCTCGTCTACAACGCCCGCAGCATGATGCAACGGCCCGTCTCGACGACGTTCACGGCCGTGGGTATCGCGCTCGTCGTGTCCGTTTTCATCGGCATGCTCGCGCTGGGACAGGGACTGCAGGCGGCGCTGGCGCGCACGGGCTCAGAGCGGAACGCGCTCGTGCTTCGCAAGGGCGCCGATTCCGAGCTGGCGAGCGGGATCTCACGCGAAAGCGCGAGGGTACTCGCCGCGTCGCCGCACGTGGCTACCGGGACCGATGGCCGGCCGCTCGTGAGTGCGGAAGTGTATGTGCTGGTCCCGCTCCCGCGGCCCAACAACCCCACGGCCGTCGCGAACGTCGTGGTGCGCGGCGTCAGCGAAGCGGCGTGGTCGGTGCGTTCCAACATTCAGGTCGTAGCCGGCAATCGGCCGACCTCGGGACGCATGGAGATTTGCGTCGGACGCAAGCTGCTCGGCCGGTTCGACCACCTCGACATCGGTGCCGCGCTCCACTTCGCGGGACGCGACTGGACGGTGGCGTGCCACTTCTCCGCCGCCGGCTCGGCATTCGAGTCCGAAATCTGGGCCGAGAACGAGCAGGTCATGCCGGTGTTTCGGGGAGAGGTATTCCAGTCGATCACTTTCCGGCTCAAGGACGCCGGCGCATTCGACGACGCCAAACGCGCCCTCGAAGCCGATCCGCAACTGAGCGTCGATGTCCACCGTGAGTCCGAGTTTTACGCGAAGCAAGTCGGCATTCTCGGCATCATGCTGAAGGTGCTCGCGTTCGGGGTCACCGGGATCATGGCGGTAGGCGCGATCTTTGGAGCCGTGAACACGATGTACGCGGCCGTAGCCGCACGCACACCGGAGATCGCCGTATTGCTGACGGTCGGGTTCCGGCCATCGCAGGTGTTGCTCAGCTTCCTTGCGGAATGTCTGCTCATCGCAACGATTGGAGCGGTGCTGGGTGCGTTGCTGGCCCTGCCCATTAACGGCATCGTGACCAGTACCACAAACTGGACGAGCTTTAGTGAGATTGCCTTTAGTTTCCGCGTGACGCCTTTGTTGTTGGTGCTTGGCATCGCGTTTGGCGTCCTGATGGGCGTCGTCGGCGGCTTCTTCCCCGCGTGGCGCGCGTCCCGGCTGCGCGTCGTCCAAGCGCTGCGATAGTCTTCACATGAACGTCACCGCGCTCGCCGCGCACACGCCGGAAGCGGTGCGCGCGGCGCTCGCGGCCCGCGGTTGGGACGCACAGCCCGCCTGGTTCGCCGCCACCGGCATCCAGCCTCTCGTCGTCCTCATCGAAGCCATCACCGAAGACGAACGCGAAGCGCTCGTCCACTGGGGTACCAAGTCCGGTGCCGACGTGCTCACCGGCGACGGGTGGGCGCTCGTGGCCGGCGCGGCGAGCCGGCTGGCGCCGCTGGCGCGGTACGACCGCGCGCCCGCCGAGCTGCGGCGGCTCGCGCCGGCCCTCGGC
>DASZCG010000066.1:0-12175 GCA_035943355.1 Gemmatimonadales bacterium
CGGCGCGCCCGCGACACACTGCAGGCGATCAACCCGGCGCTCGCGCGTGACGAAGAAGTCGATTGGCTCGACGCCGCCGAGCTCGGAGATCTTGCTGGCCTGCGGCCGGTACCCGGTGCCGTCGCGTTTCTCTCGTCCCTCCCGGAGCAGGCGCGCGCGATTGTCACGTCGTGCGGTCGAGCATTGGCGGTGGAGCGGCTCACTGCTGCCGGAGTGCCGGTGCCCGCACGGCTCATCACGAGCGATGACGTCGTGCACGGCAAGCCCTCTCCCGAAGGCTATCGATTGGGTGCGCGGCGACTCGGCGTCGATCCCGGCTCCTGCCTGGTTTTCGAGGATGCTCCTCCAGGCATTGCGGCTGCGCGTGCCGCTGGTTGCCGTGTCGTTGGGCTCACCACGACGCATTCAGCCAAGGAGTTGAAGGCCGACTTTGTGCTTCCTGATTTCACTCATGTCGAAGCGTTTCCCGGCAAGGAGAGCGGGAACCTCAATTTCACGGTGGTGTCGAAGCGTCAAGGAACATCCCCCTGAGCCCGCCGCCCACTCCCCTTCTCAGGTCTGCTGTCAGACCGCACCTTAGTCTGACATGTCCAAAGTAAAAATCGGCATCATCGGCTCGCGTTTTCAGGCGGACTGCATCGCGAGCTCCGTCAAAGCCATGCCGGAGGAGAGCGAAGTCATCGCCGTGGCATCGCCGACCAAAGGACAGGCGGCGAGTTTTGCGCAGCGACACGGCATCCCGCACGTCTACACCGACTACCGCGAGCTGTTGCGCAACCCCGACGTCGAATTGATCTCCGTCACGGCGCCCAATCGCGTGCATGCGCAAATCACGATCGATGCGGCGCAGGCCGGCAAGCACGTGGTGTGCGAGAAGCCCCTCTGCATCACGCTGGAGGAGGCCGACGCAATGATCGATGCCTGCCGCACGGCAGGCGTGCTGTTGTTGTACGCTGAGGAGTTGTTCTTCGCTCCGAAGTACGTGAAGGCGAAACAAATGGCGGACGAAGGGGCATTCGGTCGCGTGCACCTCGTGAAGCAGGGGGAGAAGCACTCGGGACCGCATGCGGAGTGGTTCTGGGACGTCAACCAGTCGGGCGGCGGCGCGGTGATGGATCTGGGTTGCCACGGCATCGCCTTCTGCTGGTGGTTCCTCGGCAAGCCGAACGTGAAAAGCGTCTACTCGCACATGGCGACCCAGGTGCACGGCGATCGCACGCAGGGGGAGGACGAAGCGATCACGATCATCGAGTTCGACAGCGGCGCGATCGGCGTCGTCGAGAACAGCTGGAATCGGCCCGGCGGCATGGACGACTCCATCGAGGTGTTCGGAGCAAAGGGGCAGACCTACGCCGACATGCTCATGGGCAACGCCCTGCCGACGTATTCCGAAGTCAGATTCGGGTACGCCGTCGAGAAGGCCGCGTCCACCACAGGCTGGACGTATCCCGTTTTCGAGGAGCACTGGAATTACGGGTTCCCGCAGGAGATGCGGCACTTTGCGCGCTGCGTGCGCGGCAAGGAGGCGCCGATTTCCGACGGTGAGACTGGACGCGTCGTGCAGGAGGTGCTGTACGCTGCTTACGCCTCGGCGGGATTGGGCAGGAAGGTCACCTTGCCGTTCCGGCCGAAGGGCGTGGCCAAACCGATCGATCTGTGGAAGAATCCCAAGGCCAAGGCTTGAAAGAGCCTCGGCGCGGGGGGCAGGTCGTGATGCTCCTGGTCGTCATCAGCCTTATCGTGTGGTACGTGCAGGCGCGGCGGGCGCCGCTGCAACTGCTCGAACGGCGCGACTGTGAGAACGCGTACGCCGCGGCGCGCACCAGCGCGGACACGCTCGCGGTCGACGCGCGCCGGCTGCTGGGCGCTACGCGCCCCCCCCCCGATAGCCTCGCCGTCACGTGTGGCGCCCTCCGTCACAAGGGCCGGGTGTGATGCCAGACGTTCCATCGCCCGTCTCAGACCGCCCACAGCGGCAGGGCGATCCAACGCTCATCTGGTGGAGCGCCGCAGCCATTGTGCTGGTGGTCGACAGCCTGCTTGCCGTCGTTTTGACCAACGCGCGCGATGAAGGCGCACCGTTCCTGGTCGGTGCTGTCCTCGCTGCCGTCACGATTCACGTGCTCATCTGTCTCGTCGTCTACGGCGTCGCGCGCGTCATCGGACGGGGGCGCACGCGCGTGGGAAGGGCGAGACTCGTCTTCTTCACGACCGGCACACTCTTCCTGCTCAATACCGCCGCGCTGGCCACCCGATTCGCGGACACCCGCGTGACCGATGCCGAGCGACACGGCCTGCAGGTGACAAAGGACTCGCTCCGCCACGCCGCGTTCGGCTTTGCGCTGCCGCTCCCGAGCCCCGATTTCATCCCCAGTCCGGAGCTGCAGCGCAAGATGGACAGCGCGTTCGCCAAGACGCCCAGCATGGTGTCCTGGGTTTTCCAGGACACCCAAACCGGGGCGGCGATCACCATCATCGTGGCCAAGCTGACTCGCGTGAGTGAGACGGGGTTTCGCGCATTCGTGACGGGGGCTCGACGTGGGTTCAAGGTGTCGAAATTCCTGAGCGACACCGTGTCCTGGCAGGGAGAGTCAGGCGAATACCGGCTCGATCTGCTGCATCCCGCAGGTGTCTACATCAGCATGCGCTGCGTGCCGGGTCACCGCCCATCGGCTGGAGGGCTGATCGTCTGTGTGCAGGCAACGACGGTCCGCTTGCACGAGCTGGAATCGGTCACCACCGGCCTGAAGGTCGCCAGCAAGTAGATGGATTCGGCCCCGGCGGCTCCGCCCGCGACGATGACGCGCCGCTTTGGCCTGCTGCACGCCACGGCGCTCAATATGACGAACATGATGGGGATCGGGCCATTCATCACGATCCCCCTGCTGATGACCGCGCTCGGCGGGCCGCAGGCCATGCTGGGCTGGGCCGTTGCGATGATTATCGTGCTGTGCGACGGCATGGTGTGGAGTGAGCTCGGCGCCGCCTTGCCCGGCTCCGGTGGCTCGTTCGGCTACCTGCGCCGCGGTTATGGAGCGCAGCGGTTCGGACGTCTCATGGCGTTCCTGTTCGTATGGCAATTCGTCTTCAGCGGTCCGCTCGAGATCGCGTCCGGCTACATCGGCTTCGCGAAATACCTCGGCTACATCTGGAAGGGCATCACATCGTGGCAAACGATGGCGGTCATCATCGTGGTCGGGGTGCTGAACATCGTGCTGCTCTATCGCCGGATCACCTCGATCGCCACGATCACCGTAACCCTGTGGGTCGGCACGATCGTGACGGTCGTCGTGGTGGTCGTGGCCGGTGTTTCGCACTTCGACCCGAAGCTCGCGTTCGACTTTCCGCCAGGCGCGTTCACCTTTTCGCGGCAGTTCTTGACCGGACTCGGCGCCGCGTCCGCGATCGGCGTCTACGACTACCTCGGTTATTACGACGTCTGCTACATCGGTGACGAGGTGGAGAATCCGGGCCGGGTAATTCCGCGCTCGATCATCCTCAGCACGGTAGCGGTCGCGCTGATCTACATCGCCATCAATTTCTCGATCATCGGCGTCGTGCCGTGGCGTGAATTCGTGCCGGCGGCCGACCACCCGCAGGCGAATTTCGTCGTCTCGATTTTCATGGAGCGCCTGTATGGATCGCGGATTGCCGCGGTGTTCACGGCATTGGTCCTGTGGACGGCGTTCGGCTCCGTGTTTGCGCTGCTGCTCGGGTATTCACGCGTCCCGTACGCGGCGGCGCGGGATGGCTACTTCTTCCGGATCTTCGCGCGGGTGCACCCGTCCCAGGGCTTTCCCTACGTCTCTCTCGTCGTCCTGGGCGTTTTTTCCATTCTGGCGGGTTTTGTCTCCCTCGATACGGTGATCTTCGCGCTCGTCACCTTGCGCATTTTCGTGCAGTTTATCGGCCAGATCGTTGCGGTGACATTGCTGCGCCGGCGAGAACCGCATCTGCCGCGACCGTACCGCATGTGGCTCTACCCGCTGCCAAGTCTGGTGGCGCTACTGGGGTGGGTCTTCATCTTTGCCACGACACCCTGGACCGTGATGGCGTTCGGATTGGGTGCGTTGGTGCTGGGAGTCCTCTGCTTCGCCCTGTGGTCATGGAAAGGACAGACGTGGCCGTTCACAGCCTCGGCATCGGAGCGACCCTGATCTGCGTCACAGCGTCGCTCGCGCTGCTTCCGGCGTGCGCCTCAAAGCAGGCGGCACGGCAGGACCCTGGCCCCCTTCGGCCCGGCGCGTGCGCGGCGGCGATGGAAGAGCTCGAAATCGACAGCTTGCCACCGGCCGATCGCCTCCGGGCGTCATACGACTCCCTTCGGCACAGTACCATCGTGGTCTTGCCACCGGAACCAGGCGTCGTGCCGGCGAGCCATGGCGTGAAGGGAATCACGGCCATCATGCAGCCCGCGTCGCGACCGCCGGCGGCCCTGCCGGATCTGCAGCTGGACTTTCTGGTGCTGAGTCCGGCGGCGCGCCCGCCGGAGGAGCGCATCGTGCGCTTTCGGCTGGACAACGGCGATTCCATCACCGCGGGGCCCGGCATGGCGGTCAGCGCGCCCTCGAGCTTCCCCGGTGCGCTGGAGCATATATCCGTCTTGATCACACCCAATGACCTGATTCAGCTGCTGCGGGCCAAGACGGTGCGGGCCACGTTGGGCGCCACGGAGTTTCCGGTGACTGAACGCCTGCGGGAGGGCCTGCGCGCCATGGTCCTGTATGTCCAGTGCGGCGCGGCGTGAGCCCCCCCGTCCCTCTCCCCTCGTGCGGCGCCACCATCACGAACGTCGGAGGCAATGTGGCGAACAATATCGACCGTCGTGCATTCATCGCGACCACGGCAGCCGCGCTCAGTGTCGCGAAACTCCCAGTGACGGCGCCGGATCTCGCGGCGTCGCTCAAGCGCAAGGTGGTGTTGTTTCAAGGCGACTCCATCACCGATTGCGGTCGCAACCGGTCTCTCGCCGAGGCGAACAGCGCGGGCGCGCTGGGCAGCGGCTACCCGCTACTCGTTACCTCCGCCGTGCTGGCAGCCAGGCCGACCGAAGGCATCGAGTTCTACAATCGCGGCATCAGTGGAAACAAAGTGCCGGACCTGCAGCAGCGGTGGACGACCGATACGCTGGACTTGAAACCGGACGTGCTGAGCATCCTCATCGGCGTGAACGATTTCTGGCACAAGCTCGATCACGGCTATACGGGGACGGTGAAAGACTACGAAGACCAGTACACCGCGCTCTTGCAGCAGACGCGGCAAGCGTTGCCCACCCTGCAGCTCATCGTGCTCGAGCCTTTCGTACTGCGCACTGGAGCTGTAGACGCGCGCTGGTTTCCGGAGTTCGATGAGCGGCGCGCGGCCGCGGCGCGTGTGGCGGCCGGCGCCCGTGCCACCTTCATTCCGCTGCAGACCGTTTTCAACGAGAAAGCGCGCGTGGCGCCGCCGCAGTATTGGGCGGCGGACGGCGTGCATCCGACCGCTGCCGGCCACGCGGTGATTGCCGAGCACTGGCGCCGTGCTGCGCATCTTTAGGCGTCATATCGTCCCGGCGCTCGCGTGGGGAGCGCTCCTGGCCTGCGCGTCCGGTGGTGCCGGCAGCGTGGTCTCCCCCCCACCCCCGCCACCTCCTCCGCCGCCCCCTCCACCGCCGCCAGCGTGGACATTGGTATGGAGCGATGAGTTCAATGGTGCGGCCGGAACGCAGATCGACACGGCGTACTGGCGCTATGACATCGGCGACGGGTGTTCGCAGGGCAACTGCGGCTGGGGCAACGAGGAGAGAGAATACTACACGTCGGATACCGCCAACATCGCTGTGAATGGTCAGGGACAGCTCAAGATCGTCGCGCGTGTCGCCACGGGTCTGTCGTGCTACTACGGTCCCTGTGGATACACCTCCGCGAAGATCACGACGCGTGACAAGATGCCGGTCACCGCCGGGCGCGTTGAAGCACGCATCCGGCTCGCCGCGGGACAGGGACTCTGGCCGGCATTCTGGATGCTCGGGACCAACATCGGGACGGTGGGATGGCCGACCTGTGGCGAGCTCGACATCATGGAAAACCGCGGCAGCGCCCCAATCACGGCAAGCTCGGCGGTGCACGGGCCGGGCTACTCGGGGAATACACCGTTCGTGCACGCGCGCACACTGACAAGCGGCTCCTACGCGGCAGACTTCCACACGTTCGCGGTCCAGTGGGATTCGGTTCTCATTCGCTATTACATCGACGACACCCTCCACTACTCGATCGCGCTGAGTCAAGTCGAGCAGTATGGCCAGTGGGTTTTCGATCAGCCGTTCTTCGTCATTCTGAATCAGGCGGTCGGCGGGCATTTCGATGGTAATCCGCAGTCCGACGCAATTTTTCCCGCGACGATGCTCGTCGACTACGTGCGCGTGTACAGGAGGCAGTGACGACATGGTCATGGTGCACTGGGCGCTGGACTCCCGCGTTCAGCGGCTGGTGTATGCCGCCGTCCCGCGCCCATGACGGCGAATGAGTTCCGCACACTGGCCTTGAGCCTCCCCGAAACCACAGAGGCGGCGCACATGGCGCACCCCGACTTCCGGGTGGCGGGGAAGATCTTCGCCACGGGCCCCCCGGAGCCTCGCGGATTCGAACATCGCGAGGCTTCGCGGTTCGCGCGGAAGCAGACCCAGCCTTACGCAGTAGATTGCTGTTCGTGAATCGTCCAATTGTGGTCTGCCTGATCACGGCAGCGCTCCTCGCGCGCCCCCTGGTGGCGCAAACCCAAAAGACGTTGAGCGCCAACGACCAGCGTGCACGCGACATCTTCGAGCAGCTCATCAACATCAACACCACCGGCTCGAGCGGCAGCACGACCGTGGCCGCCCAAGCGATGGCGGACCGGCTCCTCCAGGCCGGATTTCCCGCCGCGGATGTCCAGGTCATCGGGCTGGCCAATTCGCGCAACCACAACCTGGTCGCCCGATTCCGCGGGACGGGGGGGGGGACCCAGAAGCCGATTCTGCTGCTCGCCCATCTGGACGTCGTCGAAGCGCGACGCGAAGACTGGTCGGTGGATCCCTTCACGTTCCTGGAAAAGGACGGCTTCTTTTACGGTCGCGGGACGATGGACATCAAGGACGGGGACGCGGTCCTCGTCGCGACGCTCGTCCGATTGAAGCAGGAGGGCTACCGCCCCAACCGCGACCTGATTCTGGCGCTGACGACCGGTGAGGAAGGCGGCAGCGACTACAACGGCGTCCAATGGTTGCTCGAGCATCACAAGGATCTCGTCGACGCGGCGTATGTCGTCAACATGGACGC
The DNA here is from genome assembly GCA_035943355.1 of Gemmatimonadales bacterium. Taxonomy (GTDB): domain Bacteria; phylum Gemmatimonadota; class Gemmatimonadetes; order Gemmatimonadales; family GWC2-71-9; genus 20CM-2-65-7. Next base: position 7,296 of record DASZCG010000066.1, read on the forward strand.
GGGCGATCCGGTGATCCTGAATGGCAAGCGTCTGATGCGCTCGGTGCAGGCGAGCGAGAAGGTGTATGTCACCTTCAAGCTCGAGGTCCACAATCCGGGTGGGCACAGCTCCCTGCCTACGAAGGACAACGCGATCTACCGGCTCGCCGCTGCACTCAGCCGGCTCAGCGCGTACCAGTTCCCGGCGCAGCTCAACGAGATCACGCGGGTGTCGTTCCAGCGGCTCTCAGGACTGCAACAAGGTCAGCTCGCGGCTGACCTGGCGGCGGTGGCCGCGCCCACGCCCGATACGGCTGCCATTCGGCGCCTCTCGGATGCGAGCCCGCTCTACAATGCCCAGCTCCGGACGACATGCGTCGCCACCGAGCTGTCGGGCGGTCACGCCGAGAATGCCTTGCCGCAGACGGCTACCGCGACGGTGAACTGCCGCATGCTGCCGGGGACCCCGCAAGACGAGGTGCAACGCACGCTGGTCAAGGTCGTGGACGATACAGCGGTCGCCGTGAGTGTTGTGACTCCCGCCACTCCGAGCCCGCCCTCGCCGCTGACTCCGGAGGTGATGGGAGCGGTCGAACGAGTCACAAAACGTCTGTGGAACATCCCCGTTGTGCCGGTCATGGAGACTGGCGCGACGGACGGGCTCTTCTTTCGCAATGCGGGGGTTCCAGTCTACGGCGTCTCCGGCGTCTTCGTCGATATCAACGACATTCGCGCGCATGGGCGGGACGAGCGGATAGGTGTCCAGGACTACTACGACGGCGCCGAGTACATCTATCAGCTCGTGAAGGAGCTCTCATCGACGCGCAGGTGAAGCCCCGCGGCCTCGACGGCGTCGTCGCCGCCCAAACCCGCCTGAGTCACGTCGACGGACTGGCGGGTCAGCTCATCATCGGCGGGTACGAGCTGAACGAATTGGCCGGTCGTGTGACCTTTGAGGAGGCCGCTCATCTGCTGTGGCGTGGCGCGTTGCCCACGCGCGAGGAATCGGCCGCGCTGCGCCAGGAAATCGCGGCGCTGCGCGCGCTGCCTGAGGAAACGATGCGTGTGGTGCGGGCCGCCGCCGCCGCCCCGCCGATCGACGCGCTGCGTATGGCCTGCGCGACGCTGTCGCTCGACCTGGACAATCCCGACGACATTGCGCCGGCGGCCGACATGCAGGCTGCCCGAATGCTGACGGCACGGTTTCCGACCGTGATCGCGGCGCATGCGCGTCTGAGCGCGGGCAAGCAGCCGATCGCCCCACGCGCCGATCTGCCGCACGCCGCCAACTTCCTCTATATGGTCCATGGCAAAGAGCCCGATCCGATCGCCGCGCGGGCGATCGATACGTATTGGGTCACGGTCATCGACCACGGGATGAACGCCTCCACGTTCGCGGCGCGCGTCATCGCCAGCACGCGCTCGGACATGGTGAGCGCGGTGACGGGGGCGATCGGCGCGCTCAAGGGTCCGCTGCATGGCGGCGCGCCCGGCCCGGTGCTCGAGATGCTCAAGGACATCAAGTCGGCCGGCCGGGCGGAACAGTGGGTGCGCAACGAGCTGGCGGCCGGCCGGCGGATCATGGGGTTCGGACACCGGGTCTACAAGGTGCGCGATCCCCGGGCCGACGTGCTAAGCAAGGCCGCCGACGCGATGAGCAGCGCGGCGCTCGAGGATCGCAAGCTGTTCGACCTGGCGCGCTCGGTGGAGCAAACCGTGCTGAAGATCCTCGAAGAGATGAAACCCGGCCGCAATCTGCGAACCAACGTCGAGTTCTTCACGGCGCTCGTGCTGCAGGCGCTGGGGCTCGATCCGCGCTCGTTCGTGGCGACGTTCGCGTGTGGACGCGTGGCCGGGTGGTGCGCGCACGTCATCGAGCAGCACGCAGCAGATCACTTGATCAGGCCGCAATCAGAGTACGTTGGCCCACGGGGCCTGACGCTCCAGGGGAGGCACGTATGATTGCTCGTTCCGTTGCGTTGCTGCTGCTTGTGTGCGCGGCGCCACTGGCGGCGCAAGTCGAGGACTCTGTGAAGGCGCTCGAGCTGAGGCGCGGGGAGGCGCTGCTCAAGGCCGACACGGCGACGTTGTCGCGCATGATGGCGAGCGAGTTCATCGAGATCTCGCGGTTGGGTCAAATCCGCACCGGCGCGGACAACCTGCGCGATATCGGGAGCGGTGTGCTCAAGCTGACGAATGTGAAGTACGACAGCTTGAGTGTGCGGATCTATGGCGACATCGCAGTATTGCGCGGCATCGCCGACAACACGGGCTCATTTCGCGGCTTCCCGTTCAGCGGCAAGATCCGCTACACGCGAGTGTTCGTGAAGCGCGACGGACGCTGGCAGGCGGTGGCGATGCAACAAACGATGATGCAGTAGGCTTGTCGCACCGCGTCCTCGTCGCCGCCGAGCTGCAAAATCTGCTCGAGCCGTCCCAGCTCTCGGGCCTTCACGTTACCTGGCTGCATTCCAGCGAGCCAACGCCGCGCGGCGAGTGGCTGGCGATCGCGCCGCTTCTGTCACGATGGATCGGCGGGACGGAGCTTAAGCATCTCCCCCAGCTGCGGATCGTGGCTAACGTCGCGGTTGGGTACAACAACGTGGACGTGGTCGCCGCCGAAATGCGCGGCGTACTCGTCACCAATACACCGGACGTCCTGACCGATGCGACCGCGGACCTCACCTGGGCGCTGATCCTCGCGACCGCACGCCGGCTCGTGGAAGGCGTGGACCTGGTCCGCAGCGGTAAATGGACCGGCTGGCATCCCGAGCAGCTGCTGGGTCTCGAGCTCCACGGGCGTACGCTCGGCTTGCTCGGCGCCGGTCGCATTGGCCAGGCGGTTGGGCGCCGCGCGGTCCCGTTCGGCATGCGGTTGCTCTATTCCGCCCGCACCGCCAAACCCGAGTTCGAACGTGACAGCGGCGCCACACGCGTCGATATCACGCAGTTGCTTGCCGCTAGCGACATCGTGAGCCTGCACGTCCCGGCCACACCGGACACGAAGGGTATCATCAACGCCGAGTCACTGGCACGCATGAAGCCGGGAGCCATCCTGATCAATACGTCGCGCGGCGACCTGGTCCGGGAGGAAGCGCTCGCCGCGGCCCTCGAGCAGGGTCACCTTGGCGCCGCCGGACTGGATGTCTACACGGAGGAGCCAACGATTCATCCCAGGTTGCTTGCCGCTCCCCACACCGTGCTGCTCCCACACATCGGGAGCGCGACTCACGAGACACGCTGGAAAATGGCCGGTATTGCGATCGCGAATGTGCAGGCAGTCCTGAACGGCAAACCGCCTCTGACCCCGGTATATTGATACATACATTGAAGCCCGAAACTCGTAGCCTCGTCCTCGACGCCCGCGCGATGTCGCGGGCGTTGCAGCGTATGGCAGTAGAAATCCTCGAGCTGGCGCACGGCACCGACGACCTCGTGCTCATCGGCATTCAGCGCCGTGGCGTCGAGCTGGCCGCCCGCATCGCCAAAATCATCACAGCACAGAAAGGCGCCGACGTCCCGCGCGGCGCGCTCGACATCACGCTCTATCGCGACGACCTCGGCACCGTCGGTCCCAAGCCGGTTATCGGCGAGACGCATCTGCCGGGTGATCTCACCGACAGGCACGCCGTCATCGTGGACGACGTGCTCTACACCGGCCGGACCGTCCGCGCCGCGCTCGACGAGCTGGCCGACTTCGGGCGTCCCAAGCGCATCTCGCTCTGCGTGTTGGTGGACCGCGGCGGCCGCGAGCTGCCGATTCAAGCCGATATCGTGGGGAAGGCGATCAAGACGGCAACCGGCGATCGCGTGGAGGTTCAGGTCGAAGAGCTGGACGGCCGCGACCAGGTGGACGTCGTCCGATGAGCTCGATCCTCGGCAAAGACCTGACCGGCCTCGAGCACATGACGCCGGAACAGATCCGCCTCATTCTCGACACCGCCGAGCCGTTCAAGGAAGTCTCGGAGCGGCCGATCAAGAAAGTGCCCGCCCTGCGCGGCAAGACGATCGTCAATCTCTTCTTCGAAGCCTCCACACGGACCAGAATCTCGTTCGAGTTCGCCGAGAAGCGGCTGTCGGCTGACACCGTCAACGTGGCGGCCACCGGTTCGTCGGTCTCAAAAGGCGAAACGCTGGTCGATACGGCGAAGAACCTCGAGGCGATGCGGATCGACATGGTGGTCATCCGCCATCCCTCATCCGGGGCCGCCGAGTTCCTCGGTGATCGCATAGCATCGAACGTGATCAATGCCGGAGACGGCAAGCACGAGCATCCCACGCAGGCGCTGCTCGATCTCCTCACGATTCGTGACAAGCACGGCAAAATCGCGGGCCTCAAGGTCTGCCTGGTCGGCGACGTGCTGCATTCGCGCGTGGCCCGCTCGAACCTGTGGGGGCTCACCAAGCTCGGTGCGGAAGTCGCCGTCTGTGGGCCGTGGACGCTCATGCCGCGCGGCATCGAGGAGCTCGGCGTCACGGTCTTCGGCCGCATCGAAGAGGCGATCGAGTGGGCCGACGTGCTCAACGTGCTGCGGCTGCAGCTCGAGCGGATGGAGAAGGGGTTCATTCCGAGTGTGCGCGAGTATTATCGCGTCTTTGGCGTGACCCCCGAGCGGCTCGAGCGCTCGCCCCGGCCGATCACGATCATGCACCCCGGACCGATGAATCGCGGCGTCGAGATCGACTCGCGCGTGGCCGACGGACCGCACAGCGTCATCCTCGACCAGGTGACGAACGGCGTCGCGGTGCGCATGGCGGTGCTCTATCTGCTCGCCGGCGGACGCGCCGAGCTGGCCGATGCGGCCAAGGGTGGAGGCAGCGAGTGAACGGGCCCCCCCTCCCCCCCTCCCCGCTGCTGTTGCAAGGGGGCCGGCTGATCGATCCGAGCCGCGATCTGGACG
>DASZCG010000067.1:0-7704 GCA_035943355.1 Gemmatimonadales bacterium
GATCAATATGCTGTGGATTGCGGGGTGGACGGTTGGGGTGGGCTATTGGGGAATGCGGGCTGGAAAGACGACGCTCGCATACGCCGCTGTGGTGCTTGTGGTGATCGGGGTGGTTGGGGCGCCGCTGGTGACTGGCCTGAAGACCACACCGGTAGTGGAGTGGATCGGGCTGGTGATGGGTTTGGTCAGCCCCCACTTGACTCGGCTGCAACGCCGAGCGTACAGTGGACCATGCAGTCCTTCGATCCGCACAGCGTCTTCTTGATCGACAACGAAGCGAGCTTCGCACGCTTCGAGGCGACGCTGCAGCAACGCCTCGCGGAGCTCGAGACCAAGCTGATCAAGTGGATGTTCGTGTTCTGGGTTCCGACCGCACTGGGGATTATCGGAACCGCAATCGCCGTGGTAGCGCTGTTGATCCGCTAAGCACGAGCTCCTGGATCCTACGGAGCTGCTACTATCCGGAAGACCGTGCCGTTGAGCGTCATGATGTACACATCCCCCTTTTCATCCTGCCCAAACGAGCTGACCAGCGATCCCGGGGATAGTACCTCGGTCAAATTGAGGGGCGCGCTGATGCTCGAGCCGCCCAGATACTTGAACGCGCGCACCGTCCCGGCACAGTAATCGGCAAAGAGATAGTACCCTTTCAGCAGCGCTACCTTCGACCCGCGATAGACATAGCCACCCGTAATCGAGCACGCGCCATTCGCATGGGCGTACGCGGCGACCGGGAGCGTGAATCCCCCCCTGCTGCAGGCGTCGTTGGGATCGGGCGGATAGCAGTGAAAGCCTTCCATATTGTTCCAGCCGTAGTTCAGCCCCTTCCCCTGGCCCGCGCCGGCCTCGCCGACGTCCACTTCTTCCCACGTATCCTGGCCCACGTCGGCGATAAAGAGATCACCCGTTGATTTGTCGAACGAGAAGCGCCACGGATTGCGCAGACCGTACGCCCAGATCTCCGGCGCGCCACTCGTATCGGTCGCAAACGGATTGTCGGCCGGTATCGTGTAGCCGCTCGCGCCGTCCACGTCGAGCCGCAGCAGCTTGGCGAGCAGCACGTGTTTGTTCTGGCCGTTGCCATTCGGATCGCCGCCGCTGCCGCCGTCCCCGATCCCCGCGTACAGCTTGCCGTCAGGACCGAACTGCAGCTGGCCGCCGTTGTGATTGTCGTACGTGGGATGCGCCACCCGCAGCACGGTGTCCGCGGTGGCCGGATCGGCACTGTCGGGATCGGTCGTCGAGACGTTGTACCGCACGATGCGAATGTTGCCCGAAGGATTGGTGAAGTAGACGTAGAAGCGCCCGTTGCTGGCGTACTGCGGGTGGAACGCGAGACTCAGCAGACCGCGCTCCCCACCCGACGAAATCTTCCCCCGCAGATCCAGAAAGGGCCGCGCCCGGGTCGTGTCGTTGTGCAGGACTTTCACGCGCCCGCCCTGCTCTACCACAAACAGCCGGCTCGAATCTCCCGGCGGAGCGGTCAAATACACCGGATACGAGAAGGTGTCCACCTGTTGCAGCGTCGGACTTCCCGCCGGCGGCGGTGGTGGCACCGCGCTGTTGATGAAGTTGTTGCAGGCCGCGGTCGCAAAGAGCAGCAGTAGCAGTGGTCTCATAAGTCTCCAGTTGCAGTCATTAGGGGCCTCATCCGAGCACCACCTCCACCCCATCGTGGCGCAGCCGGCCGAGCAGCCGGGCTTCGATCCGCGCGCGCAGCGTCACCACGCCATTGGTCTGTGTCTGATCCAGGATCTCCGCGTCCCGATGTAACGTAGCGAGCAGTTTGCCGTCGCTCACCGGCACGCGGATCTCGGCGATGGGCCGCAGCGCTTGCGCCGACGTGCGCAGCGCGCGCCGCAAATCTTCCACGCCGCCGTCCCGCACGGTGGACGTCAGCACAGCATGCGGGTAGCGCTCCCGCACCAAAGCCAGAAACGCGTCGCGGTCCGGCAGCAAGTCGGCCTTGTTGAATACGTGAATCACGCGCTTGGGGGCGACGCTGGTCGTCTCCTTCTCTACGACGTCCAGCTGCTCTTCCCATCCCGGGTGGCCCGCATCGATGACGTGCAGCAGGAGATCGGCCTCCTGCGCTTCCTCTATAGTGGCGCGGAACGACGCGACGAGATGGTGCGGCAGCTTGCGGATGAACCCCACGGTATCGGTCAGCCGGTAACGATAGCCGTCGCCGACGTCCACCTCGCGCGCGAGTGTGTCCACGGTGGCAAACAGCCGGTCCTCGATGAATACGTCCTGGCCGGAGAGCGCCTGCAACAGGCTCGATTTGCCGGCGTTCGTGTAGCCGACCAGCGCCGCCGTCGGCATGGCGCGCCGGCCCTGCCGCTGGTTGGCGCGATGCTCGGCCACATCCTTGAGCCGCTTCTTGAGCGTCGAGATTTTGCGCCGGATCACGCGGCGGTCCGTTTCGAGCTGCGTTTCGCCCGGTCCCCGCAGCCCGATTCCGCCGCGGATACGCGACAGGTGGGTCCACATACGCGTCAACCGCGGCAGCAGGTACTCGAGCTGCGCCAGCTCGACCTGCAGCTTGGCCTCGTGACTGCGCGCCCGCGTCGCGAAGATGTCGAGAATGATCTCGGTGCGATCCATCACCCGCACGCCGAGGCTTTTCTCCAGTTTCACGCCCTGGACGGGGGTCAGGGATTCGTCGAACAGCAGCAGCGTCGCCCCGGCCGACGCCAGCTCGTCCTTCAGCGATTCGACCTTGCCCTGGCCGAGATAGAAGTTGGGTGTGGGAGCATCAACCCGTTGGATGGTACGCCCCACAACCTCGGCACCCGCGGTATCCGCGAGCCGTTGCAGCTCTTCCAGGTGCTCATCCACATGGATCGCTTCATCGGAGCCCTTGCGGGGAGCTCCGACAAGGAAGGCGCGCTCGATGGGGGCCTGGATTTCGATCAGCTTACGGATAGGTCCTCTCCCTCAGGCACAAGCCAGCTTCTCATGGCATCAATTTACGCAGCGGCACCTTGCCGCTCCCCTTCAACTGTACTCTGCGCTCCCCTAGGGGTGTGTCCAGGAGCACAGCCCCGGTAATTCCATAGGGCAATTCTTGGGATTGAAGCAGGGACCTGGCGGCGGCGCCCACGCCGGCCCAGGTGAACCGCACCGGCATCAGCACGCGGCTGTGATTCACCGGGGAGAAATCCAGGGGCTTGTCAATCAGGGCATCCCCAAAATCTGTCCCAGCGAGCTCGAGGGCGACCTCGAGCCGAGTACTGCGCAAGCGGTAGTCGTTCGGATTGTAGACGTCGAAGACCAGGTCCATCGTGCCGCCCTGCAGGCCGAGACCGGTGACGTTGATTTCCTGCAGCGCGACATCGGGCTGCTGGAACTGGAGGGCATTCTTGAAAGTCGCACACGCTGACAGGATCATGCCGATAACGGCGACGCTGCGGACTTGTCTAGCGCATTTGGTCATAACTGCTAACATAACGCACCCATGGGTTCCGCCGTCCAGCCGCTAGTTCTCGTCGCGAACGCCGATAAGTGGCTGGCCGAGTCGCTCGAGAGCGTGCTGGCGCAGGGCGGCTATCGGGTCGTGGCCATCGACCGGCGGCATCAGATCGTCGAGGAAGCGCGCCGCCAGCGTCCCGACGCTATCCTGCTCGACATGGCGCTCGACCGGCGTTCCACCGACAGCTTTGCGTTGTGCCGCGCGCTGCGCGCCGATCCTACCGTGTCGCCCGCCACGCCGATCGTGGTCATGACGGCCGGCCCCGCGCTGCGCACGCAGCAGATCGAAGCACTGCGCGCCGGCGCGTGGGAGTTGCGCGGCGATCCCCTCGACATCGAAGAGCTGGTCCTGCGGCTCGGCGCCTACGTGCAGGGCAAGCTCGCGCTCAACGCGCTGAAGGTCGAAGGCCTGATCGACCGGGCGAGCGGCCTGTACAACGAAACCGGGCTGGCGCGGCGCTCCGACGAGCTGGCGGCGTTCACCGCGCGCCACGGCATGGCGCTGGCGTGCGCCGTGTTCCGGCCGACCGATGGAGCGGGCACGCTGACCGGCGCCGCCGCCGACACGCTGGCGCTCGCCGTGAAACGCGCCGGCCGCATCTCCGATGCGGTGGGCCGCACCGGACCGGCGGAGTTCACGGTGTTCGCGCCCGCCACCGATGAGACCGGCGCCGAAGCATTGGTGCAACGGATTACGGACGCCGTCGCGCGCAGTGCCGCCGTCAAACTGAAAGCCGGCATCAGCGCCGCTCCAGCGCGACCCGTACCGCCGCGCTCGGGAGGCGCCCCGGCACCGCATCTCGCTTCGCCGTCGGATTTGTTCGATCAGGCCCGGGATTCGCTGCGCTGACGACAAGACGATAAGACGACTCGGGCTACGTCCCAGAAGGCCGCGGGTTCGGGTCGCTGGTCCGCTTGCCGTTGGGATTGCTGTCGCGGGGCGGGCCCGGCGCGTGGGAGCCGCTGTTCCGCACCGGATGGATGGCCGGCTGCCGGAGCGCGGGGCGCGACCCTGAGCGGCGTGCCGCCGCGCAAATCGGCAGATCGATCTCGCAGTAGAAGCGCGTGCCCCACCCGATGCGCGACTCCACCTTCAGGTCCGAGTGCATCGCCAACGCCAGCTTGCGGCAGATCGTGAGGCCGAGCCCGGTCTGCGAGAACAGCTGGGCCCGCCGGCCCGATTCCTTGCGCAGCGGCTGGAACAGCGTCGTGACCTTCTCGGGCGGGATGCCGCGGCCGCTGTCGCGCACCGCAAACTCGATCCGGTTTCCTTCGCGCTCCTGCGCGACGATCTCGACATAGCCCTGATCGGTGAACTTGAGGGCGTTGGTCGTGAGGTTCAGCAGAATGCGGCTGAGCGCGACCGGGTGACCCAGGCGCTGATCGTTGGTGGGCGCGAGCAGGCGCACGGTGAGATGCTTTTCCTCCGCGATGGGACGCACGATGTCGCGCACCGACTCGAGCATCGCCGTCACCGAGAATGCCACGGGCTCCTGATCGACGAGCGGGTCACCGCCCTGGGTGAACTCGATGATGTCGCTCGCGACGGTGGAGAGACCGAGCGCGGCGGTGTAGATCAGGCCGAGTTGGCGGCGCTGCACGTCGTTGACCGTACCGCTCTGGCCGCGCTGCAGCGTTTCGGCGAGGACGAGGATGGAGGTGAGGGGAGAGCGCAGATCGTGCGCGACGTCCATCAGCAACGCGAGCCCGTCGGATCCGGAGAGATGCTGCGCAAAGGTCTGGGCCCAGCTGGGCTCGACCGCGACGCGCACCCGCTCCATCGCCACCAGCAGCGGCAGCAGCTCCGCATCGGGCACGCCGCCGTCGCGCCATCCCTCGACCACTTCGTTCCGTAACAGCTCGAGCAGCCGCCGTCCAAACGCGGAGTTGATGCGCTTATCGATTTGCGGCGTCTCGTCCAACCAGGCCTCATGGATCGCGCTCGAGAGTGTGCCCAACAACGTGTGCACTTCGTCCGGCCCCGCCGAGCGCGGGCGTCGCGCCCAGCGCGCCAGCACACCGCGGTCCGCGGTTTTGAGGACTTTGCAGGCGACGCAACGCGTGCCCGCGCCAAATGCGTGGGGTGATGAATGGGAATTCGTTTGACCGCCGCTCCGGGGAGCGAGCGAAACCGGCGCGATCCGCTGAGGAGTCATCCGCCCAAACTTGGGAGAAAAGGGCACGAGTAATACCCTGGGGGAACTACCGGGTTTCACTCCTAGGGGGCGATCCAGCCTTCCCGGATGGCGTAGCGAACCAGATTGGCCGTGTCGTGCACATTCAGCTTCTTCATGAGGCGGCCGCGATGGAATTCCGCCGTCTTGACGCTGATGTGTAACGCCTCGGCGATCTGTTTCGTCGATTTTCCTTCGCCGACGAGCGCGAGCACCTGCTTCTCGCGTGGAGTGAGTTGCGAGTTGCTGCCACTCGGGGTGGAGGCCGCGTCTACGATCGCCTGGGAAGCGCCGGGGCTCACATAGAGCCGGCCGCCGCGCACCTCCTCAATCGCGCGAACCAGGTCCTCGGCGCCCTGACTTTTCTGAACGAAACCGCGCACGCCAACCTTGAGGGCTTCCTTGACGAAGCGCGAGTCTTCGATACCGGAGAGCAGAATGACGGGACACTCGGGTTTGAGCTGCGCGATTTCACGCGCGGCGTCGATGCCGCCCATGACCGGCATCGCGACGTCCAGCACCGCAACGTCGGGGGCGTGGCGCTTCACCGCGTCGACCGCGGCGCGGCCGTCCCCCTCGTCCGCTACGACCTCGAGGCCTTGACGCTCCAGCAGCGCCTTCAAAGCCTGTCGCAGGACCAGATGGTCGTCCGCCAATACCAGCCTCACCGCCATCCAAACCTCCTGAGGGCGCGACTCAAAAGGTGATCGCCGTCACATAATACTGCGCCGGCATGGCGCGCACCGCGAGTTCGTACACTCGCTCCACGTCGTCGGCCGTTCTGTGTTAGGGCGCACAGTTAAACAGGGCACAGCGAGGAACGGAGGGGGGAATCTGCCGCCGCTGACGGAACTCGGCCAGTGCCTGCAGCGCAGCCTTGGGCGCGTAGGTTTTCCCCTGCGGTGCGAGAAAGGGCGCTACTTGGTCAGTGCCATCACTCCGACGGCCGCCGCGAGGCTCGTGACGATAATGCCCGTGATCCGCCATTTCGATTCCGGATCGGGTTTGGAGGGCACCTGGAGGCGATCGCCCGCCTTGATCCCGAGCTGGTCCAGCGTGGCGCCCCGCGCGATCTGCGCCTGGAGCTGATTGCCGCTCCACAGCGTGGCACTGCCGCGGAAGATGCGCATCTCATCGACGCGGGCATCCTTCGTGGCCCCACCCGCAACCATGAGCGCATCCGCCAGCACGAGATCCACCGGGACGGCGTAGTATCCGGGCCGAATCACCTCGCCGAGGACGGAGACGCGAATCAAGGCGCGCGCGTCGACGACCGGATCCTTGAGGTAGCGGCCCAGCTCACGCGTCATGTGCGACTCGATATCGGACCGCGCAACACCCGCGAGCGAGATCTCGCCGATTTCGGGAAGCCGCACGGCAGGACCCGTGACGACTGTGAAGGTGTCGGACAGAGCCGAGTCGCCCTCGACTTTCAGCAGGATCCGGTCCCCGACCTGGAAGGGCGTCGTTCGTGTCTGCGCTGCCAAACCCGGTCCCACGAGCAGCGCTCCAATGACGTTTACCGCGAGAAGGTGTCTGTTCATACCACCGTCGGAGCCGGGGTGCGGCGACCGCGGGTTTCTTCCACGGCCTCGTAGCCCGGCAGATAGTAAGAGTAGTAGGCGTAATAGCCGTAGGCGGCGCCGCGCGGCACGTCATTCAGCACCGCGCCCAGCAGCCGGATCGGCAGGCGGTCCAGCATTTCGAGTTTGGCGCCGGTGATGTCGCGGTGGCTGTGCCCCGTGCGCAACACGACGAGCATCGTGCCGGTCACCGTGCCCAGGACGAACGCATCCACGCCAGCCGCGAGTGGCGGGGCGTCGACCACAATCACATCATAGCGGCCGCGCATCTCGCTGAGCAGATCGCTCATCGCCGTCGAGCCCAGCACTTCCGGCGCGCGCGCAGTGCGTGTGCCGCAGCCGATGAGCGCCAGGCGCGGGTAGGCCGTCTGCTGCACGATGAGATCCCTCCCGATCTCGCCGAGCAGGCAATCGACGAGGCCGGGCTGGCGGCTCAGCTTGAAGCGGCGGTGCAAGAAGCCGCGGCGCACATC
>DASZCG010000068.1:0-13339 GCA_035943355.1 Gemmatimonadales bacterium
TTCTCGATTTCGTCTGCTACAACGTGTACCTCGAGTCGCAGCAGCGGCTGCACGCCTATCTCGCCCGGCTGCAGACGCTCGCGGGCGAGCGTCCGCTGGTGATGAGTGAGATCGGGCTCGACAGCCGGCGGAACGGCGAGCACATGCAGGCCCGTACCCTCGACTGGCAGGTGCGCAGCGCTTTTGCGGCGGGATGCGCTGGCGCCTTCGTCTACGCCTGGACCGACGAATGGCACCGGTCCGGAGAAGACGTGGAAGACTGGGACTTCGGTCTTACCCGCCGTGGCCGCCAACCTAAGCCGGCACTTCGGGCCGTGCGCGATGCCCTTGCCGATGTGCCCTTCGCGCCGAAGCTCCCGTGGCCGCGCGTGTCCGTGGTCGTGTGCACATATAACGGGTCCCGCACGATCCGCGAGTGCCTCGAAGGACTGCAGCGGCTCGACTATGCCGATTACGAGGTCATCGTCGTGGACGACGGTTCGACGGACCGGACCGCCGCGATTGCGCAGGAGTACGATTGCCGGCTGATCCGCACCCCGAATCGCGGTCTCTCGAGCGCGCGTAACACGGGACTGGAGGCGGCCACGGGCGAGATCGTTGCCTATCTCGACGACGACGCCTATCCCGATCCGCACTGGCTCGGCTACCTCGCCGCCACCTTCCTTAGTACATCGCACGCCGCAGTCGGCGGGCCGAACATCGCCCCGCCGGGCGACGGACCGATCGCCGAGTGCGTGGCGCGCTCGCCGGGCGGGCCGATCCACGTCCTCCTCACCGATCGCGTGGCCGAGCACATCCCCGGCTGTAACATGGCGTTTCGGAAGGCGTGCCTTCAGGCGATCGGCGGATTCGACGCCAAGTTCCGGGTCGCCGGCGACGACGTGGATGTGTGCTGGCGTCTGCAGGAGCGAGGCTGGACCCTGGGCTTCAGTCCGGCAGCGATGGTGTGGCACCACCGCCGGAATTCCATCCGCGCGTACTGGAAGCAGCAGATCGGTTATGGCCGGGCTGAGGCGATGCTCGAGCGCAAGTGGCCCGAGAAATACAACGCGCCGGGGCATGTACGCTGGGCGGGCCGCCTCTACGGCCGCGGCTTGCCGTCGGTCCTCGGCTGGCGTCGCCCGCGTATTTACCAGGGGATCTGGGGGCTGGCACCGTTTCAGACCCTGTGGGAACCGCCGCCCAGCCTGCTGGGGTCGCTTCCGCAGATGCCCGAGTGGCACCTGATCACCGCGATCCTGGTCGGGATTACGACGCTGAGCGCCGCGTGGCGTCCGTTGCGGTACGCGCTCCCGTTGCTCGTCGTCGCGATCGCGGTCCCAATCGTCCAGGCCTGTGTGAGCGCCGCCCGTGCATGGCGCCCGGGAGCGGGTGCGCCGCGGCACCGGTGGGCGCGGCTGCTGCGCCGGCTGTTGACGAGCGGTCTCCATCTCCTCCAGCCCCTGGCCCGCCTGCGCGGGCGGCTCAAGGAGGGCCTCACTCCCTGGCGCTGCCACGGCACGCTGCGGCCCGCGCCACTACGGCCTGTGACCACGTCTCTTTGGAGCGAGCACTGGCAAGCCGCGGAGTCGAGACTGCACTCGGTCGAGGCTACCCTCCGGGCAGCGGGCGCCTGCGTGCTGCGGGGTGGCCCCCACGACTGGTGGGACCTGGAGGTGCGCGCGGGGTTCTTTGGCACCGCCCGCCTGCGGATGGGTGTCGAGGAGCACGGCGGCGGCCGGCAACTGGTGCGGCTGCGGTGCTGGCCGGACATCCCCGTCCGCGGCCCGCTGCTCTTCATAACCCTCGCTGCGCTCGCGCTCGGTGCGGCTCACGATTACGCCTGGGCGGCCGCTGCCCTACTCGGCCTCGGCGCTCTGCTGCCGGTGCTGAAGGCAGTGGAAGAAAGCGCGATCGCAATGGCGACGTTGACCGGCTGCCTGAAGCCGCGCGAGGAAGCGCCTGATGGGTGATGTCGCCTTGTACCGGCGGCTGCTCCGGCAGGCACAGCGGTACGGGCCCCACTTCGCGGCCCTCTTTGCGGTCGGACTGCTGGCGAGTCCCATCGCGCTGCTCAATCCGGTGCCCCTCAAGATCGTCGTGGATTCGGTGCTCGGCGGGCGGCCGCTGCCGCGGTTCCTGCAGGCCGCCCTGCCCGCGGCGCTCGCGCAAACGCCGGCCGCCATCCTGCTGCTCGCCATCGGGCTGCTCGTCCTCGTGGCCACCGCCGGCCAGCTCCAGGGGCTCGCGAGCACGCTGCTCCGCACCTGGCTCGGCGAACGGCTCGTGTTGGATGTCCGCTCCCGGATCGTCGACCAGGTCCAGCGCCTGTCATTGTTGTATCACGACACGCGCGGGACCGCCGACTCTCTCTACCGCATCCAGCAGGACGCCCCGGCGATCCAGAACATCCTGGTGGACGGCGTGATCCCGTTCATCACGGCAGCCGTGACGCTTGTGACCATGATCGTCGTCACTGCTCGGCTCGATTGGCCGCTCGCCCTCGTCGCCCTCGGCGTCTGCCCTCCTCTGCTCATACTGTCGCGCGTCTACCGCGGGCGCATGCGCAGGCAGTCGCGACACGTGAAAAAACTCGAGGCAGCGACGCTCGGGGTTGTCCATGAGACGCTCGGCGCCCTGCGCGTCGTGAAGGCGTTCGGGCAGGAGGCCCGCGAGACTGACCGGTTCGTGGCGCGCGCGCGCGAGGGGATGGCGGCGCGCGTCCGCCTCGCGCTCGTCGAAGGGCGCTTCGGCGTGCTGGTGGGACTGACCGCCGCATTCGGTACGGCGGCCGTCCTGCTTATCGGCGCGCGCCACGTTCAGGCCGGCGTTCTCACCCTCGGCCAACTGTGGATGGTGCTGACCTACCTCCAGCAGCTGTACGATCCGTTGAAGACGATCAGCCGGAAGGCGGCGGCGATTCAGTCGTATCTCGCGAGTGCGGAACGGGTCTTCGCGCTCCTGGACGAGGAGCCCGATGTCCCGGAGCGGCCCGACGCCCAGCCCCTCCAGCGCAGCGCCGGTGCCCTGGCGTTCCGCGGTGTCTCGTTCGGCTACGGCGCAGACCGTGTCGTGCTGCACGACGTCTCGTTCGAGATTCCGCCCGGCGCTCGCGTGGCGCTCGCGGGGGCAACCGGGGCCGGCAAAACGACTCTGGTGAGCCTCCTCACCCGCTTCTACGACCCGACGGAGGGCGCCATCCTGCTCGACGGCGTGGATCTGCGCAACTATCGCCTGGCCGATCTGCGCGACCAGTTCGCCATCGTGCTCCAGGAGCCGGTGTTGTTCTCGACGAGTATCGCCGAAAACATCGCTTACGGGCGGCCGGGGGCGAGCGAGTCGGAGGTCATGCGGGCGGCGC
Organism: Gemmatimonadales bacterium; assembly: GCA_035943355.1. GTDB lineage: Bacteria > Gemmatimonadota > Gemmatimonadetes > Gemmatimonadales > GWC2-71-9 > 20CM-2-65-7. Next base: position 3,341 of record DASZCG010000068.1, read on the forward strand.
AGGCCGCGGGTGCGCACGAGTTCATCGTCCGCCTGCCGCGAGGCTACGCCACGATGGTCGGGGAACGGGGCATGCAGCTCTCCGGCGGCGAGCGCCAGCGGGTCGCGCTGGCGCGCGCGTTCCTCAAAGACGCGCCGCTCTTGATCCTCGACGAGCCCACGAGCTCCGTCGATGTGAAAACCGAAGGCGCAATCCTCGAGGCGATGGATCGGCTGATGCGCGGCCGGACCGCCTTTCTGATCACTCACCGGCAGAGCGCGCTCGCCACCTGCGACACGCGTCTGCACCTGGAGCGGGGTCGGTTGCTGGATGCCACCCCGTCGCTGACATGTCAAGTACAGTGAGCCGCAAGCCGCCCAAGAAACTCATCTGGGGCAAGCTGGACTGGCACCCGGCGGTGAAAGCGTGGGCGGCGTTTACCGCCGCCGCGAACGAGCCGGAAAGCCTCGAAGTGCTGCGCAAGGGGACCAAGGCGGCCACGTATCGGCTCGTCGGCGCGGGCCCCGGTGGCGAGTCGATAATCGTCCAGCGCTCACCCGCGGCGCGGGCCGTCATCGAGCGTGCGGTCAACGAGGACATACTGTCACGCCTCGCTCTCACGGCACCGCGCTACTACGGGTGCTCCGAGGACGGTCGCGATTTCGTCTGGCTGTTCTACGAAGACGTGGGCGACGAACGTTTCTGCGAGACCGACCAGGCGCACCGGGCGCTCGCGGCTCGCTGGGTCGGATCGATGCACGCAGGAGCGGCCGGCATCGCCGCCGCGCGCAACCTGCCCGACCGCGGGCCGCCCTGGTATTTGGACCATCTGCAAGTAGGCCGTGACGCGATCCGCGCCAACCGAATCAACCCGGCGCTCCTCCCCGCTGACGCGGCAACGCTCGATCGCCTCGTCGTGGATCTCGACGCCCTCGAAGTCGCGTGGTCGGACATTGTGGGTGCCTGCAGGGGCATCCCGGCGACGCTCACCCACGGCGACATGCAGCGAAAAAACATCTACGTGCGGAGCGCCGTGAGCGGGCCCGAGCTGTTCTTCATCGACTGGGAGATGGCCGGCTGGGGTGTGCCGGCGCCGGACCTGCCGCTCATCGACCTTCCGACCTACGTGTCGGCGGTGAGCCCCTCCTGGCCCAGGGTTCGGCTCGAGGACGTGCAGCGGCTTGCGGCCGTGGGCCGGATCTTCCGGCAGCTCGCCGGGATTCGGTGGTCGAGCACGGCGCTCGCGCACTCCGACGCGCAGTTCTTGATCAAGCCGATGTCGTGGATCACGGTGTTCCACGAGCGGCTCGCCGATGCCGTCGGGAACTTCAGAGAAGGGACAGCGGCATGATCGACCTCATCGAGACCCGCCGACCCGCCATCCCCAGCACCACGGAGCCTGGTTGGTCGGAGTTGTGCGCGGTGCTGGAGGACGTGCTGCCAAGCACTGCCGCGGACGACGGTGCGATTGAGCTCGAGCAGCTCAAGACCCGCGTGTACCGCTTGCGAATTGGCTCGAACGGTACCGCACGCTCATTCGTCCTCAAGCGATACGACCCATGGCTCGCCCGCCGCAACGAGCTGGTGGTGCAGTGCTGGCTGCCGGCGCTCGGGCTTGCCGACCGTTCTCCGCGCCTGCTCGCGACCGCGGCCGAACGGCGCGGCAGATGGGTGTGGCACGCGTACGAAGATCTCGGCAATGGGGCGCTCGATCCGACGCATACCGACCCCGGTCGCGTCGAGGCGGTCGTCGATTTGCTCGCCGAGCTTCACACGGGCGCCATCGGGCACGCGATCGTGCCTCAATGTCGCCACTACTGCGGCAACCTCGGCGCGCCCTTCTTCGTGGCGAATGTGCGCGACGCCATCGCCCTGCTCGAAAGCCTGGCGCCGCCACACCTGGAGCCGACACCGGACCAGGGTGAGCTGCGCGGTCGCCTGCTCGGCCGGCTGTATCGGCTGCGCGACGAGATGCCCCAACGCGTCCAGATGCTCGAAACGCTGGGCGGGCCAGACACGCTGCTGCACGGGGACCTCTGGACCACGAATGCGCTTGTCGCCGACACACCGGACGGCCCCACCGCACGACTCATCGACTGGGATCATGTGGCGGTGGGTCCCGTGAGCTACGACCTCTCGACGTTCCTCTATCGGTTCGCCAAAGCAGATCGTCCGTGGATTCTGGACGCATACCGGCGCGCGGTGGGACGCGCGGGGTGGCATCTGCCCGCAGCGCAGGACCTGAATGCGTTGTTCGAAACCGCCGAGTACGCCCGCTACGCCAATCGTATCATTTGGCCCGCCGTGGCGCTGCTCGAGGAGCGCGCCGCGTGGGGCTTCGAGCAGCTCGCCGAGGTCGAACGGTGGTTCGATGCCCTGAACCCGGCGCTGCCTGACTGATGCCCACGATCGTACTGTCACCCTTCGACGTCGCGAATTACCCGGAGGGGGGCGGGCACTTCTGGGTCTACATGCAGTACGCCCAGGCGCTGCGCCGACTGGGGTGCGAGGTCTACTGGCTCGAGCAGTTCCGCCCCGGGAAACACCCCGAGCACGACGGGCACGCCCTGGAGACGTTCCTCGAGCGGATGGCGCGGTTCGGACTCCGCGACCGCGTGCTGCTCTACCGGATCGGCGGGGGGGATGGCGCCCCGATCGAGTTCCTGACCACGCCCGCATCCCGTGCCATCGCGGTGCTGCGGCGTGCGGACCTCCTGCTGAACTTCCATTACGGGATCGACCCGCGGGTGCTCGCCTGCGCGAGCCGCACTGCGCTCGTGGACATCGATCCGGGGCTGACGCAGATCTGGATCGGCACCGGCGCCATCAGCGTCCCGCCCCACGATGTCTGCTTCACCATCGGCGAGACGGTCGGCAGGCCGGGCGCGCGGTTTTCCGACTGCGGCCTCCACTGGCTGCACATCCGCCCACCCGTCTGTCTGGACCTGTGGCCGTACGTTCATGACCCGCAGGCGGCCGCCTTCACAACCGTCGCCGGCTGGTGGTCGGGCAAGTGGATCAAGGTGATCGAGGACGGCAAGGAAGTCTGCCACGACAACAACAAGCGCGTGGCATTTCTCGAGTATGTCGAGCTCCCACAGAAGACGACCCAGCCGCTCGAGCTCGCGCTCCTGCTCGCGCGCAGCGATCTGGAGGACCGCGCCCTGCTCGAGCGGCACCGTTGGCGCGTGCGACATGCCAGAGAGGTAGCCGATAGTCCGGAGCGCTATCAGGCCTACATCCAAAGCTCGCGGGGCGAGTGGAGCTGCGCCAAACCGTTCTTCGTCAAGCTGCAGAACGCGTGGGTCAGCGATCGCACGACCTGCTATCTCGCGAGCGGGAAACCCGCCGTGGTGCAGCACACGGGACCGAGCGCGTACCTGCCGAACGGCGACGGGCTGTTTCGGTTCACCAGCCTCGACGAGGCCGCGGCCGCATTCGACGCCATCAACTCGGACTACGAACGCCATTGTCGCGCCGCCCGGGAGATCGCGGAGGCGTACTTCGACGGCGAGCGGGTCCTGGCCCAGATCCTGAACGAGGCGTTGGCGCCACGGCCCGAGGTCGTAAGCGCATGAGAACGCCGCGCATCGGGTTCTTGCTGCCGCGGTCGCACTGCACGCGGTACAGCTCGAGCCATATGGCGATGGTCCTGCGGACGCTGGCCCAAGCCGGGGCGGTCGTCGACATCATCTACCCGACGGAGCAGGCGATCGATCTCTCGGCCGTCAGGGTCGAGCACGATCTCTATGTGCACCGGAAGATGAGCGGCCTCGCGTTCAGCCTGGCGGCAGCGCTGCACCGGCAGGGCGCCGTCATCGTGAATCCTTATCCCGTGTCCGCCGCGCTCCGCGACAAGATCGTCGCGTCCCGAGTCCTCCAGGGCGCCGGCGTGCCCATCCCCCCCACGTACGTGGCGGCGACCCTGGATCAGCTGGTCCCTCTGCTCGACGACGGCCCGCTCATCGTCAAGCCGTACCAGGGAGCCGGGGGCCACGACGTTCGAGTCGTCCACACCGCCGCCGAGCTGGTTCCCGCTCAGACGCCTGACCATGCACCGGTGTTCGCGCAACGCTACCTGCGGCCGGACGGCCGCGATCGGAAGATCTACGCGATCGGGGACCACTTCTTCGGCGTCAAGAAGGTCTTTCCACAACTGACGGAAGCCGACCGGCAGGGCGAGCCGTTCACACTCACACCGGAGCAGCGCGAGATCGCCGGGCGCTGCGGTCGGGCGTTCGGTGCCGAGCTGTACGGCGTGGACATCATCGAGAGTGAGGGGCGCCCGTACGTCGTGGACATGAGCAGCATCCCTGGGTACAAGGGCGTGCCAGACGCGCCACGGCTGCTGGCCGAGTATTTCTACGCGGCGGCGGAACGCGCGGCGCGCGGCGAGCCCGCACTACAGGAGGCGCTCGCATGATGACGCGTGCGGCTTTCGTGGTCGTGCTCGCGCTGGCCGCTTCGCGCGCCGCGGCCGCCCAGGTCGGCGCGACTACGGACATCATCACCGGCAGCGTTATCGGGCCCGACAGCCAGCCGCTTCCCGGAGCCACTGTCGTGGCGACATCGGTCGAAACCCGCGTGTCGCGCCAGCGGACCACCGATTCTCGAGGGCGGTTCACCATTGTGTTTCCCGACGGAGGCGGAAAATACGAGCTGACGGCGCGCTTCATCGGCATGACGCCCGCGCAAGTCACCGTCGCCCGCCAGGCGGATGAAGACCGCATCGAAGCGACCATCCACATGGGGATGTTCGCGGTCGCGCTCGAGCCCGTCACGGTCAGCGCGCCGTCCAACACGCGGAGCGATGGCGCGGGGCCCGGCTCGACCGGCCGCAGCTACAGCGCAGACCAGCTGGCCCGTTTGCCCGTGAACGCCTCGGATTTGAATGCCGTGGCCGCGCTGCAGCCCGGCGTGCTCGGGCTTCGCGAGACCGATTCCACAGCGCCGTCGTTCTCCGTGGCGGGGCAGCGAGCGACGGCGAACGGCGTCACCATGGACGGACTCGCGTTTGGATCAGGGAGCGTGCCGCAGGACGCGGTCCGTTCGATCCGCGTCGTCACCAACGCGTACGACGTGGGTCGTGGCCAGTTCTCGGGCGGGCTCATGACGGTGACCACGCGCGGCGGGACCAACGTGCCGCAGGGTTCCTTCACCTACTCGGTGCGCGACCGCCAGCTTGCGTGGGGAGAGGCCACGACGTCGCCGTTCGGCCAGGGCGCGACGCAAAACCAGGTGAGTGGTGGCATGGGCGGCCCGATCATCCCGAACAAGCTGTTCGTGTTTGCATCGCTGCAGGGACGCTGGCGCGGCCAGGCGCTCGCCTCGCTCACCAGCGCCGACCCAGGCACCCTGGGACGGTTGGGCGTGAACCCCGATTCCGCTGCGCGCTTCGTCGCCCTCGTCGGCGCCAACGGTGTTCCGGTGACCGTTCCCGGCCGCTACGACGACCGCTCCACCGGTAACGCTCTCGGGCTGCTCCGCCTGGACTGGCAGGCGAGCGACGTGCACACGCTCACGCTCCGTCTCGATGGCAACTGGGAGTCTCAGGAGCCCACGCGCGTCGGCACCCTCGCGCTGCCCGGGACCGGAGGGATACGCACGACGAGCGGCGGCGGCGTCATGGCTTCGCTCACCTCCTTCTTCGGGGAGCGCTTCATCAACGAGCTGCGCGGCTATGCGGCGCGCCAGCGCCGGAATGCCCGTCCCTTCCTCGCGCTGCCGGCCGCATACGTGATCGTGACGTCGGACCTGCCCAACGGTGGACAGGGCGTGGCCGCCCTCGCGTTCGGTGGAAACCCGGGACTGCCGCAGTACACGGACAACCGCAGCCTCGAGTTTGCGGACGAGTTCTCATGGATGCCGGGCTCACAAGCGCATCGCCTGAAGCTGGGCGTCGACGTGATCGGGATACGGTTGGACGAGAACCAGACGCCGAACCAGTTCGGTATGTTCATCTACCCGTCGCTCGCGGATCTCGCCGCCAATCGCCCCGCATCGTTCGCGCGGACGCTCGTGTCCGACATCCGGGCCGGAACGTCGTGGAACAGCGCGGCGTACGCCGCCGACACGTGGCGCCCCGGCGGCGGCCTTCAGGTGATGTACGGCGTGCGGCTCGAAGGTGCCCGCTTCAGCGGCGCTCCGCCCTACAATCGCCGCGTCGATTCGCTGTTCGGAGTGCGCACCGACCGCATCCCCAGCGAGACGCACCTCTCGCCGCGCATCGGTTTTGCCTGGGCATTGAGAGGCGGGGCGACCACCTTCCTGCGCGGCGGGGCCGGCGACTTCCGCAGCCTGACCCCGACTTCGCTCTACGCGGCCGCGCTGAGTGCCGCGGGACTCACGACGGCGGAGTCCCGGTTGAGCTGCGTCGGTGCGGAGGTGCCAACGTCCGATTGGTCGGCATACACGCAAGACCCGTCCACCATCCCCTCACAATGCGCCGACACCGCGGCGGTGGTCCCCCTCGACCCTCGCCCCAACGTGACAGTCTTCACGCCCGACTTTCGGGCTCCGCATGCCCGGCGCGCCTCGCTGGCGCTGCTGCACCGTTTCGGCGCCAGCAATTACTGGTTTACGTTGGAAGGAACCTACGCACGCGGACTGAGCCAATACGGCTTCCGCGACCTGAACCTGGTCACGACGCCGCGCTTCACGCTCCCGGACGAAGCCGGCCGCCCCGTGTACGTACCCGTCGACTCGATCGTTCCGGCGACGGGCGCCGTGAGCTCCGCGAGCTCGCGTCTCCATCCCGAGTTCGGCGACGTCTTGCTCATCCGCTCCGATCTCCAGTCCGACACGAAACAACTCACCCTCACCTTCGCCGGGGCGACGCGGTGGGGCGCGTCGTTCCGCATCGGCTACACACTCACGCGCGCCCGAGACCAGTCATCGTTCGCCTGCTGCGCGGCGTCGTCCGGCTTCGCCGCGCCAACCACCGCCGGCGATCCGGATCTGCTCGAGTGGGGCAGGTCCAGTCTCGAGCGGCGCCACGCCGCCGTAGGCACCGTGACGCTTCCCGTCACGCGCGCGCTCGATATCACCGCGGTCGGCAGCTTCACGTCGGGAACCCCGTTCACACCGATCGTCGGATCGGACGTCAACGGCGACGGCGCCAAAAATGACCGCGCCTTCGTCTTCAATCCCGGGTCGACCACCGACAGCGCCGTCGCGCGCGGCATGGCGGTGCTGCTCGCCACGGCGCCGCCCGCCATACGCAGCTGCCTGCGCCACCAGCTTGGCCGGATCGCCGAGCGCAACTCGTGCACCGGCCCGTGGCAACCCTCGCTCGATCTGCAGCTCAACTGGCGGCCGGCGTGGCGCGGCGGAGAGCGGCGGCTCACCATATCGCTGTTGACGGTGAATCTGCTGGGCGGTCTCGATGAGTGGCTCCACGGCGCGGCCAACCTGCGGGGATGGGGCTACGCCAGCGCGCCGGACCCCGTGCTGCTGCGCGGTGAAGGCTTCGATCCAGCGACGAGCCGCTTCCGCTACACGGTGAACGGCCGGTTCGGCGCCACGGCGAGCGCGAGCAGCGGAATCAGCGTCCCGTTCCAAGTCGCGCTCCAGGGACGCTTCACCATCGGTCCGGGCCGGATCCGCCGGACCCCCCGCGAGGCGCGGCAGCCGACGCTCGACCGATCGGCCCCCCTCCCCGCTCCCGCGCTGCCCGCCAACCCCATCGCCGCGATCCTCGGCTTGCGCGATACGCTCGGCTGCACGCCGGAGCAGGTCGCCCAGCTGCAGCAAATCGCGGATTCGCTCGACGCACGCAACCACACATTACCGGTGGGGCTCGACGCCAGCCTGACACTAGCCGCGGCTCGAGACAACACACGGTGGGCGCTCGAGAGCGCGCGCGCGGTGCTCACACCGGAGCAATGGAGCAAGCTGCCCGAGCCGCTGAAATCTCCTGGGCCGGCGCTGAACTAGCCCCGGGGGGGGGTCGTGTTAGGCCGGCTCCGACGCTTCCTAGCCCAGCTTCAGCTGCATGTCCACCCACGCGCCATTCTTGGCACTCGACTCCACCGCGGCATGGATGAACTTGACGCCGTGCGCGCCGTCCTCCACCGTCGGCACGAGCAGCGCCGCCCGATCCGGCGCCCGCTTCGCGCGACGCGCGCGGATCTGCTCGGCCAGGTCGCGATACAGATTGGCGAACGCCTCGAGGTAGCCCTCCGGATGACCCGACGGGATGCGGGTCGCGCGCGCGGCGGCGGAACCGAGGTTCGGACCACCACGCGATAACACCCGCAGCGGTTGGCCCACGGGTGCGAAGCGCAGCTGATTGGGGTGTTCCTGGCTCCACTCCAGGCCGCCCTTTTCGCCGTACACGCGCAGCCGGAGCCCGTTTTCATTTCCCGGCGCAACCTGGCTGCACCACAGCATGCCGCGCGCGCCATTCTCGAATCGCAGCAGGATGTGCGCGTTGTCATCGAGTTTGCGGCCCGGCACCAATCGGCTCACGTCCGCCGCCAGCTCCCGTACGGCGAGGCCGGTGACAAAGCCGGCAAGATTGTGCGCGTGCGTGCCGATGTCGCCGAGCGAGCCGCCGGCACCGGCGCGAGCCGGATCGACCCGCCACGCGGCCTGCTTCTGCCCGGTGTCTTCGAGCTTGGTCGTGAGCCAATCCTGCACGTACTCGACCTGGACGACGCGGATCGTGCCCAGGTCGCCTGCCGCCACCATCTCGCGCGCCTGCCGCACCATCGGATAGCCGGTGTAGTTGTGCGTGACCCCGAAGATGAGACCGGTGCGGCGCACCGCCTGTACCAGGTCGAGTGCGTCCTCGACGGTGGTGGTCATCGGCTTGTCGCAGATCACATCGATACCACGATCGAGAAACGCGCGAGCGATGGCGTGGTGGCTGTCGTTCGGCGTGACGATGCTGACGACCTCGATGCCGTCGGGTCGCTTCGCCTCCGCCGCGACCATTTCAGAAAAACTCGCGTAGCTGCGCTCCGGCGCGAGACCGAGATCGGCGCCGGACTCCTTGGCGCGTTTTGGATCGGACGACAAGGCGCCGGCGACCAGCTCGTACTCTCCGTCCATCCTGGCGCACAGCCGATGCACGCCGCCGATGAACGCCCCGCGCCCACCGCCCACCATGCCGAGCCGCAGCGGCTGTGCCATCGTCACGCGATTCCGAGCATGCGGCGATTCGCGGCTTGATCAGTGCCCGCGCCGGCGAAATCGTCGAACGCTTTTTCGGTCGTACGGATGATGTGGTCGGCGATGAATTTCGCCCCTTCGCGGGCGCCGTCCTCCGGGTGCTTGAGGCAGCACTCCCACTCGAGCACCGCCCAACCCGGATAGTCGTACTGCGCGAGCTTCGAGAAGATCGCCTTGAAGTTCACCTGCCCATCGCCCAGGGAACGGAACCGGCCGGCCCGATCGACCCACGACTGGAAGCCGCCATACACGCCCTGGCGGCCGGTCGGATTGAACTCGGCGTCCTTGACGTGAAACATGCGGATGCGGTCGTGATAGATGTCGATGTACTCGAGATAGTCGAGCTGCTGCAGCACGAAGTGACTGGGATCGTACAGCAGGTTGCAGCGCTTGTGCCCTCCCAGACGCTCGAGGAACATCTCGAACGTCACACCGTCGTGCAGATCCTCACCGGGATGGATCTCGAAGCAGGCGTTGACGCCGTTCTCCTCGAATACGTCGAGGATGGGTCGCCAGCGCCGCGCCAGCTCGTCGAACGCCGTCTCGACCAGACCGGCCGGCCGCTGCGGCCAGGGATAGATGTAGGGCCACGCCAGGGCGCCAGAAAACGTGGCATGCTCGGTCACGCCGAGCCGGCGAGAGGCGCGCGCCGCGCGCTTCACCTGCTCGACCGCCCACGCGGTGCGTGCCGCGGGCTTGCCGCGGACTTCGGGCGCCGCGAAGGCGTCGAATGCGCTGTCGTACGCGGGATGTACGGCCACCAGCTGGCCCTGCAGATGCGTCGACAGCTCGGTTACCTGGAGGCCGCGGTCGGTCAGGATGCCTTTCACCTCGTCACTGTAGGTC
>DASZCG010000069.1:0-17763 GCA_035943355.1 Gemmatimonadales bacterium
GTTGGTCGCCTCGCCGGCAAAGAACAGCGTTCCATCGACCGGCCGGCCCAGGGCGCGCGGCGCACCCGACCCGCCGACCCCGACGTAGCTATAGGCGCCGCGGGCGAAGGGGTCGGCACGCCAGTCATGGCTGGCCCAGGCGTCGAGGTTCTCCTCCAGCTCGCGCCGGGGCACTGCCATCACGTCGGACAGTGCGACGAGACAGCGCTCCAGCCGCGATAACGGCTCCTCGGCGAGCAGCGTTTCGGCGGCAACGCCGCCGACCCAACCGGTGAGCAGCGGCGCCCGCACGGGCAGGCACGTCCACCACGTCGGAATCTCGGCGCCTGGCGCGTGCAGAAAGTTTAACGCACCGCTCTCGGCCTTGCCTCCTCCGCGGCGGTCTTTGAGAAACTCCGGGTCCTCCCAGAAGGCGTTGCGAAACCGCAGCACGATCTTGAGGACGTGGCCGGTTTCGATGCCCGCGAGCGCACGCTGCTTGGCGGGGAGCGCCGGTTGCAGCGCGAGCGCCCCGGCCTTGAGGACGGCGGCGGGTAGGGTGATCACAACGGCGCGGGCGTCGAGGGATGATTGACGCGCCGCGCCGTCACCGCCTCGACAGACGACGGTGACAGCGCCGCGTTTCCATCTGATTGATTCGGCGCGCGTGCTGAGACGGACCTCGGCCCGCTCAGGATCCAATCCATCCCGCAACCACTGCATCAACGCATCGCCACCATTGATGATCCGGAACTGCGTGTCGGCGCGCTCGTCGGTGCTCTCGCCGCCGCCATCGCTGGCCGCTTCTTGGCCGAGGGCTTTCGCGCTAAGCCGCTCGGGATGAGCCGCATAGAAGCCCTCCACGAATCCGCGGAGGAGCTTGCGGCGGAGCGGCGGCAATCGCGCCGATTCGAGATAGTCGCTCACGGGAAAGTCCCTGCCCCGCTGCGCGACCCGGCGCGCGAGGTCTTTGTTCATCCGTGCCACGATCTCCCAGAAGTCGCGCATCGGCGTGAAGCGCCCGCCGGTCGCGATCTCACGGCGATCGGGTAGCTCCACGACCGTAAGGCCAGCCGCCCGGGCGACGGACAACGTTTCGGGGGCTTCCCCGTGCACGAATTCCGCGCCGAGCTCGAGCGGCACGGGCGCGCGGGCGTCGTGCCGGGTGAGGATGCGCCCGCCGATGCGCGGCCGGGCCTCGATGACGGTAACGCGCAAGCCGGCCTGTGAGAGGTCGCGCGCAGCGGCAAGGCCCGCGGCGCCCGCTCCGAGCACCACGACGTCGAGACGTTTCCGATCGGCAGGCATTCTCTGTTTCCGGAACGTGCGCGGTAGCGAGTCTACAACAGCGCGCGCAGCGCCGCCTCCACCTCGGAATTCGGGACCGCGCGCGCTCCGGCATCCCGCGCGGCGCGAAGGGCAGCCGCATCGATGTGCGAGCCGAACGCCAGGACAGGGACGCCGCGATCGACCAGCTCGCGGAGGCGTGCTGCAGTGCCCCCCCCCGGTTTCCCCAGCTCGACGACTGCGAGCTGGTAGGGGTCGTCCCGTACCGGCTCGGCTCCCGCGCTGCGAATGATTTCCTGGATTTTGCCGCGAAAGAACAGATCGCGGCATTCCACGAGGACCCGCTTCACCCCGCGAGCTTCTGCGTCAAATACTCGACGAGTTTGGCCGCGGCCACGCGATCCTGCTTGAGCGTGTCGCGATCGCGGACCGTCACCGTCTGATCCCGCGTCGATTGCCCGTCGATGGTCACGCCATAGGGTGTGCCCGCTTCATCCTGGCGCCGGTAGCGCCGCCCGATCGATCCGCCGTCGTCGTAGAAGACGTTGAAATGGCGCCGCAAGTCGTCGTGAATGCGATGGGCCAGCTCCGGCATCCCATCCTTGTTCACCAGCGGGAACACGGCGGCTTTGAGCGGCGCAAGTGATGGTTTCAGCTTCAGCACCACGCGTTGCTCGCCCCCCTCGGCACCCTCGCCCCCCTCGGCCCGCTCGGCCGCCGCACCGCTGACCGCTTCTTCTCTATAGGCATCGCACAGCACCACCAGCGTCGTTCGGTCGGCGCCCGCCGACGTCTCGACGACATGGGGGATGAACCGCTCGTTGGTCTTCGGGTCGAGGTAATCGAGCTTCTTGCCCGCGTGCTGCTGATGGTTCGAGAGATCAAAATCAGTGCGGTTGTGGATCCCCTCGAACTCTTGCCAGCCGAACGGAAACTCGTACTGGATGTCGTAGGCGTCCTTGGCGTAATGCGCCAGCTCGTTTTTGTCGTGCTGGTGCCAGCGCAGCTTTTCGCTGCGAATCCCGAGTCCTTCCACCCATTTCATGCGCTCGGCGCGCCAGAGTTCGAACCATTCGTTCTCGCTGCCCGGCTTCACGAAGAACTGCATCTCCATCTGCTCGAATTCGCGCGTGCGGAAAATGAAGTTGCCGGGGGTGATCTCGTTGCGGAACGCCTTGCCGATCTGCGCGACGCCGAACGGAATCTTCTGGCGCGAGGACTGCAGCACGTTCAGATAATTGACGTAGATCCCCTGCGCCGTCTCGGGCCGCAGGTAGATGACGGCGGCCTCCTCTTCGACCGGCCCCATGAACGTTTTGAACATCAGGTTGAATTGCCGCGGCGCGGTGAGGGTGCCCTTGCTGCCGCACACGGGACATTGCGCGTCCGGCTGCCCCGGCGTTCCCTTGATCCTGGGATCGTCGGCCCGGAAGCGGTTCTTGCAGTGCTTGCAGTCCACCAGCGGATCGGTGAACCCAGCGACATGTCCCGAGGCCTCCCAGACCTTGGGGTGCATCAGGATGGCGGCGTCGAGGCCCTCGATATCCTGGCGCTCGTGGACCATCGAGCGCCACCAGCGCTCCTTGATGTTCTTTTTCAGCTCGACGCCCAGCGGCCCGTAATCCCACACGGAGCCGAGGCCGCCGTAGATCTCGGACGATTGAAAGACGAAGCCGCGCCGCTTTGCAAGCGACACGAGCTTATCCATGGTCTTGTCAGCAGTTGCAGCGGGGGACATAGGGAGCCGGAAGTTAAATGTGCAGGGCCTCGCGCGCGACCTGCTCCGCCATCCGTGCAAGCGCCGGGCCGTCGAGCATTCGCCCATCCCCGTCGCCCCCCACGGCATGCACCCCGATCAGGTTTTCGACCTTGCCCGCTACGACGGCCACCTTCTTCTTTGCGGCCTGGGCGCGGCGCACCACCTCACCGGGAGCCTTGCCCACGAGCGACGTCCGATCGAATACGCCTTCGGCGGTGATGACGAGGTCCGCCTTTACCAGCGCGGCATCGAAGCCGGCTCGCTCCAGCACCCAGTCCGCGCCGGGCGCCAGCTCGGCCCTCGCGAAGAACACGAGGCCCGCGGCCAACCCACCGGCGGCGCCACCCATCGGCATCGTCCCGAGCTCTGGCCGTCCGGCCTGAGCCCACAGCTCCGCGAGACGCGTGAGTCCCGCGACGAGCTGAGGAATCTCCTCGGGGCGCGCACCCTTTTGCGGCCCGAAGACCGGGGCCGCGCCCTCCGGACCGATGACTGGTGTTGCGACGTCGGCCAGTGCCACGACGCGCGCGGCCAGTCCCCATCCCGGCCCAAACGACGCGAGCTCCACGAGCGCGCCGCCGCCGTCGCGCAGCTCATCACCAGCGGCATTCTCGAACGTCCATCCCAGCCCGCGCGCGGCGCCTGTTCCACCGTCCACGGTTGCGGTGCCGCCGAGCCCGACGATAACGGTGTGGGCACCGCGATCGACGGCGGTCCAGATCAACTCGCCGACGCCGCGGGTGGTCGTGCGCAGGGGATCGCGATCCTCCGGTTCCACGAGCGCGAGGCCGCAGGCGGAGGCGCTTTCGATGATCGCGTTCTCGCCATCGATCCACCCCAGCTCGGCCGAGACCCGGTCGCCGGTCGGGCCGGTGACCTCGACCCGCTCGCGCAAGGCGCCGGCGGGAAGCACCACGTCGAGCAGGCCGTTGCCGCCATCGGCCACGGGGCACTCGAGCACGGTGGCGTCAGGCAGGGCGCGACGCACACCGCTCGCGATGGCCTCGGCAACCGCGCGCGGGCCGAGGGTGCCTTTGAAGGCGGCGGGAGCGACGAGGACGACGGGAGGCATGGGCAACAATAACAGGCGCCAAGACGCCAAGTTGGAGAGGGTAGAAAACGAGAACCCCCTGGGTTGCCCCAGGGGGTGATCGCTTGCCGCACACCGTGCGCCCTAGAACCCGATGTGAGCGAAGCGAACTCCTTCTCGCCCTCGGGCTGGCGCTGAATACGCCTCTGGCAGCCGGGCCGTCTCAGTGCATCCGAGACCCCTTGGCTTTGCGCCCCGCCGTCACCGACGGTTTGCCCTGAGCAGAGAATCCGCGCGCTGAAACGGCAAGAACAATGCCCGTCGCGTAACTTCTGACACGGCAATCGCTCCAAGCATAATAGCTTACGCACACTGTGAGGCTTTATGCATGGTTGTTGGCGTTTTGCAGTGACTGCTCAAACTTCGATGATCTGATCCCTCCGCGTGCCCACGCTGACGTACCGAATGGGCGCCCCCGCAAGATCCTGCAGGCGATCCACATAGGCCCGTGCCGCCGCCGGTAGGTCGGCGAGCCGCCGCACCTCCGACAGCTGCTTTTGCCATCCCGCTACCGTTTCGTAAATCGGTTCCACGCGCGTGATCGTCTCCACATCCGCCGGCATGCTGTCGATGATCTCCCCGTCCAGGCGATAGCCCACGCCCACCGGGATCTCCGCAAACGTGTCCAATACATCCAGCTTCGTGACTGCCAGCCCCGTGAGCCCATTCACCCGCACCGCGTAGCGCACCACCACCGCGTCGAACCACCCACAGCGCCTCGGCCGCCCCGTCGTGGCGCCGAATTCACCTCCCAGCTCGCGGATGCGCTCAGCGACATCGGGCGCCGCTTCGGTCGGCAACGGTCCATTTCCGACGCGCGTCGTATAGGCCTTAACGACGCCGATGACGGCGTCGATGGCGGTTGGCCCGATCCCGACGCCGACCGCCGCACCGCCTGCCGTCGTGTTGGAGGACGTGACGTACGGGTAGGTGCCGTGATCGACGTCGAGCAGTGCCCCTTGTGCCCCCTCGAGCAAGACGGCCTCGCCACGCTGCAACGCGTCCCAGACCACGCGCCCGGCATCGACCGCCAACGGCAGGAGCCGCGGCGCCAGGCGCTCGAGCAGCTGCGCGTGCTCCTCTGGATCCGCCTGCTCCGTGCTCCCTGCTCCGTGCAGCAGTTTGAGCATTTGATTCGCGCTGTCCACACGCGTCCGAACGGTCTCCTGGGCACGCGCCAAATTGCGGAGATCGCCCACCCGAATCCCGCGGCGCCCGTACTTGTCCTCGTAGGTCGGCCCGATCCCCCGGCCCGTCGTACCGATCTGGTCTTTCTTCTCGCGGGCGCGGTCGAGCAGCTTGTGATAGGGAAGCGTGAGATGGGCGCGGTCGGAGACGTGCAGTTTGTGCTCGGTCCGCACGCCCCGCGCCTCGAGCGCATCCAGCTCGGCGAACAGCTGCTCGGGGTCGAGGACGACGCCGTTCCCCACCACGCAGACGGCGCCCTGCAGGATGCCCGAGGGGATCTGGTGCAGGACGAACGATTTGCCTTCGCCCGTATCCACGGTGTGTCCGGCATTGGCGCCACCCTGGTAGCGCACGACCAGGTCCGCGCGCTCGGCGAGCACGTCGACGACTTTGCCTTTCCCTTCGTCGCCCCACTGAGCGCCGACGACCACGACGCACTGTGTCTTCGGACCGAACACTGAGTTGTCCTCGCTGGAAAATAAAAAAGGCCCCGATTTGGGGGCCCACAGTGCCGGGGCCATGCCCCGGCATCCTCTGACAGAAGCTAGGGAGCGCGTAGCACCCGCGCTAGCCCCGCGGCGACAAGCGCGGCCCCATCCAATCTCACGCGATCGCCCGAATCCGCGGGCCGGTGCACGACCCGCATCGTGCGCCAGTTTCCCTTCATGATCGTGACGCACTCCTTGCTCACGCGCGCCAGCGCAATCCCGTCCACGACGACGGGCAACCAGCGCCACGCACGTGCCTGCAGCGCAGCTACGATCGCTGCGCCGATCGTGCCGGGACGGTGCACAAACACTGTCGCTCGGCCGGTGTCGTCCAGACCGTCCAGGTTGATGACGGCCGCATCGGCAAACCAGGAAGCGCGATCACTGGCCAATGCTCGCGCGCCCACCAAACCGAACTCCTCCGCATCCGGAAACGCCACGCCAATCGGGATGTCGCGAGGCAGTTGGTCGAGCGTCATAAAAACGGTCACGAGCGCCGTGGCATTGTCGACCGCGCCGGGCGAGTTGTCCGTTACGCGATTCAGCAGCGCGATCGATGCCCCGAGAGCCACAAGGACGAGCGCCGGCACGGGCGCGACGAGCAGGCCGACCAGGCCGGCCACCAGCGCACCGAATCCCAACAGGCGAATCGCCATCGAGATGGGCTGGCCTTTGGAGTCGTAATGGGCAACCAACCAGGCGGGCTGGCGGGCTGGCGGGCCGGCGGGCGGGGCGGGCGGGCGGGCAAGAAGGTTGATGCCGTGTATCACCCGCGGCGCCCCGAGCAGCGCACGCGCGGGACGACCCGTGAAGGCGTGTTCTTCGACCCTGAATCCACGCGTCGCGAGCTCGCGCGTCAGGATCGCACGAACCTTCTCATGATTGGGAGTTCCCACGAGCCGCGAGATCGCCAGCTCGCGAAACAGCACGCCGTAGTCAGTCACCGCGCACGAGCGCGCTCACACGCTCGCGATCCGCGGTCGAGAGCGGCGCCAGGGGAGGGCGGACCGGTCCACCGTACAGCCCGACGGCATCCATGGCCGCCTTCACGCCGGCGGGGCCGAACTTGCCGACGATTTCCTTATCGAGCGGTGTGATGCGCTCCTGGAGGCGGCCGGCGGCCGCCCGATCACCCTGCTCGAAGTCGCGGAGCAGCTGCACACACAGTCTCGGCGCGTAGCAGGCCACGCCGATCACGCCGCCCTGGCAGCCGAGCTCGAGCCCTGCATACAACAGCGACGCCGAGCCCGCCAGCACCGTCCATCGGGGCACCGCCTCGCGAAACGCCGCGAGATTGCTCAGGTCACCAGACGAGTCCTTCACCCCAACGATTTGCTCGTGATCCGCCAGCTGCTGCAGCAGCGCCGGATCGAGCGCCAGGTGGGTGTACTTCGGAATGTTGTAGATCACCACCGGCACCGGACTCGCGTCCGCCACCGCGTGAAAGTGCGCGACGAGGGTCGCGGCGGTTGTCTGGGCGGAGAAGTAGGACGGAGTGCGCACCAGTACGGCATCGGCACCTTCGGCAGCGGCCGCCTTGGTGAGCGCGATCGTTTGCCGCGTCGATTCGCCACCGGTTCCCGCAATCAGCCAGGTGGCATTCGTCGCCGCCTCTCCCGCGACCGCCACGAGCTGCCGGTGCTCGTCGGGATCGAGCAGGGCCGCCTCGCCCGTGGTCCCGGACACCACGATGCCGTGCACGCCTTCCGCGCAGAGTTGCGCGACGTTCTGCAGCAGCCGCGCCGGCGCGAGGTCACCGGTCGTAGCGTCGAACGGCGTAGGAATGGGCGCGAAAATTCCCAGCGGCCAGCGCGAAATCACTGCGGCAGCATGTTGGACAAGTCGTCCGCGATGACCGCCGGCTTCACCTCGCCCTGCGCCGGCGCCGGTTGGGCCGGCACGCTCGCCCGCGGGCGGCGCCGCAACGTGCGCACTTGCAGCTGGAAGTCGGACGGATTGGAAGAGGCAGCGAGGGCCGTCTCGAAGGTCACCACGTCTTCGGCAACGAGATCCATCAGATGTTGGTCGAACGTCTGCATGCCGTACTGCTCGCGCGAGGCCTTGATGTAGTCGGGGAGCGAGGCGGTCCGATCGCGCTCGCGAATCATGTCGCGTGCCGCGCCGGTGGCGAGCAGGACCTCGAGCGCGGCGACACGGCCGTGCCCGTCGGCGCGCGGCAGCAGCCGCTGCGACACGACCGCGTGCAGCGCCTCCGACAGTCGCAGCCGCGCCATGTCCTGCTCCTCCGGCGGAAACATCGAGATGATCCGGTTCACGGTCGTGACCGCATCCGGCGTGTGCAGCGTCGAGATCAGCAGGTGACCGGTCTCCGCGGCCTTCATCGCGGTGTCCATGGTCTCGGCATCGCGCATTTCCCCGATCAGGATGACGTCGGGGTCCTGGCGCAGCGCGGCGCGCAGCCCGGTGCGGAAATCGTCCGTGTCCACGCCGATTTCGCGCTGCGTCACCGAGCAATTGATGTCGCGATGCAGGAACTCGATCGGATTCTCGAGCGTGAGAATGTGGCGGTGCTGGGCCTGATTGATATGGTTGATGATCGCCGCCATCGTCGAGCTCTTCCCCGACCCCGTGACCCCCGTGACGAGAATCATGCCGCGCTCGGCGGTCCCGACGTCGCCAAGCACCGCGGGAAGCTTCAACGTCTCGAACGTGGGCACGTCGAACGGGATGACGCGCATCACGATCATGAACGACGAACGCTGCCGCAGGATGTTGACGCGGAACCGGCCGATCCCCGGCATGCCCCAGGAGCAATCGTAGTCCCGCAGCTTGTCGATGCGATGGCGATCGTCGTCGTTGGCAATGAGTCGCTGAGCGATCGCCCTGGTCTGGTCGGGCGTCAGGCGCTGCTTGGTGAGGGGAACCAGCCGTCCATCGATGCGCGCCCGGAAGACGTCGCCGGCCTTGATGTGCAGGTCGGACGCCCCGCGGTCCACGGCGGCCTTGATGATCTTTTCCATTCAGTACCCGGCTTCCAGGTCGACGACGTTCGTGAGGGGCGCACCTGCAAGATAGCGTTTGATGTTGTCCACGATCAAAGCCGTCTCCCGCTCCCAGAAGCGGTTGGTGACCGCGCTCACATGGGGGCTCATCAGCACGCGCGGGTGCTTCCAGAAGGGATGCCCAGCCGGCAGCGGCTCCGTCGCGAAGACATCCAGCGCGGCGCCGCGCAGGTGCCCCGACTCGAGCAGCGCCAGCAGCGCCTGTTCGTCGAGCAGCGAGCCGCGCGACACGTTGATCACGAGCGCGCCGGGCGGCAGGCGCTCCAGCACCTGGCGATTCACGGCGCCGGCCGTCTCCGCCGTGTGCGGGGCCGCGATCACGAGGCAATCGCTTTCCGCGGCGAGTCGCAGCAGCTCGTTGAGACCACCCACCCAGCGGACACCGTCGGGACCGCCCCGGCGCGGCTGGCGGCGCACGCCCGCCACCGGCATCTCGAGACCTGCCGCGCGGTGCGCGACCGCGTTACCGATCCCGCCGAGGCCGAGAATGCCGACACGCACATCGCGCAGCTCGGGGAGCGTTTCGGCGTGATCGGCGAATTCTTCCTTGGCCCAGCGTCCGTCGCGCTGCGCGGCCGCCATGCGGTCCAGCCCGCGCGCGAAGTACGCGATCGCGGCGATGACCCAATCGGCAATCGGCGCGGCGTGCACGCCGGCGGAGTTCGTCAGCTGAATACCGCTGCCGCGCAGCTGGGCGATGCTCGAGCCGATGCCGGCCGTGCCGCTATGCACCCAGCGCAGCGTTCCCTTGCCCGCCGCCGCGACGCCGGCCGCGATCCCGTAGCCGATGTAGATCTCGGCGCCCTGCGCGGCCGTGATGGCTTCAGCCGATCCGCTGCCCGACGCGCCGTCGCCATCCGATGAAGCGGGAGTGCCGATCTCGACGAGCTCCCACTGCGTGCCCAGCGCCGCACCGATTTCGCCCACCCGCGCGGGCGGGATGCGCCAGGACGCGCGTGGCGAAGCGAGATCGACAACCAGGCGCCGCGCCGTCACTCCCCCGTGGAGACCGTACGGACGTGGTTGTGATGCAGCAGGGTCACCACTGCCTGATCGTAGAGGCGCTTCGACCCGCGCAATTCCAATTCGATCACGAGATCCACGTTCTCCTGCCGGTTCGAGACGGTCACGATCTCGAGACCGGTCCGGCGCACCAGCGTTTCCAGGTCCTCGAGCACCGTCGGCCCCTGCCGCGCGTGAATGGTGATCGTCGAGCGCATCGAGTGACTCTGCACGATCTTCTCGGCGCGCCCCAGCCCGGCGAGCACCACGAGCACGACGAGCGTGGTACCGACCCCTTCGAGGTAGTAACCACTGCCGAGCGCGATGCCGATCGCGGCGACGACCCAGATCGTGGCGGCGCTGGTCAGTCCCACCACGGCGCCGCGCGCATGTAGAATGGTTCCCGCCCCGATGAAACCGACGCCGGTCACGATCTGCGCGGCCACGCGCGTCGTGTCCGTGCCGGCGAGAATCGCTCCAGTGCTTCCGGTGAGCATCGCGAGCGAGAGGTGCGTGTAGAGAACCGATCCGATGCAGATCAGGATATTGGTCCGCAGGCCCGCGGGCTTGCCGCCCAGCTCGCGCTCCAGCCCGATCGCGCCACCGAGCACCGTCGCCAACCCGAGCTGCAGCATGAGATCGAGACGGAAGATCTCTATTATTCGGCTCGCCATCATCAGTCCTCGCCAGGTTTCAGGAACCCCATCCGATCGCGCACTTCGGCGATGGTGCGCCGCGCGAGCTTGCGCGCCTTGTCGGCTCCGGCGCGCAGCCGCGCCATCACGCCGGCGGGGTCGCGCTGCAGCGCCGCCGCCCGCTCACGCATCGGGGCGAGCGTGGCGATCATGTTGTCCGCGAGCTTGCGCTTGCAGTCGATGCAGCCCCACCCCGCGGTGCGGCATTTGTCCGCGACTTCTGCGACCGTTGCCGGCGGCGAGAATCCCTGGTGCAGCGTGAAGATGTTGCAGATCTCGGGCGTGCCGGGATCCTTCCGCGTCACGCGGGCCGGATCGGTGGCGGCCGGCCGCAGCTTCTCCCAAATCGCTTCCGGCGACTCGAACAGGCCGATGGTGTTCCCCAGGCTCTTGGACATCTTTGCCTTGCCGTCGAGACCCAGCACCCGTTTGGTCTTGGTGAGCAGCGGTTGCGGCTCGGGGAAATAGCCGGCGCCGTAGCGCGCGTTCCAGCGGCGCGCGATTTCCCGCATCAGCTCGAGGTGTTGAACCTGATCCTCTCCCACCGGGACCAGGCTAGCTTTATAGAGCAATACGTCCGCCGCCTGCAGGACGGGATAGGCCAGCAGTCCCGCAAAGATGCTCTCCTGGCGCTGCGCTTTGTCCTTGAATTGCGTTTGGCGTTCGAGCTCACCAAGTGGCGTCACCGACGTGAGCAGCCAATTGAGCTCGGTGTGCTCGGCGACGTGCGACTGAACGAACACGATGCACGTGTCAGGATCGAGACCGGCGGCGTAGAGGCTCACCGCCATATCGAGCGTAAGCGAAGACAAACTCTGGGGGTCGTAGTCCTGCGTGATCGCATGCAGGTCCACGATGCAAAACAGCGAGTCATACTGGGTCTGTAGCCCGACCCAGTTCTGCACCGCGCCGAGGTAGTTGCCGATGTGGAGTTCGCCGGAGGGCTGGATGCCGCTAAAAATACGTGTCATGGGCGATGCAAGGTGCGAGATTACAACGACTTAGTCAAGATCGCGACGAGCGTCGCGGCGCACGCCGCTGATTATCTTCGCACGGCGGTCCGGCCGGCGTGGCAGGCGTGGACCGAAAAGGCGCAGCACGATTTCGTCACGGATATCGATCGCGGCTCAGAAAAACTGATCGCCGCAGCGCTGCAGCGCGCCGTCCCGGGGTCGCTGGTCGTTGGTGAAGAACTGACGCCTGCCCTCGTCGCGCAGGGCGACGTCGTGTGGATCGTTGATCCGCTGGATGGCACGACGAACTTTCTGCACGGGTTTCCGAACTACGCGGTGTCAATCGGGTGCGTGGTGAGCGGTGCGCTGTGCGCGGGAGTCGTTCACGACGTGACACGCAATATCGTCTATCGCGCGTGGCGCGGGGGCGGAGCGTGGAGGGACGACGCGCGGATGACCGTCTCCGCGATCACCGATCCGCGGCGCGCGCTGATCGCGACGGGATTCCCGTTTCGCCAGTTGGGCGGGCTCGAGAAATATTTGCGCCAGTTTGCCGCCGTCACACGCAACACGAGCGGCATTCGCCGGGCCGGATCCGCCGCGCTCGATTTGGCGCATGTCGCGGCGGGAAACTTCGACGCATTCTGGGAGCAGGGCCTGGCGGCCTGGGATCTCGCGGCCGGTGTCGTGCTGATCCGCGAAGCCGGCGGCCGGATTACGCGCCCGGATGGAAACGAAGACGTCTTGGGTGAAGGGGGTGGTGAGGTGGTGGGAGGCAACCCGGTGATGCACGAGTGGCTGCTCGATCGCTTGAGGGATCCGTGACGACCGCGCTCGTCGAGTGTGTGCCCAATTTCTCCGACGGCCGAGATGAGACCACGATCGATGCGCTGCGGTCGGCGATCACCGGTGTGGCGGGCGTGCAGCTGCTCGACGTGCAGCAGGACGCGTCGCACAACCGGTCGGTCTTCACGTTCGTCGCTCCACCCGACGCAGCGCTGGCAGCAGCGCTGGCGGCAATGCGGGTGGCGACGCAGCGGATCGACCTGACCAAACACAGCGGTGAGCATCCCCGCATGGGGGCGACGGATGTCGTCCCCTTTGTCCCCGTCTCCGGCGTCACGATGGAGGACTGCGTCGCGCTGGCGCGCCGGCTGGCCGAGGGGGCGGCGCAGGAGCTCGCGATTCCGGTGTTTCTCTACGCGCGGGCGGCGACACGTCCCGACCGCGTGCTGCTCCCCGATGTCCGGAAGGGCGAATTCGAGGGGATGCGGGGGCGCGAGCTGGATCCCGACTTCGGACCGAACCGCGTCCATCCGACCGCCGGCGCCACGGCGATCGGCGCCCGGCCGTTCCTCGTCGCGTTCAACGTGTATCTGGACACGCAAGACGTCACGATTGCCAAAGACATCGCGAAGCAGATCCGAACATCCAGTGGCGGTTTGCCGGGAGTGCAGGCGAGCGGCTTCATCGTCGATGGTCTCGCACAGGTCTCCATGAATCTCCTGGACATCGACATCACCTCGCCTGCGGTGGTGCTCAATGCGATCAAGGTCCGGGCGGAAAAGCACGGCGTAGCGCTGCAGAAGAGCGAGATCGTCGGCCTCATTCCGGAGCGCGCGATTGTCGGCGCGGCGGAAGCGGCGCTCCGGGTATCCGACGTCGCCAGCCACATCCTGGAAGCGAAGATCCGCGCCGCAGCGACCTCTTCCGCTGCCCCCTCCTCGGCTGCCGGCGCCGCGACCACGCTGGACGGCTGGATCGACGAACTGGCGGGTGCGGCGCCGACACCCGGAGGCGGGAGCGCCGCCGCGCTCGCCGGCACCCTCGCCGCTGCCCTCGTGGCGATGGTAGCGCGACTCACGGTTGGACGTACAGCGTACGCGGCAGTCGAAGCGCAGGCCCGTGACATCCTCGGCGAAGCCGAGCGTCTCCGCGGCGAGCTGCGGCGCCTCGTGGACGCGGATGCCGCGGCCTACGACGGCGTCAGCGCGGCCTACAAGATCCCGAAGACCGACGCCCGCCGCGCCCAGGCGATCGACGATGCACTGCTGGCCGCCTCACGCCCGCCCGCGGACGTCGTCAAGCTCGGCCGCCGCGTTCTCGCGCTTGCCCAGAAAATCGAGCACATCGGCAACAAAAACGCCGCGAGCGATGCGCGCGTGGCGGGAATGCTCGCCAAGACCGCGATCGATGCGGCTACCGAGAACGTCAATGTGAATCTGGGTGGTATGTCGAATCAGGCGAGAACAAAGGCCTCGGGGCTGGGCTAGGCGGCCGTGAGTATTCTCGGCGGGTCCCCGTTTTCGCCGATCGCGACGGTGTGCTCGAAGTGGGCTGACAGCGATCCGTCCTGCGTCACCACGGTCCATTTGTCGTCCAGCGTCCGGATCGCCGAGCCTCCCACGTTGATCATCGGCTCGATCGCGATGGTCATACCGGCCACCAGGCGCGGCCCCCGCCTGGGCTTGCCGTAGTTGGGGACCTGCGGCTCTTCGTGAAACGCCGCGCCGATGCCGTGTCCCACCAGCTCCCGCACCACTGAATACCCCGCCCCTTCAGCGACTTCCTGCACGGCGTGACCGATGTCGCCGACGTGATTGCCGGCCCGCGCCTGCGACACGCCCGCGGCGAGCGCCTCCTGCGTCACCTCGAGCAGCCGCACGGCCTCAGGCTTGATGTCGCCGACGGCAAACGTCGCGGCTGAATCGGCGTGCAGTCCTTCCAGCCACACACCGACGTCGACGCTCACAATGTCTCCGTCGTGGAGCACGCGCTTATGCGACGGGATGCCGTGCACGATTTCCTGATTGATCGACGTGCACAGCGTGGCGGGGAAGTCGTACAGTCCCTTGAACGACGGCTGCGCGCCCGGATGGCTGCGGATGAACGACTCGGCAAGCCGGTCCAGCTCTTCCGTGGTGATATCGGGGCGAACATGCTGCCCCACGAGCGCCAGCGTCTGGGCGACGATCCGGCCCGCGGCCGCCATCGTCTCGATCTCGCGCGGCGACTTGATCGTGATCATCGGCCGATGATCCGCTTGATCTCCCCACTGATCTGATCGACCGATCCGGTGCCGGGGACGCGGTGCACGATGCCCCGCTGGGCGTAGTGCGCGATGAGCGGAGCCGTATCGCGTTGGTAGACCTGGAGGCGCGTCTTGATGGCGTCGGGAGCATCGTCGGGGCGGCCTTCGACCTGGGCGCGCTGGCTCATGCGGCGCACGAGCTCGTCCTCGGTGACATCGAGCAGCAGGATATGGTTCAGGCGCTGGCCGCGCTGCGCGAGGGTCCGGTCAACCAGCTCTGCCTGCGCCGCCGTGCGGGGGAAGCCATCGAGGATCGCGCCGTTTTTCGCTGCCGGGCGGTCCAGCTCGTCCTTGATCATGCCGAGCACAACACTGTCGGGCACCAGCTTGCCCTCGTCGTAGTACTTCTTCACCTCGAGCCCGAGCGGCGTGCCGTCTCGCATGGCGCTGCGGATGAGGTCGCCGGTCGTGATCTTGGGCAGCCCCAGTCGCTCGGCGAGGATTTTCCCTTGTGTCCCCTTCCCCGAGCCCGGCGCCCCCAGGATGAGTATGAACACTTACAGTGCGGGCACTAGCGGCGGAAGCGGACCCGCGAGGTGCCGCCGCCTGGGCCGCCACCCTTCATGAAGCCGTCGTATTGCCGCAGCAGGAGATGCTGTTGCACCTGCTGCACCGTATCGAGCGCGACACCCACCACGATGAGCAGCGCCGTGCCGCCGAACCCGAACGGCATGTTGAGCGTGTTGGACACGACCATCGGCAGCAGGGCGACGAACGTGAGGAAGATCGCGCCCGGCAGCGTGATACGCGTCAGGACCTCGTCGATGTAATCGGCGGTCGCAGCGCCCGGCTTCACGCCCGGAATGAACGCGCCCTGCTTCTTGAGGTTCTCCGCCAGATCCACCGGGTTGAAGATGATGGACGTGTAGAAGTACGCGAAGAACACGATCAGCACGGCGCTCGAGACGATGTACCACACCGACGTCGTGTTGAAGACCTCGGCGAACGACTTGAGCCACGGAATCCCGCTGAACGTGGCGACCGTGCCCGGCACGATGATCAACGACTGGGCAAAGATGATCGGCATCACGCCGGCGCTGTTGATGCGCAGCGGGATGAACGTCTTCTGCCCCTCGCGGATGCGCCCGCGGCCCATCACCTTGCGCGGGATCTGCACCGGAATGCGCCGCGCCGCGACCGTGATCGCCACCGTCGCCGCCACCACCAGCGTCATCATGAAGAGCACGATGAGCAGAATCGGGAAGCTGAGCGTGCCGGTCTTGAGCGCCTCGATCGTATTGAACGTCTCGGGCAGGATGCGCTCGATGATCGAGAAGAAGATCAGGAGGCTCATGCCGTTGCCGATGCCCCGCTCGGTGATCTGCTCACCGAGCCACATCACGAAGATGCCGCCCGTCGTGAGCGTGAGCACCGTCGTCATGCGGAACCCCAAGCCGGGGTGGGCCACGGCGTTGGCGAGGGACTCGGTGAACAGGGCGAAGCCGTACGCCTGGAACACGCACAGCACGACCGTGAGATACCGGGTCCACTGGGTGAGTTTTTTCTTCCCCTCTTCGTCGCGCTGCATCTTCTCGATCACCGGGAACACAGGCCCCGCCAGCTGGAAGACGATGCTGGCGGAGATGTAAGGCATGATGCCGAGCGCAAAGACGGTGGCCCGGCGCAGCGCGCCGCCCGAGAAAATGTCGTACAGGCCGAACAGCGTGCCCGAGCCGCGGGTGCTCATGAAATCCGCGAGGGCATCGACGTTGACGCCCGGCGTCGCGATGTGCGCCCCAATCCGGTAGATGACGAGGCACAGCAAGGTGAACAGGAGCTTTTCTTTGAGCTCCGGAACCTTGAACAGATTGGGAATCGGATTGCTCACGCGATCGTTCCGCCCGCCTGCTCGATCTTGGTTTTCGCGCTCGCCGACACGGCGACGCCTTTCACGACGAACTTCCGCCCGGAGACCTCACCGGTCCCGAGCAGCTTGATCGGACGATCGGGACGCCGCACCAGCCCGGCGCCGAACAGCGTCTCGGGCGTCACCTCGACGCCCTCCGCCAGCAGCGCGAGATGCCGGACGTTCACGACCTGCGCCGGCTGCTTGAACGGATTGGTGAACCCGCGCTTCGGGATGCGCCGGATGAGCGGCATCTGCCCGCCCTCAAAGCCGGGGCGCACTTTGCCGCCCTGGCGCGCGGTCTGGCCCTTGCCGCCGCGGCCCGCGGTCTTGCCGATACCGGAGCCGGGGCCGCGACCCTTGCGGATACGCGCGCGGTGCGAGCCCTGCGGCGGCTTCAAATCGTGCAGCGACAGGCGCGGCGCCGTTGCCGGGGCCGCTGCGGCCTTCGCGCGCGGCTTGCGAGTCGGTTTCGCTTTACCTCTTGGCATCTGACTTCTTTCGCCGGGACGCGGGGCCTTTCGTTTCTCTGGGGGCGCGCGCTGCCGCCTGCGGCGTCACCGCAACGAGGTGGCGGACCTGCTGTAGCATGCCGCGCAGCGCGGGATGATCCGCGTGCACGACTTCAGCCTGATGGTGCTTTAACCCTAGCGCGACGAGCGTCCGCTTGAGGCGCGCCGGATGACCGCTGCCCGAACGCACCTGCTTGATGCGCAGGTGGCCCTTCCCCGCCGGCGGCAGGACGTGATCCCGGCCCGATTTGCGTTTGCGGTACTTCCGGGTGGGTGGCAGCCTACCCATGCGTCACCCCCGTGCCTGATTCCTGGCGGGCGCGATAGTGAATCGCCTCGGGCTCCACGCCGCGCTCGCGCGCCACGCGGCGCGCCGTCGTCAGCCGCTTCAGGCCATCCATTGTCGCGCGCACCATGTTGTGCGGATTGGTGGAGCCTAGGCTCTTGGTCAGGATGTCGCGAATGCCGGCGCACTCCAGCACCGCGCGCACCGGACCACCCGCGATCACGCCCGTTCCGGATGCCGCGGGCTTGAGCAGCACGCGACCGGCGCCGTGGTGGCCGATGATCTCGTGCGGGATGGTGCCGCCCGTGAGCGGGACTTCCGACATGCCGCGGCGCGCCGCCTCGACCGCCTTGCGCACTGCTTCACTCACTTCGTTCGCCTTGCCGGTCGCGATGCCGACCTGGCCCTTGCCGTCGCCCACCGCGACGAGCGCGTTGAAGCTGAAACGCCGGCCGCCTTTCACGACCTTGGCCACGCGGTTGATCGCGACGACGTTCTCGACCATGCCGTCGCTCTCACGTCCTTGGCCGCGATCATCGCGCCGTTCGCCGCCGCGGCCACGAC
>DASZCG010000070.1:0-1887 GCA_035943355.1 Gemmatimonadales bacterium
GTCGTCAGCTCGGGCAGACCCGCGATCTCGACACGCCAGCCTTCGTCATCCGTGAGGTGCATGTGGAAGACGTTCAGCTTGTAGCGCGCCATCAGGTCGAGCGTGCGCAACACCGCGGGCTTCGGATGGAAGTTGCGGGCGACGTCGAGCATGAAACCGCGGTAGCCGAATCGGGGCGCGTCCACTACGCGCAGCGCGGGCAAGACCAGCCCTGAACCCTTCGCTGGCGGCGTGAGCACAGTCCGGAGGGACTGCAGGCCATAGAAGACACCGGCCGGCGAGACGCCGACGATGCGGATACCTGTGGTGGGATCGATCACGAGCTCATACGCTTCGGGCGACGATTGGCCCTCGACCGGACCCACCTCGAGTCGGAACGCCGCGCTGGTCTTCCCCTCGCTGACGTACGGCTGGAGGTACTCGGCGGCGAACCGCGCCTCGTTTGCGAGATCGGGCGGCGCCGCGATGGGCGGCAGCGCGGACAGTCGCAGCGTTCCCGTACCCCGGGTCACCTGCACGGGCGTCGGAAACACAGGCGGAAGGTCGCTCACGGGAATGTCGCGGACCGCTGAGTCGCGCGCGTACTGCATGGCGGGCGTCACGACGCCTATGGACCGCTCGAAGGGAGCGGCGACGTAGTCGTTCAAGGACACGCCGACAGTTTTTGTGCTGTCGAACACGATGTAGGGACCGGACGGAGCCGAGCTGCGATTGGGCAGCAAGTCAGTCAAATAGGGAATCTTGATCGACGCACCGGGCGCGAGCCCCGCGAAGCCGGCGGCGGGCACGATCCGGTGGAGGTCGGCCATAACATCCTGGATCTGGAAGCCGGACCCGACCGTCCCAGAATCCGCCGAGTGCAGCGCGCTGAAGTAGATCGCCCAGCCGGTGGGCGGGAGCGCCTTTGCGCTGCGGTTCGTGAGCGTGAAGACCGCTCTCGAGTGCAGGTTGCTGTCGCTGGTCATGGTGTCGCCCACGAGCTCCCAGCGGAGTTGGAGCGGAGACTGGGCAGAGGCAGTGACTGCCGTCCAGGCCAGCAGGAGGATCGGGAGTCCGGAAAGGAAGCGTGCGCGCATGGTGGGAGATTAGCGCCCCTCAGTGACTTCCACCACCACGCCCGTCGGTACTGGTGACGGCCGTTCCTTTGGTGGCTAACCGACTTATTCGGAGTGCCCGAGGCTGTAGTTGAGTGCGAAAGCGAAGCCGATCGCGCCACCGGGCAGGCCCATCGAGAGGCTGGGCTTGAACGACAACTGCTGTCGGTGTACCAACCCGACGCCCAGGCCGATGCCCTCACCGGACCGTGACTTCGATGTCGTGAACGTGGTATTGTCCGTGAGTTTCTGCGTCGCGTGCGCGAACGTAAAGGATAAAGTGGGCATGACGTCGATCTGCGCCGTATGCGTCGCGAGGACACCGATGACACCGCCCAGCCCCCACTCGTGCGCGCCATAGTCGACACCGGAACCCTGAACGTCGTTGGGGCCGATGCTGAACCCCACGCTCGCGGCAGGACAGAACTGAATCCTCCCATTCGAGCTCAGTTCCACTTGATATGCGACGATCGCCCCAACGACGAACGAAGACGCATCGTAGTCCTTGATGTACTCGCTGCCGAGCTGCAGTTCGCCAAAGGCTCCACGACCACCAACTCTCACGCCACCGGCCACAGTCCTGGAGACCGTGTCGAAGCTTGCGACTGCGCGCAGCTGAACGGGTCGGCGAGCGAAGGACTGAGCGCCGGTACACAGTTGGGCGTTAACGGGGCCAGCAATCAATAGAACGCTGAGCGTCGCGAGACCTGGAATGCGCAACATGCGCGCTCCGGCAGGGGGGGCTGTAGGTACAGACGAGATAAGACGGCCGCAGGCCCCACTTGTCCAGGGC
>DASZCG010000071.1:0-4299 GCA_035943355.1 Gemmatimonadales bacterium
ATGCCAAAGCGATCGTAGGCCGCGCGCTTCTCCGGATCGCGCAGCACCTCGTACGCTTCGGTGACGAGCTTGAACTTTTCCTCGGCCGCCTTGTCGCCGTTGTTGCGGTCGGGGTGGCACTCCATCGCCAGCTTGCGGTAGGCTTTCTTGATGTCCGTGTCGCGCGCGTCGCGCTGGACGCCGAGGACGACGTAGAAGTCCTGCTTCATGTTATTCGAGCAACTCCCCAACCAGCCGCGAGGTGTGATTGACGAGCGCGGCGATCTTGTCGTACGGCATGCGCGTCGGCCCCATGACGCCGATCACGCCGCTGAGCGGACCGAAGCGGTAGGTGGACGTGACGAGCGTGAACGGCGCCAGGCGCGCGTCGGCGTGCTCCTGGCCGATGGTGATCGTCAGCCCTTCCCCACCGCGCGCGGCGATGGCGTCGCGCAACAGATCGCGCCGCTCGGTCACGTCGAGCAAGCCCTGCAGCTGCGCGCGCGTCGCGAACTCGGGCTGTCCGGCGAGGGGCTGGGTGCTGCCGAGGAGTACGCTGGTCGTCGGGGCAACAGGGACGTCGAACAATCCCTCGGCTTCTTGAATAAAGATGTTCAGCAGCTCTGACGAACCCGGCTCCGACGAGCCCGCGTCGCGCAGCCGGTCGGCGAGCGTGGCGCGGATCTCTTTCAGCGTCAGACCGGCTAGCCGTTCGTTGAGGACGACCGTCACCTGTTGCACCACGGCGGCCGCCAGCTCCACGGGCACTTCGACGAAGATCGTGCGCACCGCGCCGCTGCGCAGCGCGAGCACCAGCAGCAGGCGCTCGGTCGAGACCTGCAGCAGGTCGAGCCGGTCGAGCACCGCTTCCTCTATAGTCGGACTCACGGCA
Source organism: Gemmatimonadales bacterium (assembly GCA_035943355.1). Classification (GTDB taxonomy): domain Bacteria; phylum Gemmatimonadota; class Gemmatimonadetes; order Gemmatimonadales; family GWC2-71-9; genus 20CM-2-65-7. Next base: position 872 of record DASZCG010000071.1, read on the forward strand.
ACGCCCAGCTCGTTGGTCAGGACGCCCAACACCTGCGCCGCGCGCGACAGGATCGCCTCGATCGCGGCCCGCTGGCCCTCCAGCTCGCCGCGGATGTGCTGTGCCTGCGCCGGCGCGACCACGGGCGGCCGCATCAGAAAGTCGACGTAGACGCGGTAGGCCAGGTCGGTCGGAATGCGTCCCGCCGAGGTATGGGGGTGGTAGAGGTATCCCTTGTCCTCCAGGTCGCTCATCGTGTTGCGGATCGTCGCCGGCGACAGCCCCAGCTGGTGGCGCTGCGCGATCGTACGGCTGCCCGCCGGCTCGGCGGTCTGGACGTACGTCTCGATCACGGCCTCGAGAACCTGACGCTCGCGGTCTGACAACGGTGCGGTCATGGGGCTTCGGTCTGCATAGTGAGTTCGTTCACCAATGAATCTAATCTTAACCACCCTTCCGGTGTGCACTTAAGCCGTCCGTCGCGCTCAACCACCCAGCCCTGGGCGGTCAGGGACGGTAAGGCGCGGTAGGGGGCGGTAAGGGGTATGCCTTCGACCGTTCTGAGTCCGAGATAGATCCTCTCCAACTCGCGCTGCCCGTCCGTCAACGCTTCCTCAGACTCCGCGACGGATCGGCCCTCAGCAATCGCCCGGCGATACGCTTCCCAGGCCCGGAGATTCCAGCGCCGCGTCCGGCCGTCGAACGAGTGCGCGGCGGGCCCCAATCCCACATACGGCTGCCCCGACCAGTAGGCCGAGTTGTGCCGCGAGCGGCAGCCGTCGCGGGCGGCGTTGGAGACCTCGTAGAACTCGAAGCCATCCGCTTTCAGGCGCCGGTGTGCCGTCACATACTCCGCGGCATAGCGCTCATCGCTGGGCGCATGCGTCGCGCCGCGCGAGATCCAGCGGTCGAGCGGCGTGCGCGGCTCGATCGTCAGGCCGTACAGGGAGCAGTGAGAAGGGAGCAGGGAGCAGAGCGCGTCGAGATCGCGCTCCCAGTTCCGATTCAACTCCTCGGGCAGTCCGAAAATCAGATCGAGCGAGATGTTGTCGATTCCGGCGCCGCGCAGCGCCTGCACCGCGGCGCCGATGCGCGGGGCATCGTGGGAGCGGTGCATCCATTTCAAGACGTTGTCGTCGAATGATTGGGCGCCGAGGCTGACGCGGTTGATGCCGGCGACACGCCAGGCTTTGGCGTGATCCGGCGTCACGTCCTCGGGGTTGGCTTCGAGGGTGATCTCGAGAGGCTCTGGACCCCGGGGCGTCGCCCCGGGGTCAGCCGAGCCCAGCACTTCCCGCAAGACGTGCGCGATTGCCTCGGGTGGCAGAAGCGAAGGGGTTCCGCCGCCGAAGTAGATGGTCCGGTATCCCTCACCCCGGGCCGCCGGCGCGGGGTCAGCCGACCGCAGCTCAGCCAGGACAGCCTCTACGTACTCCCGAGTGGGAATCTGTTTCCGCACCGCGATCGAGAAGTCGCAGTACGAGCAGCGACGCTGACAGAAGGGGACGTGGAGATAGAGGTGCGGCATGCGTCGAATGTACGACGCGAGTCGAGTCTCGGGTGGGAACACCCCGGGCCATCGGCCCGGGGTCAGCCGAGCTCATCGGCCCGGGGTCAGCCGCGCTCGTTCATCACTGGGGAATCCGATCGGGATGACGACGGAACTGGTTGGCAACATACGAGCAAGCCCTGCGAACGCCCGATCGAGAAATCGATTCAATGAAATAGCCACGCGCCCAATCAAAGACCTTGCCTCGCCGCAGTCTAATACGACGTGACGACTCGGATTTCGCGTGACGAATGAAAGGCGTTATCGGACGTTCCGGACGAAAGCTGGCAATGACGTGAACGTGGTCCGAGAGAACAGCGACCTCGTGCACATGAACCGCGTTGTGGTCGGCTGCAACTCGAATTACTTCGCGGATGTCCACCGCGTCAGCACTTCGAAGGCACCGCGCCCGCAGACGGGTGTGCCAGGTGATATGGGCGAAGATACCGAATGCTCGGTGCGCCATTGGACTCCGCTGACCCCGGGGCGGTGCCCCGGGGTCACCCCCTCGTTGGTTTCACCCCGGGCCATCGGCCCGGGGTCAGCCGATCTCATGGCCCAGCTCAACACAGCCCAAACACCATCCCCGGCACCTGCCGCACCAGCCCGCGCAGCTCGAGCTCGGTGAGCGCGCCCAAAACCTCCGCCGGCCTGGTCTGCGCGGCCGCGACCAGCGCGTCGACGTGTTGTGGTTCCGTCGTCATGCGATTCCACAGCGTCAGCTGCAGTCCCGTGAGATCGAGGGGTGGGACGCGCGGCGCCGGGGTCGCGAGGTCGCGCGCGATGTTGGCGAGGCCGCCCGCGAGCCCGATGCCCTCGAAGACGTCGGCCGCGCACAGCGCGAGTTTGGCGCCCTGCTGAATCAGCTTGTTGCAGCCGGCCGAGGTGCGGCTCGTGATCGGCCCGGGAACCGCCAACACCTCGCGGCCCTGATCCGCCGCGAGATTCGCCGTGACGAGCGCGCCCGACCGCGTATCCGCCTCGATGACGACGACGGCACGCGCGAGACCGGAGATCAGCCGGTTGCGCCGCGGGAACGAGCCGGCATGCGGGCGCTCGCCGGGAGGATGCTCGGTCAGGAGACAGCCGCACGCGACCATCCGCTCGTACAGCTGAGCATTCGCGGCCGGATAGACGACGCCGAAGCCGTTCCCGAGCACGCCGATCGAGCGGCCGCCGGCATCGAGCGCGGCGCTGTGCGCGATCGCATCGATACCGCGCGCCATCCCGCTGATCACGACCGCGCGCTCGGCGATAGCGGCCGCGAACAGCCGCGCGACCTCCCCACCATACGTCGTGTGATCCCGACTCCCCACCACGGCGACCCCGGGGCGGTTGAGCAACGCGATATCGCCCCAGGCGTAGAGCACCGGTGGCGGCTCGGCGATCTCCTCGAGCAACACCGGGAATGCAGGATCGCCGGGGAACAGCACCCGAGCACCGAGCGCCTGCAGCCGGTCGAGCACACCGCGGCCGTCGCCCGGTCGCGCTGCTCGAATCGCGGTCGCCGCCGCGCGGCTGATGCCATCGAGCGCGGCGAGCTGCGCGAACGGCGCGTCGAGGGCGCACTGCGCGCTGCCGAACCGCCGCACCAGCAGCCGCAGCCGCTCCGCACCGATTCCCGGGACGAGTGAGAGGGTGAGTGTTGCTACGACTTCAGCGTCTTCCACAACTGCTCCAACAGGTCCGGAATTCCTTGCCGAGCGACGGCGGAGATCCGCATGACGGGAGCACCTGCTTCGGTGCGCAACGGCGGGTGCGTGGTGTCAGGTGTCAGGTCGGCTTTGGTGAGCACCACCACGTGCGGCTTCGCAGCGAGCTCCGTGGAGTAGGACGCCGCTTCCTTCCTTAATAAGTCGTACGTCGCCTGCGGGTCGGGACTGTCGACGGGGATGAGCAC
>DASZCG010000072.1:0-4501 GCA_035943355.1 Gemmatimonadales bacterium
GCCCGAGGTGAGCCCGGGCGCGATTCAGCGCATCATCGATGTTGCCGTGGACGTTCTCCTCGCCCAACTCGTCGTACGTTCCCGAGCGCTCGAGCGCGACGACGGGCTGGGCGTGCACGTCGGACAGAATGACGAGCGTCCCTTCCCTGCGGCTGCGCTGCACCACGTCGCGCAACGCGTGCAGCCCCGTCGAGTCGATCACGGGCACGTGCCGCAGCCGCAGGATCAGCACCTTCGGCTTCCCGGCGATCCGCCCCACCCGGTCCTTGAACATCTCGGCGGCGCCGAAGAAGAACGGTCCGGTGATCTCGTACACTTGGACCCCCTCCGGCACCACCCGCCGGCCCACCGCGTTGGGGTCCGTCTCGAAGTCGTCGGTCGGGTCCTCGAACTCGTGCGTCAGGACCTTGATGTTCGTGACCTCCGCCATGCGGCGCATAAAGAGGAAGGCGGCGAGCACCATCCCCACCTCGATGGCCACGGTGAGGTCCACAAGGACGGTGAGCAAGAACGTCGCCAGCAGCACCGCCACATCGCTTTTGGGCGCGCGGAACTCCGCCACGAACGTGCGCCACTCGCTCATATGGAACGCGACCACGACCAGGATCGCCGCCAGCGTCGCGAGCGGGATGAGCCCGGCCCAGCGGCCGAAAAAGAGCGTGATGAGGAGCAGGGTCGCGGCGTGCACCATCCCGGCGACGGGGGTCGCGGCGCCGTTCTTCACGTTGGTCGCGGTGCGCGCGATCGCGCCGGTCGCCGGCATACCGCCGAACAGCGGCGACGCGATGTTCGCCACGCCCTGGGCGACGAGCTCCATGTTGGAGCGGTGCCGCCCCCCGATCATCCCGTCCGCCACGACCGCCGACAGCAACGACTCGATCGCGGCGAGCATCGCGATGGTGAACGCGGGACCCGCGAGCGACCCGACGAGGGCGAGCGTGACGTGCGGCACCGAGGGGAGCGGAAGGCCGGCGTGAATCGCCCCGAACCGCCCACCGATCGTTTCCACCGGGAGGTGGAAGAGCCGCACCAGCGCGGTCGTGACGATCAGCGCAACGAACGGCCCGGGAATACGCCGCTCGATCCTGGGCCATACCAGGATGATCGCGAAGGCGGCGAGTGCCACGAGGACCGCCCAGAGATTGATCGTGTCGAAGGCGCCGATGTACGCACCCCATTTGTGGAGGAATTCGGCCGGCACCGCGCCCATGGTCAGTCCGAGCAGGTCCTTCACCTGACTCGAAAAGATGATGAGCGCGATCCCGCTGGTGAATCCAATGGTCACGGGGAACGGGATGAACTTGATGGCACCGCCGAGCCGCAGGAGCCCGAAGGCGACGAGAATGACGCCGGCCATCAGCGTCGCGATCACGAGTCCATCGACGCCGTGCTGTTGCACGATCCCCGACACGATCACGACGAACGCACCGGTCGGGCCGCCGATCTGCACCCGTGAGCCACCCAGCAGCGAGATGAGGAATCCGGCGACGATAGCGGTGTAGAGACCGCGCTCGGGCGGGAGGCCGCTCGCGATCGCGAACGCGATGGCGAGGGGCAGCGCGACGATGCCGACGATGATGCCGGCGATGACATCCCGGGTGAGCTGCTCTCGGGTGTAGCCTGTGAGTGTTGTGACGAGCTTGGGGACGAGCACGAAGGCGAGAAGATACTAAATTCGGGCATGCATATCACTGCTGTCCTCGCCCTGACTCTCAGTCTTCAACAGCCGCTACCCTCCGACTCGACTGTGCGTGCGCTGGTCTCCCAGCGAGTGGCGACGTTTGCCGACAGCGGGAAACATGGCAGCGGCATCGTCGTGGGCTTGATCGATGCAAGCGGCGCGAAGCGGATGGTCGCGGTGGGCGTCGATTCGGCCCAGGTCTTTGAAATCGGCTCGATTACGAAGACGTTCACCGCGACCGTGCTCGCCGACATGGCGCTCCGGGGCGAGGTTCGCCTCGACGACCCGGTGGCGCAATACCTGCCCGCGACGGTGCACGTCCCCTCGCGCAACGGCAAACAGATCACGCTGCTCGATCTCGCCACACAGTCATCCGGCTTACCGCGGCTGCCAACCAATTTGGCGCCGCGCGATTCCGCCAACCCCTATGCCGATTACAGCGTCGATCAACTCTACGCCTTCCTGTCCGGATACCAGCTCACGCGTGACATCGGAGCGGCGTACGAGTACTCGAATCTCGGGATGGGTCTTCTCGGTCACGCGTTGGCGCTCAAGGCGGGCACGAGTTACGAGAACCTCGTCAGCCGCCGCATCCTTACACCGCTCGGCATGCGTGAAACGGCCATCACGCTGTCACCAGCCCTGCGAGCGCGGCTCGCTCCCGGCCATGACGGCGACGGCAAGGTCGTCGCCAACTGGGACCTGCCCACCCTGGCCGGCGCCGGGGCCCTGCGCTCGACCGCGCGCGACATGCTCACGTATCTCGCCGCGAATCTCGATACCACGACAGGGCCGTTGGCCGGCGCCATGCGCGATGCGCGCACGCCCCGGCGCGATGCCGGCAGGCCGAGCATGCAAATCGGTCTCGCCTGGCACATCCTGTCCCGGCCCGCTGGTAACATCGTCTGGCACAACGGCGGAACCGGCGGTTATCGGTCCTACGTCGGGTTCGACCCCGTCCGCCGTGTCGGCGTCGTCGTGCTCGCCAATGTCGGCAATGCAAACGTCGACGACATCGGGTTTCACTTCCTGGATGAGACTCTCCCGCTGCAGGCGCCTCCACCACGACGCACCGAAATCGCGCTGGATTCGCTGGTCCTGGCTCGATATGTGGGGGAATACGAGTTCGCGCCGACATTTCACATCACGGTGACCCGCGAGGGCGCCCACCTTTTCGTTCAGGCGACTGCGCAGCCGCGCTTCCCGGTCTACGCCGAGTCGGACTCCACGTTCTTTCTGAAGGTGGTGGATGCGCAGATCACCTTCCGGCCGGACGGGATGGTGCTGCACCAGAACGGGCAGCACCTCCCGGGCCGCAAGGTCGCTAGTAACCGCTAGGGCTGGTCCCGCAGCTGCACGCGCCGGTTCTTGGTTCGCCCCTCGGGCGTATCGTTCGGCGCGATCGGCTGATCTGGCCCGAGGCCCACGCTGGTCAGCCGGCTGGCCGCCACGCCCTTGGAGATGAAATAGGCGCGCACGGCGTCCGCCCGCGCCTTGGACAGGCGGATGTTCGCATCCCGATTCCCCACGTTATCGGTGTGCCCCTCGATCACCACTCGCACGTCGGGGCGCTGTTGCAGTCCCTGGACGGCACGGTTGAGCGGCCCCTGCGAGTTCAACGTCAGCTTCGCACTCCCCGACAGGAAGGTCACGCCCTCGAGCACCGTGACGGCCGCGGCCGCGGGGCATCCGGTGGCATCGACGGCCGTGCCCGCTGGCGTTCCCGGACACTTGTCGGCCGCATCCGGCACACCGTCGCCGTCAGCGTCCGGAGCGCACCCCGTCGCATCCACCGCCGTCCCCGGAGGGGTGCCGGGGCACTTGTCCACCGAATCCGGTACGCCATCGCCGTCTGAGTCCACCGGGCAGCCAGTCACATCCACGCGTACCCCGGCGGGGGTATTAGGACATTTGTCGGAGATGTCGGGCACACCATCCCGATCCGTATCGACCGGACAGCCGGTCGCATCCACTTGCGTCCCCTTGGGTGTATTCGGGCACCGATCCTGCGGGTCCACCACCCCGTCGCCGTCCTCGTCCGTACATCCGATCGCGTCCACGGCCCTGCCAGCCGGCGTATTGGGACAACGGTCGACCTGATCCGCTACACCATCGCCGTCCGTGTCGGGGCAGCCCGTCGCTTCGACGCGCGTGCCCTTCGGCGTGTCGGGACACTTGTCGAGGTTATCCGTTACCCCGTCGTGGTCCTTGTCTCCCGGCCCTCCCCAGAGCTGCACACTGACGCCCGCCTGTACCGCATAGTGCAGGGTCGCACCGTTGGACCCGGCGTGGTCGAACATATAGTCGGCGAGTCCCTCGCCGCGCACCGAAACACGCTGACCCAGATTCAGCCGCAGTCCCGCCAGAGCGCCGACGCCATTCTCCGTTCCGGTGAACCCCTTACTGAACTTGTTGTACGCCCACCCGCCGCCAATCAGGAACGCCATCCGCTTTGCGATCGGGAGATTGCCCAACAGGCGTACGTGCACGGGAACGTGATCCACATCCGCGCCGCTGGCTTTCGTGGGGGCGAGAGCGCCGTCGCCTTCCAGCAAGACCTTGTCGGAGAGGAAGAATCCCAACCGGCCGCCCCAGCCCGCCGCGTCGTCGAGACCGAGATCGGTATCGTACTTGCCGTACCGCGCAAACCCGCCGAGCTCCACGGTCCCCCGGTGCTGAGCGCGCGCCGGGACGACCGATGCCGTCATCATGGCGATGGTGAGCGCGAGAACTCTTGACGACGACATGGGCGGCCTCTCCTTTATAGTGCGATCACGTTGTAGTAGCTCACGATGCGCTGACCCCTGGGAGATGGGGAAT
>DASZCG010000073.1:0-41422 GCA_035943355.1 Gemmatimonadales bacterium
GAACCTGAAGCCGTGGGACCTGGCGCGCATCGTCGAGTATCGGCTGGCGCCGCTCTATGTCTCAGTGCACGCGACCGACCCCGTCGTGCGCCGCTTTCTGCTGCGCAACCCCGAAGCGAACCAGCGGAGCTGCGGGACGACGTCGGGGGCTTCGGGGTTGCGCAGCAGAAAGCGGCGCACGACGGGGTCGGTCGCGTGCACTGAGACATAGAGCGGCGCCAGCCGATACTCGACGATGCGCGCCAGGTCCCACGGCTTCAGGTTCGTGAGAGTCGCGAAGTTGCCGTAGCGGAAGGACAGCCGGTAATCGTCGTCGCGAATGTAGAGCACCTGGCGCATGCCCTGCGGGTTCCCGTCCACAAAGCAGAAATCGCAGTGGTTCGCGCAGCGACGGATCCGAGGCGCCTCGAGCGTGACCCCCATCGGCAACCCCTCCGGCCGCTCGACGTCGTACTCCACGTCCTCCCCCGATGGCAGCTTCACACGGAGCATGAAGTGATCGTCCGCGGTCAGGAACTCCCAGTCGAGAAAGTCCTCGAGGTCGCGGTCGTTCACCGCGATGAGCTCAGTTCCGGGGGTGAGTTGCAGAGCGGCTCCCAACGTGTCGGGAGCCACCGCTTGCACGCGAATCACTGCTGGCCGCCAGAGGTTCAAGGAGTTTCTGAAGCTAACGATGCAACTTCAACTGCTAATATCGCTTAGGAGGGACGGTAACGCCAGGCAACGAGCGCCGTGCCGGGCACGCGCAGTTGGATTTGGTGAGTGCCTTGAGGTGGTAGTTGAGGTATCTCAACGGACTGCGTGACCTGCACGTGCCCCAGGGCGTCGAGAAACTCGAAGCTCAGCCGCTGCACGGGGGAGGCGGTGCTGCCGCCATTACTCGCCACCCCTTCGAGGATGTAACCGCTCGAGTCTGCCCGGAAGTCGCTGATCGTGATTTCGACCTGCAGGCCCGTCTCCGCCAGGTCGCGGTACTTCTGGGCGGAGTCACGCCGGCCGCGCAGATCCCACCCGGCCGCCACCAGGCGCAGCGTGGTGCGACTGAGCGGATCGATCGCCTGGAGCCGCTGTGCCAGCGGGAGCAGATGGGCCGAATCCCGCAGCGCCTGATAGCCATTGGCGAGGTCGGTGAGGGCGTCACGGTCATACGGACGCTGCGCCACGGCACGCTCGACGAGCCTGGTTCCCACCGCGAAGGCGTTGGCGCGAATGGCGCTTTCCCCTGCCTCGATGATCACCGCCGGATCGATTTTCCGGTCTGCAGGATAAATCGAGTCAAAGGCGGCAGGGGCTTCCGCCAAACGGCCGCTCTGCAGGTAGAGTGTCGCCAGCCCGGGAACGGCGTCGGCGGCCTCAGGATAGGCGCCCAGATACGCGCGATACGCCTTGATGGCGGGATCGAACAGCGGCGCGGCTGCCGCGCTATCGCTCGCTACCGTAGCGGCCATCGCCGCCTGGGCAGCGCGACGATCGGCGACGGCCTTGGCGCGGGCCGTCGAGTCACGGCTGAATGACTGCTGATCGGCGGGCGCCAGCCGCGCCCCCCGCGCGCGCCGTGATGCGGACGAGGCTTCGATCCGCGAGAGCACGGTGGAGTCGACGGTCAGCTGGCGCTGCAGCGAGTCGCGCGTGAACCGCGTGCGCTGCCAGCGCTGCACGGCGGGATCGCCCTGCAGGCGACGAATCGTCATCCGTGCAGCCGCCCCGAGGGCGTCCTTCTTCATTGCGGCGTAGGCGGTATCGGTCCCAGCGACAGCCGCCGCCTGACCCAGATAGGCGCTGGCGGAGTCCAGTTTGTTCTCGGTCTCGTAGATCTGGCCCAGCGCGAGAAACGCGCGCGGGTGCGATGGCCGTAGCGCACCAGCCTGCCGCAGCAGCAGCTTCGCGGAGTCGAGCTGATTCTCCTGCCACTTGCTCAGGCCCGCATTGATGACATCCACCCAGAGCCGCTCGCGATAGCGTTCGATGTCGTCCTTGCACTGTGGCGCGAGCGCCACCGCCCGCTGAAATGCGCTATCCGCGCCGGCGGCGTCCTTCGTTTCGACATAGTAGCGACCGAAATAGTACCAGGCGCCAGGGTTCTTATCCTGTTTGTCCTGCGTGATGGCGCGGGTCAGGACGTCGTTGGCATCCTTCAGCAGGCGCTCGCGCGCGTTGAGCTTCGTCGCCGCGTTCTGCAGGTCGACAATAGCACTGGTAACGCGGAAGTGACCCGCTTTGACGTCGCAGGGAGGCTGTGGGGGGACCCACTCTTGTGGTCCCTGCACGGCGAGAACCAACAGGAGGAGCGGTGACGGCACGCCTCAGTTCTACGGGCGCTGGGCCACGTTGTCAATTCCGCCCGTCACCTCAAAGGATGCCTCATCGCTCTGCCCCGATGGCGTCACCGCCCGCACCACATGCCGCCCCGGAACAAGGATCCAACGCGTGCCGGCGACCGGCTGGCCGTCCAGAAACCAGCGCACGGCGCCGGAGCCGGGATTTGTCGCGCGGAATGCGATCGTCGCGTAACGGCGGGCGATACCGGGCGGGATCTCGTAGCGGTCGCCGGGGCGCGGGGAGACGATGTGAAACCCGTGGGTGGAGGACGGCGGAGGTTGGTGGAGGTCGGTGGAGGGCAAGCCGTTTTGATCAGCCCACTCCTCGTAGGCGTCCGGCCACACCACCTCCCCGCCACGATGCCAATCGCACACCGCACTGGGCTCGGTCCCGGGAGAGAACCATTCATCCACGCCGGGGCAATCCTGAGTCGCGCGCAGACCTGAGAGTGCGCAGACGCGCACGCGCACCGCCCCGGTGGAGGTTGGGCTCTGCAGAGCTCCTGGCTCGTAGTAGCGCGCCGTAACCAGCATTGCCCGGTGAAGCAGCGGGCCGGCGCCCGTGACTCCGCTGACACCACGCATCGGCTGCCCATCGAAGTTGCCGACCCACACCGCGACCGTGAATTCGCCCGTGACGCCGACGGCCCAGTTGTCGGTGAAATGGTGACTCGTCCCGGTCTTGACCGCCGCTGGAAATGGAAAGTCGAATGGCGTGTCGATGCCAAAACCGGGGATCCGCGCGACCGGATCGGCGAGAATGTCCAACACGAGGGCCGCCGAACCGGCCGACATGAAGCGACGATTCTCGATGGACCGTTCGCCCGGAGCGACGGCACGCCATTGGATGGGATTCCACAAGCCACCAGCGGCAAGCCCGCGATATGCGTTCGCCAGCTCGAGCAGCGTGACATCGCCATTGCCCAGCGCCAGGCCGAGACCGTAGTACTCCGCGCTGTGCGTGAGCGACGCAAATCCCGCGGTGTGCAGCACCCCCAACACGCTGCCTGCGCCCAGGCGGTCGGCCAGCGCGACGGCCGGCACATTGTAAGAGCTGGCCAGCGCCTCGCGCGCGCGCACGGGGCCATGGAAGCGACGGTCGTAATTGCGCGGCTGGTACGGACCGGTAGTCGTCGCGTAGGCGCGCGGCACATCCGGCAAAACGGAGGCAGGCGTAAACCCGCGGTCGAACGCCAGGCCGTAGAGAAATGGCTTGAGCGCAGAGCCCGGTTGGCGGAGCGACACGACCATGTCGACCTGACCCGCGGAATCGGCCCAGAAGTCGGGGGAACCGACCCAGGCCAGCACTTCTCCGGTGCTGTTGCGCAGCACGACAAGCGCCGCCTCGCGCACACCCCAATCCGCCAGGCCGTACACGGTGTGCCGCACCTCGCCTTCCAGCGCGGTCTGCAGTGGCAGATCGAGCGACGTGCGCCACGCACCCTGCGGTGAGTCGTCCAACCATTGCAGCACGCGGCTCGTGAAGTGCGGAGCGAGGAATGGCACCGTGCTGCGTTGCGGCATCACAGGCTCGTGCCGAGCACGGTCCAGGGCGTCCTCGCTCGCATAGCCGTAGCGCGCCACACGCCCCAGCACGAGGGCTCGCCGGGCACGGGCGCGCTCCGGCGCGACGAACGGATTATCCGCCGACGGCGCGCTCGCCAACCCGGCGAGCAACGCCGCCTGACCGAGCGACAGACGCGTCGCCGAGGCGTTGAAGTAGAGCGCAGCCGCCGCTTCGACGCCGATGCTGCCCTGCCCTAGCGGCACGCGATTCAAGTACTGCTCCAGGATCTCCTGCTTGGAGAGATGCCGCTCCAGCCGCAGCGCCCACAGCGCCTGGAACAGCTTGCCGCGCCAGGTGCGGCCGGACGGGCGAAGCAGGCGGGCGAGCTGCATCGTGATGGTCGACGCGCCCGAGTGGACGCGGCGCGCCCGCACGTTCTGCGCTATCGCCCGGCCCAAGGCGCGGAGATCGACGCCGTGATGCTCGTAAAAGCGATGGTCCTCGCTCGCGATGAACGCCGCCAGTACATCGGCGTCGATTTCGCCGAGCGTCAGCCAGCGCTGCTGGCTCCCGTCGGCAGCGCGCGTGCTGCGCAGCGCTAGCCCGTTGCGATCGAGGAGCGTGAAGCTCGTGACGTGCGGCGGGGCAGTCAGATCACGCGGCACGGGCCACGCGACCCACACGCCCAGCGCCACCGCGCCGCCGGCGACCGCGCCGGCGACGAATGCGAGAATGCGGAGACGCTGCCTCGTCACGGATTCCTTGGGGTCACGGTGAACGTTCCGCCATCACTCCTGCCCTGCACGCCCGGGTTGTACATCTCCTCGGCGTGCGCCGGCGGCCGCATGAAGGTGCCCGGCGTGGTTGCCCGCGCGATGTAGGTCGCGCTGTAGCGGCCGGGCCAAAGCACCGTCGCCACGTAGACGACGCGATCGTCGCGCAGCTCCTTGTGATCGAACGGCGACCACCAGCCGGCATCCCAGCTGCCGTAGTACCAGCCGTAGAGATACCCACCCGCTTCTTCTTCCTCGCCCGTCTCGCCCGGCTGGTTTTCGGGAGTGGCGGCACCGGGCCCCGGCAATTCGCCCGTCGTGCGCAGACTCAAGTCGACGGCCTCGAGGCCGGCGGGGAGCGGGTCGGTAAGCGCGACGAACTGCCGGTTGGACGGAATCGTGATCCACAACCGCACGCGGACCAATGACCCTTCGGTCACGCTGACAACCGGCTTTCCCGTGGCGTAGTCCTCGTACCAGCGTTCGACTTGTATGCCCTGCTGGTCCGGCGTCACGGGACGTTGGCGCGGCACCTCATGCACCGTCAGGTAGAAGAAGAGCGGAGGGGTGCCCGGCCCGGCATCCGTCGTCGATCGAATGGTGAGCGTCACGCGCTGGCTGTCGCCCTGGATACTCGAAACGAGCCCGGTGAGCGGCCGTGAGACCTCGCGCACCAGCGAGTCGCCGCGCGAGCGGAACACCACCTGATTACCGGCGCCGCGTACCTCGTAGCCGCGCCGAGCGGCGCGCGACTGTCGCGTCGTAAAATCCGCGAGCGCAGCCGCGGCGGCTCCGAAGTCCTGCGTGTTCCAATAGCCCCAGCGCGTGACCGCTCCCCTGCTCTGCTCCACGAGCGTTTCGACGAGCGGCCCGATCAACGCATGGCTCGAATCGACCGCTAGCGTCGCGGACAGCAGTCGCGCGACCGGCCGTTGGCTCGAGGGGAAGTAGAACCAGTACACCTGGCGCGCGCTGTCCGGGAGCACCGCGCGCCGCCCTTCGACCCGCACCGACTCCCAAATCGGCGTCATCAGCTGGCGCGCCGCGCCCCGCGCACCGCGCCTCGCCATCATCTGCGCCAGGCGAAGCCGATCCTCCCAGGAGAGCTGCGCAGCCTGGCGGAGCAATTCGTTCTCGGTCGGCAGATCGGGCCGCCCCGCCCGACTCAGGAAATCGGCGGCGGCGACTTGCTCGGCGAGCAGCACCCGCAGATCGGAATACCACGTTGCAATGGGCGCCTGGATCGTCGTGCGCTCATGGACGCTGCGATAGAGGAAATTGGCCAGCCGTCCGATCACCGAGTCGCGCACCGGTATACCGGCGTCCCGGGCGGCGAGCAGCGCTTCTCCGGCGTACGCGCTCAGCCAGGGCGTCGTCCAACCGTCCGCGGACCACAGGCCGATACCGCCGTCCGGACGCTGCCGTGCGCTCAATACCGACACGCCTTGCACGATCTCGGCGCGCGCCCGCTCGGGCGCGAGATCGGGGATCTGAGCGGCCGGTCCGGCACGATAGATGGCGATCAACGGCAGCAGCTCGTCGGTGATCTGTTCCGAGCAATCGAATGGGTACACGGCGAGCCAGCGATAGCTACCGGCGAGCACGGCGAGCGGAGTGGTCCCGATGCCGAAATCGAGGCGGGAGCGCTCCGGGTCGATCGGTCCGGGGAGCGTCACAACGACGCTTGCCGAGTCGCTCACGCTGCCGCTGACTGTGTAGGCGCGCGGCGTAAACACGGGGCGGCCTGGCAGCCGGACCAACACCGCATCGGAATCGGCCTGCGATCCGGCGTCAAAGCGAAATGCGACGGAGTCAGCCGTCGTATCACGGAAAGCGAAGCGGACCTCGCTGCCGCGGCCGGCCGCGAGCGCCACGGTCCGCGTGGCTGCGCCGCTTTGCACCACGCCGGTTGACCTCGCCCGAACCGTCACGGTAGGTGTCCCACCAGAGCGCTGGTTGACGACGACACCGGCCGTGAAGGCGTCGCCGAGGCGCACGAAGCGCGGCAAGGCCGGACGCGCGAGGAGCGGCCGGGTCACCAGCAGGGGTGATTCCCCGTGGCCGTAGCGATCTCCTGTCGTGACGGCAACAGCCATCACGCGAAACGTTGTGAGATTGTCCGGAAGTTTGGCCGTCGCAGTCGCTGTGCCGGTCGAGTCCGTCTCGATCGAGCCCAGGAAGAACGCGGTCGCGACGAAACGGGACCGCAGGATGTCGCCACCCGCCAGGCCTCCCCCGCCCCCCGGCTGCTGCTCGCCCTTGATTGACGCCCCTTCCTGCTCGAGCACTTGCGGCGCGATCGCGACGAGGTTACTGGCCAGCCGCAGACTCACGCCGCGCGGCTGATAGAGCAGGTCCAGCGGATCGGGTGTTTTGTATCCCGTCAACGAGAGCACGCCTTCATCGACACCCCACAGCGTGACCTCACTGCGGCGGCCCCGACCGGCGGCATCGCGCACCTGAATGCGCACGCGCGCCGAATCGCCCGGCCGGTATTCGGACGCAGCGGGTTTCACGTCGACGGTGAGGCGTTTCACTTCCGGGGTAACGCGCAGCTCGGCGTAGCCGACGCGGAGCGTCGGGCGTCCCGGATCGGCGATACCGCCGGGCAGCGCGCTGCGCCCGCGCACCAGGACCATCGACACGAAGGCGTTGGGAGCGTACGCCTCCGTGATGCGGAACTTGAGTGACGTGGCGCCGCCCGTAACGCGCATGCGGCGTTGCTCGATCAAGCCTTCGCGCTCGACCGTGATCCAGGCTTCGGCATCCGTGAACGGAGCGGCGACGAGGATCGTCGCCGTATCTCCGACGGTGTAGCGCGTCTTGTCGGGGACCAGATCCATCTTGAACTGGCTTTCGTCGTTCCAGGGAATCCAGTCCTTGCCGGTCGCCCAGCGATAGAAGCTCGTGGAGGCGTCGCGGCCGCGCTCGTCCCTGGCACGGAACGAAACGATGTAGGTGCCTCCCGCAACCGGCGTGAACTTGCAGTTCACCGGGTCCTGAGCACTCACGAGGTTGCAGCGGGCGACCGTGTCCGCGACCCACTCCCCGATTTGTTCTTCCACGCCGTCGCGGGCTCGCTGCACGCGATGCCATTCACGACGCACGAGCGTTCCCTGGACCCGAACGCCAGTGACGTGGCGACCATCGGGTTGCACGCTGAGGACGGCGATCTCTTGCGGGGTTCCGGCCGTCCAGAAGTAGCTGCTGCCCAGCGGACGAGCGGCGATGTAGAAGGACGCAGGATGCACCAGTACGCTGGCCGAGGCCGAGACGGTTTGCCGGTTGACATCGGTCACCGTCGCCTGGAGTCGAGCATTCGCCGGCCGGCCCTCAATGGCGCTCACCGGCAATCGCAGGGTGAGCCGGCCCGCGGCGTCGAGCGTGTCGGTTCCCGTTGCCACGGTGCGCACGCGGTTGCGTGACGCAGTGCCATCCCAATCTTCCCACCACCAACCGGACTCACCAAGGTCATAGCTCTCGAGGCCGGGGATATTCAGTCCCCATGCAGTCCCGGGCGTGGCGTTCAGTGTCCAGCTGACAGCCGCGCGCGCCATCGGCGCGCCGAACAGGTAACGCGCCTCGACGTTCCCATGCAGCGAATCGCCACTGAAGCGTGGAGTCGAATCGGCCGTGACGGTGACCAGAAACTCCGGTGGCCGATACTCCGCCACGCGATAGCTCGTATTGGCGATCTCCTGCCAGGTGCCGCGTTTCACCTGCAGCGAGACGCTATAGGTGCCGAGCGGCAGATCGCCGCCGAGCGTCAGCACTTGCGACGCCGTGCCGAATGCGGAGAGCCGCTCGATCGAGTCGCGCATGAGGCCGCCTTCGCGGTCGCGAAACAGCCAGCGCAGCGAATCGGCGGCTGCGGGCACGCGCAACGCACCGAGCGAGCCGCTCCGGACAATTGCCTTGACGTAGACGCGCTCGCCGGGCCGATAGATCCCGCGCTCGGTGAAGACCGCCCCGCTGACCGGCAGGCGGTCCGTGCCCCATGCCGACCGGACGTTGAAGCTCCAGGGAGAGAGGTCGCCGCTCCAGGTGTTGATCGGGACCACGGCGCGATCGAGGCCGAGGCGAGCGGAGACGTAGCCGACGAAACCCCGCTCTTCGACGTCCACGGAGGTCGAGTCCGCGCCGAAGCGCGACAGGCGCACGAGCCCCTGCGGGTTCGTCTTTCCCTGAGCGCGAACGTGCCCCGTTGGGTCACGCAGCTCGACGTCCACACCAGACCGCGGGCGTCCATCCTCGACCCCGGTGACCCAGACGACGGCCTCTTCCTCGCCCACGCGCGCCGTCACGCCGATGTCTGTCGTCTGCAGCAGGGCTACCGGCGCACCGCGCCGCCACTGCGTTCCGGTGTCGCCCGGGTAGCCCACGCGCATGGCAGTCAGCGCCGGCGCGCCCGCGCGCGCGGCGTTGTACACGGGCGCGCGTACCACGCTCGTGAGCGGCACGTCCAGGCGCGATTCCACAGCCACTTTTCGCTGCGTCGCGCCCGGCGCGATCGTGCCCCATACGTCGCCCAGATTCCATGCCGGCGCGCGGAGGACCAGCGCCTCGAGACTGTCGGGAATCGAAGCCGTCGTCACGAGGAGCGTGTCCACGTTGACGTGACGGACGGGGAACGTGCGATAGCCGGCGCGTTCCACCAGCATCATGCCGTAGTCGTAGCTCACCGCCGGGGCGTAGCCCGATGTTGCGAAGGCCTTGACCGGATTGCCGCTCAACCGCTGGCCGAACACATCCCGCAGCACCAGCGTGTCCACGACGACGGCGTAGCCGCTCCGGGGTTTGAGCGAGGCCTCGAGCATCCAGGTGGCGGATGCGGCGGTCGTATCGTAGACCGTGAAAGGGATGCGAGGCAGGAAGTGCACGCCCCGCAGCAGCTCCGCGCCGCGCACGGGCGTCGAGAATTCGACGCGCGTGTGTCCCGTCGGGCAGACGGGCGCCGAGGCGCAGGTGGCCGCAATCAGCTGGAACGGCCCATAGGTCGCCAGGCTCCAGCGTTGATACGGGCTCGTGCTTTCGGGGTCCAGCTCGTTCGGCAGGACGAGGGAACCGCGGCACGCTCTGGGCAGCGGCGTCACCGGCACGATGCGCACGACGCGCCGCAGCCCATCGGCCGAGCGGTCGCGCTGCCATCCACCGGCGTCGCGATAGCGCCAGGAATCCTGGTCCGTGATGGGCCGCTGCGAAACAGCTCGCACGCGAATGATCGGCCCCTCCGAGCACATCCTGTCCAGCTCGATATACACGCGCTTGCTGAGGTCGCTGAGCTCGACCGGCGTGCTCCACACGATTTCGAGCTGTGCGTCCGGCTCGAGGTATTGCGCCGCCTCGTGGGGGGCGGCAGGCGCGCCCGTCAGAGGAACGGCACCGCGCACACGGAACGAGAAGCGGTAGGGAGCGTCGAGCCGGCTCCCGTCCATCGCCGCGAAGTCATTCGCGACCGTGACGGTGTACTCCGTGGCCGGGGAAAGGGGGGCGGCGGGAGTGAAGCGCAGGGTGATCGGGTCGCGCCATTCGATCCGGCCCGCCACTGCCGGCGTGATGGTGAAGATGCGTTTCGCGTCGACGCCGGCGTCGAGCGAGCCGGCGACGGGCCGATCGAAGGTCACCGTGACGACGGTTGTGGCGGGGGCACTCTGGTCAGGTGTGACCCGAAGGACACGCAGCGGTGTTGGAGCGGACACAACGAGACTACTGAGGGTGAGCGTGGCGGCCGTGGAAATCGCGCGCATGGCGGGCTCCCTTCAAGCGAAAAGAGGACCGGACATCAACTCCTGCCCGGTCCTCTTTTCATTTTTCGTTCCAGAGCGGGCGACGGGATTCGAACCCGTGACGTCCAGCTTGGGAAGCTGGCATTCTACCCCTGAATTACGCCCGCATACTGAGCGGAATGTGTTTCCACATCCCGCCCACTGTCAATCGTTCACTGTTTGCGATAGCGCCACGCGGTGATCGGACCCTTCGGCTTCAGCTCGAACGCCTGGCTCTCGCTCGGCTTGATCGCCGCCACCTGCACCGTGTCCGTCGTGACGACATCGCCCTTCAGGTTCACGAAATCGAACACCAGCTTGAATGGCGCATTGGGAGCCGACCGGACGTTGGTGATGATCCCTTTGACCTCGCGTCCCCCCCCAGCCTCTTCCGTCGAGTCGAACTGGCTGATGGTGACGTCGGCGATCAGCGTCGAATCGCCGATCCGCAGATAGTGCACCGTCGAATCCACCTTCCCGGCGAGCTGCTGCGAAAATGCCATCATACGGATCGACGTGCGGCTCATGGGATCGACCGCCAGGAGGCGGCGAGCCATGGTTATGGCGGTCGTGCTGTCCTGCAACCCGAGCGCCACGTTGGTGCGGTGCAGCAGCGTCTCGCGGTAGTAGGGATTCAGCTTGAGGCTCGCGTCGAGCGCCTGGGCAGCCAGCTGATACGCCTCCCTCGAGCTCTCCGCATGTTCCCGATACATCGTCTTCGTCACCGAATCGCACTGCGCCTTGATGCGCGCGAGAGTCAACGGCGGGCGGACGGTGCGCGCATGCGTCCGGCAGCTCGTCCCCGCAGCCGCGGTGTCAGGCTCGTCCGGCACGCTCTGGGAGATCTCCACGCCGATCCGGACCAGCGGTACGAAGCCCATCGAATCGGCCTTCGCGATGATCTGCCGATAGATCGTAAAGGCGCTGTCTCTGTTGCCCCGCTGCATGACCACGCTACCCAGCGCCGCGAGGATTTCGGGATCGTTGGGATAGAGACTCAGGTATTCCACGTACGTGGCCTGGGCCTCCGGCAGCTTCTGCACGCTCTGCTGGATGCGACCAAGGTTGTAGAGCGCATCCTTGCGGTCCTGCGCGAACTTCGGGTCCTTGGACGCCACCTCGGCAGTGCGGCGGAAATAGAGGAGGGCCGAGTCCGCCTTGCCGGCATTGTAGAACAGCGTGGCGAGGTATTTGAAACTGGTCGGCTCCTGCGGCAGCAACGCACTCGCGCGCCGGAACGAAGCGATCGCGGAATCGGTGTTGTTCGCCTGCCACGCCGCGACACCGGCGTTGAACGTCGGCACCCAGAGGTAGCGGCGCCAGAAGTCGGTGTCGTTCTTGCAGTCGGGCTTCAGCGCTTCCGCCTTGTTGAAGGCCGAATCCATGCCGGGCGCGTCGTTCATCACGATGTAGTAGCGACCCAGGTAATACCACGCCGCGGGATTCTTTTCCTGACCGCCCGTCGTCACAGCCTGCACCAGCACGCGCTGCGCATCCTGCAGCTCTTTGGTGCGCTGATCGGCAAATTTCGTATTGCTGGCGTTCTGCAAGTGCAGCAGCCCACCATTGACGAGGAAGTGCCCGGGCTTCAGGTCGCACTTCGGACCCGCCCAGCCCTGTGATTGCGCCAGCAGCGGCGCGGCCAGCATGCACAGCGGCATTACCGCAAGATTGCGGACTGTTCGCACGTTCACTCCTTACCTTTCGCGATAAGAGCCTCGGCGTCGCGCTCCACCGCGCGCGCCACGTCGATGGGCGGCCGTCCCAATGCCTTGGCCGCCGCCAATACGTCCTCGTATTCGGGTTTCACCCGTACACTGCCACCGTCCAATACCTTTACGCGAACGGCGACGCCGTCCAGCCGCACCGTCAACTGATGACGCGGCAATGTCGCGCGCTCGGCAAACCAGCGCCGCACACCGGCCGTGGTGCTGTGCCGGAACAGCTCCGCCGTCACGGCGTCGGCCAGTGCCTCGGGCGCCATGACCTCCACCCGAAACCCTTGCCTGCCCTTCTTCATCTGGACGGGCCAGGTTTGGACATCCAGCGCTCCGGCAGCAACCAGCGCCTGGCGCAATGGATCCACGTACTCGGGGCTCATGTCGTCCACATCGGTGGCCAGCAGCACCACCCGGCCGGCCTCACCCGCCACTTCCGCCACGAGAATCCGCAGCGCGTTGGGGTAATGCTTGGGATCGCGCTGGCCGGCTCCCCAGCCACTGCCCACCATGCGCCACCGATCCGGCGCCGCGCCTGCAGACAGAACGCGCAACAAGGCGGCGCCCGTCGGAGTTGTCGCCTCGCCTTCGACCGGTCCGCCCGCCGCTGTGGCGAGCTCCAGGCCTTCCAGCAAAATGGCCGTCGCTGGCGCAGGGACCGGGAGCCGTCCGTGAGCGGCCTCGACCCAACCGGTCCCGACCGCGACCGGAAAGTGGTACACGGATTCGACGCCCAACCGCTCGATTCCTTCGATGCCGCCGACGATATCGAGCACCGCGTCCACCGCCCCAACCTCGTGGAGGTGGACCTGCTCGGGCGCAACGCCGTGCACACGCCCCTCGGCTTCACCCACCAGCTGAAACGCGCGGACAGCGCGTTCTTTGACCCAATCGGAAAGCGGCGCCCGCTCGACCAGCCGAACCAGCTCGCCGACGTGACGGCCATGTGGCTGCTCGGGAATCACGAAGTCGACCTTCTTACACGTGATTCCAGAGCGGCGTACGTCCCGAACCGCAACGCGCACATCACCTACCCCGAGCCGTCCGGGTAGCTCCTCGAGCCACGACACCGGGAGCCCGAGCGACAGCAACGCGCCGAGTGTCATATCGCCGCTGATACCGGCTGCCGGATCGA
Source organism: Gemmatimonadales bacterium (assembly GCA_035943355.1). Taxonomy (GTDB): domain Bacteria; phylum Gemmatimonadota; class Gemmatimonadetes; order Gemmatimonadales; family GWC2-71-9; genus 20CM-2-65-7. The sequence continues at coordinate 13,217 of DASZCG010000073.1, forward strand.
AGATGAGGATGCGCATAGGCCGAAGTCTTGAAATATAAACGGCTTATGTTCTGTAGAGCCACCCGGCGCCGGTGTTGAACAGCACCACGCGCTCGTCACCGCTCACCAGTCCCTTCTCCTTCAGCGCTACCGCGCCGGCCAAGGCCGCCCCGCCCTCCGGTGCCGCATCGATGCCCTCCACGGTCTGCAGCTCGTGGGCGGCGGCCACAAGCGCGTCGTCGCTGACCGCGACCGCGCCGCCGTTGCTCTCGCGCAGCGCGCGCAGCATCAAGCGATCGCCAAGGGGTGACGGCACGCGTAGGCCGGCTGCGACCGTCGTGGGATCGGGCCAGCCTGTCGCGCGCTCCGCGCCGCTCTCGAACGCCTGGACGACAGGCGCACAGCCGGTCGCCTGGACGGTATACATCCGAGGCAACCTACCGCGCACCCAGCCGGCATCGCGCAGCTCATGGAAGGCCTTCCACATGCCGATGAGACCCGTACCGCCGCCAGTGGGATAAACGATTGCGTCCGGCAGCATCCATCCGAATTGCTCGGCCAACTCGAGGCCGAGCGTCTTCTTGCCTTCGATGCGGTACGGCTCGCGCAGCGTCGAGACATCGAGGGCGCCCGTGCCCGTCGAAAACAACCGCGCCGCGATGCCGCAGTCGCCGATGTGGCCATCGATCAGCTGCAGATCGGCGCCGAAGGCACGAATCTGTTTGAGAATCGGAGCCGGCGTGGCGGAGGGAGCGTACACCCTGGCCTGGGCGCCGGCTCGGGTCGCGTACGCGGCGAGCGCGACCCCGGCGTTGCCGGCCGTCGGCACAACGAACTGGGTCGCGCCCGCTCGTACCGCACGCGTGATCGCCGCGGCAAGGCCTCGCGCCTTGAAGGATCCCGTGGGATTGGTGCTCTCATCCTTCACCCAGAGCTGCTGGAAACCGTGGCGCGCACCCAAGCGTGTCGCGGCGAGCAGCGGCGTGCCGCCTTCGCCGAGTGTGACGGGGTGTTCACCCTCGGCCAGCGGCAGCCACGCGCTGTACCGCCACATCGTCCAGCGTTGGCGCTTGAGCAACGATTTGGCTTCTGGCGCAGGCGGCGATTCGTAACGGACCAGGTAGGGTGCGCCGCACACCTCGCACACCCCGGGGAACCCTTCGGCGTCACGCGTGCGAATGGGAACGCAGGCCGAGCACTCCAGTGTCCAGGTTGTCACGCGCGCTGGTGTAACCGGTCGAGAATGCGGTCCGCGAGCTTGTTGGAGAACCCCGGCAACGCCGCGATTTCAGCCGGCGTCGCGGTTCGAACGCCGGCGAGCGATCCGAAGCGCTCGAGCAGCAGTCGCCGGCGCGCGGGACCGATCCCCGGGATCCGTAGCAGCTCCGACGTGATCGTCCGCTGCGCCCGCCGCTTGCGGCTGTACGTGACGGCAAAGCGATGCGCCTCGTCTCGCACCCGCTGCAGCAGCTTGAGCGAGGGGCTGCTGCGCGACAGTCGCAACGGATCGGCGTAGCCCGGCAGATAGATCTCCTCTTCGCGCTTCGCCAGGCTCACGATCGGCAGGCGCTCCTGCCCTACCTCGCGAGCGGCGTCTACGGCGGCCGCCAGCTGTCCTTTTCCTCCGTCGATCACGACCAGATCGGGAATCTGCTTGTTCTCGGCAATGCGTCGTGTGAGGAACCGGCTCACGACCTCCTTCATTGCCGCGAAATCATCGATGCCCTGGACGCCCTTGATACGATAGCGGCGGTAGTCCGCCTTGCGCGGCCGACCGCCTTCGAACCACACGAGCGAGCCCACGGTGTCGCGGCCCTGGTTCGTTGAGATATCGATGCACACCATAGCGCGCGGCACTACGGGCAAGCCCAGATCGCGGCCGAGCGAAAACACGGGATCGGCCGCCCGTTCGTCGATGTCGAAGGATTCGATCTTGAAACTGTCGAGCAAATGCCGGGCATTCTGGTCCGCAAGCTCCACGAGCTTGGCCGCCGAACCGCGCTGCGGCACGGCGAACTCCACATCCGGAGCCAGCTCGCGCAGCGCCTCGAAATCGGCCGGGGCAAACGGTAGCACGACTCGCTGCGCCCGCTGCTCGAGCGGCAAATAGTAGCCCACCAGAAACGCCCGCAGCACTTCTTCCTCCGGCGCGTGCTCGACGTGCTCGAGAAACCGGTGCTCCCGCGCTACCAATCGCCCGTCCCGAATCCGGAGAATGACGCCGGCCGCGTCGTCGCCGTCGCGCGCCAGGCCGATGGCGTCCGCGTCTCCGCCGCCCACGACCTCGACCGTCTGCGGTTGCTCGAGCTGATCCAGCCACTTGAGCGCGTCGCGGAGCTGCGCCGCCCGCTCGTAGTCCTGCGCGTTGCTCGCTTCGTGCATGCGCTCGCGCAGCCGGCCCCGGACATCGAGCGTTTTCCCGGCAAGAAACAGCAGCACATCATCGATCATCTTCCGGTAGTCTGGGGCGCTTTGATACCCGACGCACGGCGCTTTGCACCGTTCGATGTGGAAATCGAGGCACGGCCGGTCCGGCGCGTCCTCGGGCAGATGCCAGGAGCAGGAGCGGACGGTGAAGATACGGCGAATGATCTTCAGCGTTTGCCGCAGCGTGGCGACGTCGGTATAGGGACCGAAGTAGCGCGCGCCCGGAATCGCGACCCGCCGGACGACCAGCACACGCGGGAACGGTTCGGCGAGGGTGACGGCGATCTGCGGGTAGCTCTTATCGTCGCGCAGCCGAATGTTGAACTTCGGCTGGTTTTCCTTGATCAGGGTGTTCTCGAGCAGCAGCGCCTGCGCCTCGTTCGGCACGATAATCGTCTCGAGGTCGTCGATTTGCTCGCGCAGTGCTTCGCGCTCGACACTGCCCTGCTCTTCGGCGAAGTAATTGGGCACCCGCGTGCGCAGGTTGGCCGCCTTGCCCACGTACAAAATCTCCCCAGCGACGTCTTTCCAGATGTAGACGCCGGGGCGAGCGGGAAGTGCCGCTAGTTGGCGGGCGAGCCGGTCAGAGATTGCCATGCGCGTAACGCGTCGGGGTGGCGGAACGCCAGAGTGAGCGCCCCGTAAACCACCCCAAAGATACCCAGCACGGCAATGCCGCGAAGCATGGGGCGCGAGCCTGCGACGAGGCGATCGGCCGCCATGCTGAAGAGCGCGGCGATCAGCGCGGCGGCGGCCACGAGGGCGAGCGTGCGCCAGTCGGTGCGCTGGAGAATGGCGCCGATGCGCTTATCGAGATCGTAGAGATGCAGCACCGTGTTGACCGTCCAGGCGATCGACGAGCCGAACGCGATGCCGGCGGGCCCGAGCCGGCGCATGAAGAACCACGACAGCAGCGTGGACATCACGAGCGACACCATCGCGATCAGCATCGGGGTCCGTGTGTCGCGCAAAGCGTAGAATCCGGACGCGAACAGCCTGACGGTCGACTGACCGAGCAGCCCGATGCTGTAGGCCGCGAGCACGCCGCCCACGAGCAGAGAATCCTCCGCGTCGAAGCGACCCGTCTGGAACAATGCCGCAATGATCTGCGGCCCGAGCGCGGCGAACGCGAAGGCGGAGGGAATGACGAAAAACGCTATACGCCGAAAACCCAGTGCCACGCGCGTGCGCAGCTGCTCGTCGGCCCGCTCGGCGATCGCGTCACGGGACAGATCCGGCAGCGCAACCGCCGTCACCGATGCCCCGAACATGCTGATCGGCAGCACCTGCACCAGCTGCGCGTACCCCAGGCTCGAGAGCCCGCCGACCTTGGTGTAGGAACCCAGAAACGTGTCCACGAAACCGGACAATTGCGCGACACCCGCTCCGATGAGGAGCGGCAGCCAGGCGGTGATGACCGATCGCACGCCCTCGGGCGCCAGGCTCACGCGGAGTGGAATGCCGCCGAGGAGCCGCCAGCAGGCCGGCAGTTGCACCGCGATCTGCAGCACGCTGCCGGCGACCGTACCCCACGCGAGGGCCAGCGACAGCCGATACAGTTGCTCGGCGGGCGCCAGACCTCGACCGGCGACCCATGCCGCCGCGCCGACCATCGCCGCGATCCCGGCGATGTTCCACAAGGCCGGCGCCGCGTATGGCAGGAAAAAGCGGCGGTGTGTATTGAGGATCCCCAGACACCAGGCCGACACGACCATCAGGCCCGTCATCGGGAACAGGATGCGGACGAGGATCGTCGTCAGCTCGCGCCGCGGTCCATCGAATCCCTGCGCGATGACCGCCGTGATCGCGGGCGCGAAGGAGATGCCCAGCACCGCCAGGATGCCGCTCGCGAGGAGCAGCAAACCCAGAATCGCCCCGGCCAGGGCCCGCGCCCCCGGCTTGTTTGTTTCTTCTAGTCCCGCATAGACGGGAATAAACGAAGCAGAGAGCGTTCCTTCGCCTAGCAGATTCCGCAGCGCGTTGGGAATCCGCAGCGCCGCGCGAAACGCGTCGGCCGCTGCCCCGTTGCCGAAGTAGTGGGCGAAGACGCGCTCGCGGACATAACCGAGCACGCGGGTGACGAAGATGCCGGCCGCCACCTGCACCGCGTGACGACCGCTGCCGCCTTTCAAGACTTCGGTTTCTTGCGGTTGGGGTCTTCCAGCAGGCGCTGCATGAATTGCAGCTCTTCCCGCATGCCGGACACGGCGCGGTTCAGGTCCTCGATCTCGGACTCGAGCAGCTCGACCTTGCGCTGCACGTCGCGCAGCTCAGGCGGGGGACCATCGGTTCGCCCTTCCATGCGCCGCGCGACCGACCGGCCCAGCGGCGAGTCCACCAGGATGGCCGCCACGGGAATGAGCAGCGCCACGACGAGAATGATTGCCAGCACCCACATGCCCGGAGTTTATGAAGCCGCGGCCCAGCGCGCCACCTCGCGATCGATTTCATCCAGCACCGACCCGCCGTAGCGCGCCAGAAACGAGGCGATCGTGAGCACGCGCTCCTGTGGCTTGCCGAGCGGCGCCAGGGCGGCGCGGGCGCGGGACAGCTGGCTCACCAGCGTGCCCTGCGTGCGCTTCAGGCTCGCGACGAGTTTCTTCTCGATTTCGTTGGTGCCCGCGAGGGCCGCGTTGCGCGCCGACTCGACGGTCCGCTCCAGTGTGGGATCGAGCTGCTGGATCTCCCCGCTGATCCGGGCGAAGCGGGACTCGACATCGGCGCGCAGCGCGTCGAGCGAGGCGGCGAGATCGGCAGGCAGATCGGCCTTCGCGATGCGGCTCTCCAGCACTCCCGGCTGCTCGCTGAAGTTGGCGGGCGTGAGGGCGTGTTTGCTCAGCACCTTGTCGATCCGCGCCTCGATGATGAGCCCCGACCAGCGGGGAACGTGCGCCTGCGGCGCGACGCCGAGACTCGAGAACAGCGGGGCGGATTCGGGCAGGTATTCCATCTCGCCCGGACCGCCGACGTAGGCGAGCGTCGGAAACAGCGCCGCCTCGATCACCGGCCGGAGCAGCACGTTGGGCGACAGTCGTTCCGGCATGTCGGCGGCGATGTGCTCGAGCTGGGCCCGCGTGAAGCGCTCGCCGCTCCGGCGCGTGACGAAGCTGGCGCCATCCTTGCGCAGGCGGTCCCGCCCCAAGTGCCCTTCGACCAGCACCGGCGAGAGACCATCGGCGAGCGTCTCGTCCAGTGCCCGCAGCAGCCAGGGTGCGGCAGCGCGTTTGGCGGCGCGATCGTGCGCCCGAAAGATGGCGAGCCCCTTGCCGCGACCGCCGAGCAGCCGATTCAGCGCGTCGGCGCCTGCGTCGGCCAGGTTCATCTCAGGCCGGTAGCTCGACTCCAGCCACTGGCGCACTTCGGGTTTGCATTCCGAATCGGGGAGCGCGGCATCGAGCGCGGCGAGCGCGGCGCCGATGTCCGGTCCGAGCGGCTCGCGAAACAGCGGCAGCTGCGGTGCATCGTGCGGGCGTTCGCGCAACGTGATCTTGACCGGCTCGCCGTCCCGCCCCAGCACGCAGGCATGGTTGGCTTCCGCGAAATCGTGATCATCTCCCGCAACCCAGAAGACCGGCACCACCGGGACGCCGCGCTCCCGCTCGATCCGATCCGCCAGGGCGATCGCCGACAGTGCCTTGTGCACGGTGTACAACGGCCCCGTGAACAGTCCGGGCTGCTGCCCGGTCGTAATGGCCAGCACGTCCCCGTTGGCGAGCCGGTCTCGACCGAGTCCAGGCAAAATCGCGGCGAGCGCGTCGGCGGGGATGCGGCGGGGTTTGCCGGCGGGAAGCGTTCCCGGCGGCATCGGAATAGGGGTTGAGAGGATGCGCGAGATCATCCGCGCTCCGCGACCAGGATCACCCGGGGCGCGCCCGGCTCCAGCGGCCCGCCGTCGTAGTTGCCGAACCGCGCGGTGACCCGCAGGCCGGCGCCCGCAAGCAGCGCTGCGAGCTCCTCCGGTCCGTACAAGCGCACGCGCTCCTGAAACCGGCGGCCCTCATCGCGCAGCTCGATCTCCTTGATCACGAAACGGCCGTTGGCGTCGATGCGCCGCGTGACCCGCACGTCCCGGCGCCGTTCACCGTTCCCGGAGCGCCGCTTGCCCTGCTCGCTGAGCTGCAACGCCCGCCGCACCTGTTCCGCGTTGAGGTAATCGAGGACGAAATGCCCGCCGGGCGCGAGCGCGGCAGCTACCTGCTGCACCACGCGACGATGTTCGTCATCGCTCAAAAAGTAACCGAATGACGTGAAGAGATTCACGGCCAACGAGAAACTGCCGTCGCGAAACGGCAGCGCCCGCATGTCGCCGCGCACCAGCGTGGCGCGCGTGCGCTCGCGGGCGCGCCGCAACATCGCCCGGGACAGATCAAATCCAACGACGCGTCCTCCCCCTGCCAGTCGTTCCAGCTCCGCGGCGTGTCGCCCCGGCCCGCAGGCGAGATCGAGTATGCGATCACCGCCCCCCCACGTGACGACGCCGCGGATCAACTCCACCGCGCGGCGCGCATCCTCTTCGTCACGGTGCGGGTAGAGGGCATGATATTCCTCGCCGAACCATTGCTCGAACCACTCGGTCATTCGACGAAAACGTCTGCGGTGAAAGTGAAAACGCGCGTGGCCGGTTTCTGCCAGCTGCCGGAGCTGAGTCCCGCCTTGCGACAGGCGGCGTCGAGAAACGCCTCGACCCCGAACCCCTGCTCGGTCGCCACTTGCGGCAGCAGCACCGCCTGGGCGCGCCCCCGCCGCACGAGCACCCCGTCGCGGCCGATCACCAGGCGGCAGAGATCCGCCGCGTCCATCCGCACCAGCTCGCCCAGCACGGAGATCTCGATGCGCAGGTCGTGGAGCTCATCCGGTGTGACAGGGGCGAAGCGCGGGTCCGACCGGGCGGCCGATACTGCGACCTCGCGGATCACATCGCCGAGCGGCCGGTCGCCCATCACGTGACCGATGCAGCCGCGCAGGTCACCGCCGGACTCATGCAGCGAGACGAAAGCGCCGCGCTGCTGCCGGGCCGCCGGCACGTCCGGAATCCTCGGCGCCGCACGCCCCTCCAGGACCGCTGCGATCGCGCAGCGCGCCAGCGCCAGGAGCGCGCTCCGGTCCGCCGCGGTGAGCTCACCCGCGATGGTAGGGCTCCCCGCGACGAATCGAGTAGGCGCGATACAGCTGCTCGTACACCACGACGCGCGCCAGCTCGTGCGGCAGCGTCAACGGCCCGAGACTCCAGGTCCGCTCGGCGCGACCCACGATATCGACAGGCAGACCGGCGGCGGCGCCGATGACGAACGCGACATCGCGACCGTCCATCTCCCAGCGCCCCACCAGCTCGGCCAGCTGCGTGGAGGACCACTCTTCCCCCTCACGCGCCAGCGCGATGAGACGCGACTCCTCCGGGATCCGCGCCTCTTTCACCTCCCGTTCCTCGATCTTGGCGTAGTGGCGAATCCGGCTCAGGTAATCGTCACACGCCGCCCGCAGCGCCGCGCTCTTCATGCGACTGCCGCCCAGGGCGACGACGCGATAGCGCATCAGGCATACATGCCGCGCAACCGGTGCATCGCCGCCACGCGGTCCACGGCGACGATGTAGGAGGCGATGCGGTTCGCGACTTTGTGTTTCGCCGCCATCGTCATCACCTCGCCGAACGAGCGGACCAGAATCGCCTCGAGGCGGCGGTTCACGGTCTCCTCATCCCAGAAGTAGCCGCCGCGGTCCTGCACCCACTCGAAGTAGCTCACCGTCACGCCGCCCGCATTGGCGAGGATGTCGGGAATCACGAACACGCCCTTGTCCTCGAGAATCTTGTCGGCCGCCGCGCTGGTGGGGCCGTTCGCGCCTTCGCAGATGATCTTGGCTTTGATGTGGGGAGCGTTCTTGCGGGTGATGACATTCTCGGTGGCGGCGGGGATCAACACGTCGCAGTCAAGGGTCACGACCTGCTCGTGCTGGATTGTGTCGGCCTTGGTGTAACCGGCAAGCTGCCGGCGCTCCTTCACCCAATTGATCAGATCCTGCACGTCCAAGCCCCGGGGATTGTGGAGCGCCGTGGACTTGTCCGAGACGGCGACGATTGTGGCCCCCTCTTTCGCCATCAGATCCGCGGCGATCGAGCCGACGTTGCCGAACCCCTGTACGGCGACCCGCGCGCCCTTCAACGACATGCCCAGCTTGGCTAGCGCCTCGCGCGTGACGATCATGCACCCGCGCCCCGTCGCTTCGCGCCGTCCCAGCGACCCGCCCATCTCGACCGGTTTCCCGGTCACGACCGCCGTCACGGTGTGGCGCTTGTGCATCGAATAGGTATCCATAATCCAGGCCATGACGCGCTCATTCGTGTTCACATCCGGCGCCGGAACATCGGAATCCGGTCCCAGGACTTCGATGATGCTCGAGGTATAGCGCCGCGTCACCCGCTCGAGCTCGGCCATGGACATCGAACTCGGGTCGCAGACGACGCCGCCCTTCGAGCCGCCGAACGGGATGTTGACGAGCGCGCACTTCCATGTCATCCACGCCGCCAGCGCTTTGACTTCCTCGAGCGTGACGTTGAGATCGAAGCGGATCCCGCCCTTGGCCGGCCCGCGTGACGTGTTGTAGAGCACGCGATAGCCCGTGTAGACCTCGACCTCCCCCGAGTCGCGCAGGATCGGGACGGAGACGATGATTTGTTTTTCGGGATTGCGGAGCACCTTGTAGAGGCCGCGATCCAGATTGAGCAGCTTCGCCGCGTGGTCGAAGCGCTCCATCATCGCCTCAAACGGATTCTCCTCGGCGAGAAAGGTCTGTTTGTCGGGCCGGATAATCGCAGGTTCGCTCATACCGCTCGCTTCAACACCCCTTCCAGGACACGTTCGACGGCATTGCCATTGAGCTCCCAATGCAGCGCCAGCTCCGCAACGAGCGGCTCCGGTGCATCCGACGGCCAGCGATTGCGGAGCTTCACCGCGTCCTTCTCGGTGACTACAACATAATCGGCGTGTTTTGCGACCTGCGCGAGCCGGGCGACATCACCAGGAGGGTACGGGTGATGATCTTGGTACGCCATCAGTTGCACGGTGGCACCGAAGGCGCGCACCTGGGCGGCGAAGCTGACGGGGTCGGCGATGCCCGCCGCGACCACGACCCGCTTGCGGGCGAGCAGGGAAAGCCCCACCCGGCCGCCCGACCGCAGTCCCCTGAGCCCCTCGACGGCCAGATGCGCGCTCGCCACCACGGCGTTGGGCCAGCGTGCCGCGATCCGCGCGGCCAAGCGGTGCGACTCCGCAATCGCCGCGCGCCGGCGTGTCACGATGATCACGTCGGCCCGCCCCAACGCGCTCCAGTCCTCTCGCCACGGTCCGGCGGGCAGCGGCCACGCCACGGCGCGCGGCGGAGCGCTCTCGGTGTTGACGAGGGCCACGTTCACATCGCGCGCCACATCGAGACGTTGATAGGCGTCGTCCAGCACCAGGACCTGCGCACCCGCGGCACGCGCGCTCGCGGCCCCCGCCACGCGATCGGGATTGGCCACAACGACCGCGTCCGGGACCAGCCGCTGATGGACCGCCTGCTCGTCACCACGATAACCGCGGAGCAGGATGCCCGGCCTGACGCCTTTCCTGGCGAAGTACGCCGCCGTCCACGCCGCGAACGGTGTCTTCCCCGCTCCCCCGACCGCCAGGTTGCCGACGGCGACTGACGGCAGCGGCAAGGAACGGCGGCGCAGCCAGCCGCGCCGGTAGGCCTTCGCCCGGGCGCTCATCACCGTGCGGTACAACAACGCGAACGGCAGCAGCACGCCGCGTGTGGCTCGCGCCGGCGCCGTGCTGCTCCACCACAGCCACTGCGCGACACGCTGCGCGCTCATGCGTTGACCTCGTCGAGACTGCGCTGCACCGCCGCGACGCCCTGGCGCAGCCCCTCTTTACCGGGGCCGATCGAAATGGATGGTCCAAACCGCACGTCGATCCCCGCAAACGGCTTGGGAATGCACATGCGGTCCCAGGAGCGGAGCTGCCAGGCCGACGAAGCGCGCGCGCCCGCGGCGACGATCGGGACGCCGGCGTGTTGTGCCGCGGCGATGGCACCCGGCTGGACGCGCTCCGCCGGCCCGCGCGGCCCATCGGGGGTCATCGCGACGATCGCGCCCGCCTGCAGGGCGCGCACGATACCGAGTAATCCGACTTCCCCACCGCGCTGGCTCGAGCCCCGGACGAACCGGTAGCCCCATCCCTCCGCCAGATTCGCCAGATACTCGCCGTCCCGGTGCCGGCTGATGAGCAGCACGTGGCCTTTGTGCTTGTGGAACGGCAGCAACGGCAGAATGCGCGAGTGCCACAAGACAAAGATGAAAGGAGCCTGCCACGGCCTGACCCCGCTGGCGCGATAGCGCCAGGTCGCCGCGAGCGCCTTGATCACGGCTGGTCCAAGCGCCGCTGCGACCGGCTCCGCCCAGCGGAGCTTCACCCGATTAACCCAGCCGCGAGCTCCGCGACGCGGTCGGCGGCGCCGGGGGCACCGAGCCGTTCACGCACGAGACGCAGACCCACTCGCTGTCGCTGCGTGGCGGGGTCGTCGGCGTCCAACAGCGGCAGAACGCCCTGCGCCAGCGTGTCCGGCGTCGCACGACGCTGCAGGAACTCGGGCGCCACCTCATATCCTGCCACCAGATTCACGAGCCCGACCCATGGCACGCGCACCAGGCGCAACGCGATGAACGACGAAATCGGATGCACGCGGTACGTGATCACCATTGGCAGGTCGGCGATCGCCGCCTCGAGCGTCGTCGTGCCCGATTTGCAGATCCCGGCGTCCGCCGCGGCGAAGACGAGCAAGGGATCGCCGTAGTGCAGCTTGATCACGCCGGGATCCGGGTATTCCGCCTCGCGCGTTCCGGCGAGCACGATCTGCGCGTCGGGCCGCGCGGCCAACACCTGCGCCGCCGCTGCGCGGAACATGGCCCAATGCCGCCGCACCTCCTGGGCCCGGCTTCCCGGAAACAACCCGAGCGTCGTGCGGTTGGGGTCGAGCCCCAGCGCCCGGCGCGCTGCGCTGCGCGCTGGCGGCGCCGGCCGGTCCTTGAGTGGGTGGCCGACGAACGTCGCCGCCACGCCGTGCTCGCGAAAGAACGCCTCTTCGAATGGCAGGATGACTGCCAGCTGATTCACCGGCGCGAGCTTGCGCACGCGATTCTTTCCCCACGCCCACATCTGCGGCGCGATGTAATACAACACCGGAATGCCGGCGGCCGCGGCCGCGGCGGCCGCACGCAGGTGATAGCCGGGATAATCGACGAGGATCACGAGGTCGTAGCGTCTTTCGTTGAACGCTTTCTTGACTCGGGCGAGCAAGCGAAAATGGGCGGGAATCTTGGCGATCGCCTCGACGAAGCCGACGACCGAGAACGCTTCCATCCGATCCAGCACGCGCGCACCGGCGCGCTCCAGCAACGGGCCGCCCAGCGCCTCCAGCTCGACTTCCGGAAAACGGCGGCGTAGCGCCGTCGCGACCGCGGCCGCATGCGCGTCCGCCGATGGCTCGCCCGCCGATATGTAGATCCGCGGGGTCTTTCGGGTGCTCACGGCCTCGCGGAGGCGAGCGGCGACGTCTCGATCGCGTCCGCCACGCGATACGCGAGGGCGAGCGCCTGCAGGCCGGCCGCGCCGGTGACGACGACCTCTCCCTCTCCCCGCACGGCCCGCAGGAAGCTCTCGAGCTCGAGTTGCAGCGGCTCGGCCTCCGGCGCCTCGAGGCGCACGTGTTCGACGATCTCCTCGACCCGCGTCGCGCCGAGCCCCTGCCACCCCGATTTCAGCCGGTAGAAATGCCCGTTGCCCTGCGCGAGGTCGAGCGAGAAATAGCCCGTCGGCTGGAAGATGCGCAGCTTCCGGGTCCGCTCGCGGGACACCCGGCTCGCGGTGATGACGGCCACCGCTCCGTTCGCGAATTCCACGCGCGCGTTCGCGATGTCCACATGCGGCGTGAGAATCGGGACGCCCGTGGCCCGGACCTCGCCCACCTCCGAGCGCACCAACTCGAGGATCAGGTCGAGATCGTGAATCATCAAATCGAGGATCACCGCGACGTCGGTGCCGCGCGGCTGGAACGGCGCCAGCCGCTCCGTCTGCAGGAATCGCGGCTCCTCGAGATACGGAGCCGCGGCGCGCACCGCGCGATTGAACCGCTCGACGTGACCAACCTGGAGGCACAACCCGCGTTCGCGCGCCGTGTGGACGAGCTGCTCCGCGCCCGCCAGGGTGTCCGCCAACGGTTTCTCGATCATCGCGTGCAGCCCGCGCTCCAACACCGGCAGCCCGACGTCGACGTGCGCCGGCGTCGGAACGGCGACGCTGACTGCCTCCACCCGCTCGAGCAATGCTTCGAGTGAGGGATGCGCGACGATATCGAGCTCCGTCGCGACCTGCGCGGCCCGCGTGGGGTTGATGTCGAAGATGCCCACGAGCTCGACGCCTTCGATCTTCTTCAACAGGCGGGCGTGATGGAAGCCGAGGGCACCGGTCCCGACGACGCCGACCCGCACCACCCGGCTGCCGCGCCTCACACCATCACCCCGCGCTGCGACACTTCGATGAACCGCAGGAACGTCTCCACCTCGGGGACATCGGCCAGCTCAACGCGCGCCCGCGCGACCCCCTGGCTGACGGTCAGATCCGAGTTGAAGACCAGCCGGTAGGCGCGCTTCAGCGCCAGCTTCACGTCGGGGGAAAAGCCGGCCCGCGCGAGACCCACGGAATTGAGCCCGTACAAGTGCACAGGATTGCCGGCCGCCTTGGTGTAGGGCGGCACATCCTGATTCACGCGCGACAGTCCGCCGACAAACGCGTAGGTGCCAATGCGCACAAATTGGTGGATCGGGACGAGTCCACTGATAATGGCGCGATCCTGCACCGCCACATGTCCGGCCATCTGCACCGAGTTTGCGATGATCACGTCGTTCCCCACGACACAGTCGTGAGCGATATGCACATACGTCATGAGAAAACAGCGCTCACCAACCGTCGTCTTGCCGGTCGCCGTGCTCCCGCGGTTGATAGTACAATATTCACGAATGATCGTCCCGCTGCCGATCTCGACCCACGTTTCCTCACCCTTGTACTTCAGGTCCTGGGGATCGTTACCGATCACCGTCCCGTAGCCGATCTTCACGCCATCGGCCACGCGAGTGTTGCGCTCGATGACGGTATGTCCTGCGATCGTGCAGCGCTCCCCCACCGTCACCTTGGGCCCGATCACGCAGTAGGGGCCGACCGAAACCTCGGCGCCGAGCTCGGCGGTGGAATCGACCAGCGCGGTTCGGTGAATCACTTATCGACCACCATGGCCATCATCTCCGCCTCCGCGACCACCTGCCCATCCACGAACCCGACACCCTTCATCCGGCACGTCTTGCCCCGGAACTGCAGCATGTCGAGCTCGAACCGGATCTGATCGCCCGGCACGACGGGCCGGCGGAACTTCACGTTATCGAGCGACATGAAGTAGACCACCTTGTTCGCCGTATCCTGGCCCTCGAAATGGCTCATTAACAGCATCCCGCCCACCTGCGCCATCGCTTCGATGATGAGCACGCCGGGCATGATCGGATGACCGGGAAAATGGCCCTGAAAGAACGGCTCGTTGATCGTGACGTTTTTGATCCCCACGATGCGTTTCTGCCCCTCCACTTCGAGGATCCGGTCGACGAGCAAAAACGGATACCGGTGCGGCAGGTAATCCATGATCTTGCTGATGTCCATCGCCGGCATTCCCGTGCGCCTCCCTGCGCGTGCGAGCGCCCGGGCCAGCGCGATGTTGCCGGCATGGCTGGGCCGCGTCGCCACCACATGAGCCTGAATCCGGGCGCCGGTGAGCGCCAGGTCCCCCACGATATCCGCCGCCTTGTGCCGCACAAACTCGTCCGGCCACCGCAGCTTGCCGCCGGCCACCACTTTCTGATCGTCGAGCACGATGGCGTTCGCTTCCGACGCCCCCTTGATCAGCCCGCGCGCCTGCAACTCCGCGACTTCGTGTGTGAAGCCGAACGTCCGCGCGGGCGCGAGCTCGGTCGCAAACGTCGCGGGCGTGACCTCGTATGTTCCGGCCTGGCATCCGATCAAGGGGTGCGGCCACTCGATCGACACCGTCAGCCGCAAGGTCTTGGACGGCGCCACAACATACGCTGCGTCCCGATCGGTCACCGTGAAGGGCGCCTCGACGGTAAGAAAAGAGGCCTCTCCACCCACCGGCGTCGGCTCAGCCGTGAGTAATGCCGCGAAGTATGGCTGCACGCTGCCGTCGAGAATCGGCGGCTCGGGACCCGTCAGCTCGATCGTGAGATCGTCGATCACATGCGCGGCCACGGCGGCGAGGAGGTGCTCGACGGTATGAATCGTCGCTTCCCCTTTGCCGATCGCGGTGCGCCGTTCGACGGCTGCCACCTCGCTGAGCCGCGCAGGGATCTCCGGTTTGCCGGCGAGGTCCGTGCGCCGGAACACGATGCCTTGACCGGCCGGCGCGGGCAAAAACGTCGCCTCTGTCGTAGCCCCCGTGTGCAGCCCGGTGCCGCGCAGGGCCGCGGGACGGGTGACGGAGCGCCTACTGCTCTGGGGGGGTGGCACCGTCAGGCGGAGCGGGGGGCGCGGCGGGCGCGGCGGGCGCGGCGGGCGCGGCGGGACCGGGGGGGGATTGGGATTTCACCAGTTCTTCGAGATCGCCGACGATTTTGGCGAGCCGATACAGCGCGGCCTGCCCGCGCAAGTACTCACGGTGCGGGCGCGCCAGCGTACCGAAGTAGGTCGCGTCCGGAGGAATATCGGCGGTCGTACCGGACTGGACGAGGAGTCGCGCCCCGCGACCGATGGTGATGTGGTCGGAAACACCCGCCTGTCCCGCGATGATGACATCATCCTCCACCTGACAGCTGCCCGCGATGCCCGCCTGCGCCATGATGAGGCAGCGCGCGCCGATCCGCACGTTGTGGGCGATGTGGACCAGGTTGTCGATCTTGGTCCCTGCCCCAATCACCGTATCGTCGACACTGCCCCGGTCGATGCACGTGTTCGCGCCAATTTCGATGTCGTCCCCAATCAGGCAGCGTCCCACGTGCGGGATCTTGCGATGGGCCTCGCCGCCCTTGCCGGGGATGTACCCGAACCCATCACTGCCAACGACCGCACCCGAATGTACGATCACGCGCTTCCCGAGCGCCGTGCCCGCGTACAGTGTGACACCGGGATAGAGGTGCGACTCGTCGCCGACCACCACGCCGTCGCCGAGGACGCAGCCGGCGCCGATGCGGACGTTAAGACCCAGCCGCACGCCGTGGCCCAGCACCGCATGGGGACCGATCTCGACCGGCTCTTGCCACGTGGCGCCGCGGCCCACGACCGCGGTCGGATGCACCCCCGCTTCCCACACGGCCTGCGGATACAGCACCGGCAGCACCACGAGCAGCGCCGCGTACGGGTCGGCGACGATGACGCGGGTCTCGGGTCCTCCACCGCTCGCCGCTTGCTCCAGCTCGGGCGCGACGAGGACGACGGACGCGCTGGTGCGCTGAAAGTAGGGGACGTACCGAGGCGAGGCAAGAAAAGACAGGTCGCCGGGACCCGCGCGCTCCAGCGGCGCGATTCCAGCGACCGTCGTTGTCCCGGGCCCCACCAGCCGTCCGCCGGTGAGGGCCGCGATTTCAGTCGCGGGCAGGGGCCGCGTTCCCGCCGAATTCACGGAGGGAAGCCGGCCGCTTATTGCGCCTGCGAGAGGCGCTGCAGCACCCGGGCCGTGATGTTGAGCGCGGGGTCTGCCGCGGCGATCAGTCCGCCGGCGGCATCCGCGTCGAGAATCAGCGCGTAGTTCGACTCGGCACGGATTCCCTGGATCACCGAGCTGACGCGGGCCTGAATCGGCTGGAGCAGCTCCTGCTCCCGCTGCCGCGCCTTGTCCTGCAGCTCGTTGGTGCGCGCTTCCATCCGCGTCTGCATGGCCGTCAGGTCTTTCTGCTTGGCCGCGCGCGCCGCGGGTGACAGCGCGATCGACTGCTGATCGAACGCCTGCACGGCCGAGTCGAGCGACTGCTGCAGCTTCTGCACCTCGGTGCGATAGCCGTCGACTTCCTTCAGATACGTCGACTCGGCGACCGCGTAGCCGGGCGTGCGCTGCAGGATTTCCCGGGAGTTGATGTAGGCGATCTTGATCGGCGCCGCCGCCTGACTGGCCGACGGGCCCTGAGCGCGCGCAACACTGGGTACCGCGACGTGGAACGCGAGCGCGGCGACCGCGGCGAGAGAGACGAGCATGGAACGCTGCATAACGGTGGAACTCCCCGGGTAGAGCGTGGGTGCTGGGTACGTTGGTACGGCTTAGAAGAAATTGCCGAGTTTGAAGTGCAGCTTCCAGCTCGGTGCCGGACGGCCGAGGATATCGGTTTTATCGAAGCCATACGCATAGTCGATACCCAACGGGCCGAGCGGCGAAATGATCGCCGCCCCGAAGCCGGCGCCGCGGAACAGGTGCGTCGGATTGAATTGGGCCGGCCGCACCCACACGTTGCCGGCATCGTAGAAGGTCGAGAGATACAGCATCTGGGACACGCGGAGTCCGATCTCACCCGTCATCGTGAAGAACGCTTTGCCGAACGCCAGCGGGCTGGCGCCGTTCACGGCGGCGTTGGGATCGTAACCAAACGGCGTGACCGACGCCTCGTCGTAGCCGCGCAGCGGGATGAAGAATTGCGTGCCACCGAGTGTGAAGAGCTGGTCGAAGAACGGTGTGACGCCGAACACGAAGCCCGTCCGCGACGAGAAGCCCAGCACGACTTTGACGTTGGAGGTGGGCGAGCCACCCAGTGTGCCGATGGGCGCGTAGAAGTGGTCTTCGATGTCGAAGCGCTGAAAGTCGCCCGTCCCGCCAAGGGCGCCGCCGTTCTGGGCGGCGCTGAACTGCACCATCGTTCCGGCGGTCGCGAACGGCATATCGACGCGCGTGTCGCGCATGACCGACGCGCCCAGCGTCGAGCGCACGCAGTAGTTGCAGCGGAACGCGTTGGTGAATGCCGCGTTCGTGCTGGAACCGGTGTAGCTCTGTTCGTCGAGCGAATAGTTGAGGAACAACCGCGTGTAATTGGAGCCGAACAGTGGAAAGCCGAGCTGGACGTTCCCCCCGCGGCGCCGCAGTCGTCCGACGTCGGCGATGACGTAGCGGACGGCCTGGTTGTGCACACCGATCGTCCCGGAGATGCGCGATTCGCGGATCGCGGGATCGGTGTACGTGATGCTGAAGTCATTGATGTTCTTTCCGAATTGCCACTGCAGCTGACCGCGCTTGCCTTTGCCGAACAGGTTGGGTTCGTCGAGCCCGATGAACCCGCCGACGCCGGTGCCCTGCCCGACCGACGCGCCGAAGTTGATGTTGCCGGTCCGCTTCTCGGTGACGTGGAAGACGACGTCGATGTCGCCCTGCTCGTTGGCCGGTTTGGTCTCGGGGAACGGCAGCGGTTGGTTGAAGAACCCGAGGTTCGACACGCGCTGGTAGGACGCAATCAGCGCGTCCTGCCGGAACACGTCGCCCGGGACCATCACGATCGCCTCGCGGATCACGCGCTCGTGGGTGACGTCGTTGCCGCGGATCTCCACATGGCTCACGATCGCAGGCTGGCCTTCGGTGATGACCCAGCGCAGGTCCACGACGGGCTTGCCGCTCGCATCGAAGCGGCGAATCACGTCGGGCCGGACCTGCACATAGATGTAGCCGTTGTTGTAGTACAGCGTCTGCAGCTTGCGCGTCGCGTCCTGCCACTGCTGGTCGTCGAAGTACGCGTTCGTGGGCCGGCCCCCGAGCCCGAGCAGGCCGGTGCGATTGTGCGTGTCGAACGGATAGAACGGCTGCAGCTCGTCGGTCGAGAAGCGCCGGTTGCCGACGATTTCGAACGTGCCGACTTTGTACGGCTCACCTTCACTCACGGTGATGACGAGCGTCGCCTTCCCCGTTTTCTCGGTGACGATCAGGGTATCCTGGAGGACCTGGAAGTCGACGTAGCCACGCGTGCCGTAGTATGCCGGCAGCGTCTGCCGCAGATCCTCCGCGACCTTGTCGTCGTTGTACTCGCCCGAATGCATCCAGAAAAAGCCTTCGGGTTTGGAGTGCATCTGATCGACGATCTCCTGGTCGGTGAAGTGCGTATTGCCCCGAATGTCCACCTGCGAGATCGCGACGCGGCTGCCTTCCTGGATGTCGAAGATCACGCGCACCGCCGCCGAGTCGCGCTCGAACACATAGACCGGCTTGGCCTGGGCGAGGTAATAGCCCTGCGCGTGGTACATCGAATCGATGCGGGCGAGCGCGTGCGCGACGGCCGCGGGGTCGAGCGGCCGGCCCTCCGACATCTGGACCTTGTCCCGCACGCTACCCTCGGCAAGCCGCTCCACGCCGCGCACCGACCACTTCACGAGCTGCGGGCGCTCGCGCACCTGAATCACGAGCACGTTCTTGCCGTCGACCTGCGACTGGAGCATCTGGACGTCGTCGAACTGACCGCTCGCGTACAGGGCCTGGAGCGCGCGCTGGACGTCCCGGTAATTCAGCGCCCGCCCGGGAACGAGACCGCTCATCTGGATGATGCTGGCGGCAGTATTACGCTTGTGACCGACGACGGTGATGGAGTCGGGAGTAGGCGGCGATTCAATACCGCCGACCTGCCCCTGGGCCATGCACAGGCCCGGGGCGAGGACGGCGAGCAGCAATAGAAATGGAAGGGTAAACCGGCGGATCACGCCTTCGAGCCGGAGAGTGCCCGGAAGGCCAGGCGCTCCTTGTCGGGGGCGACGTCGACTTCGATCTCGTCGCCCTTGGCGAAATCTCCGACGAGGATCTTCTCCGACAGCGGGTCCTCGACGTATTTCTGAATGGCGCGCTTGAGCGGGCGCGCGCCGAAATGCTCGTCGTAGCCGTGGTCCACCAGGAAGTCGGTGGCTCCCTGCGTCAGCCGCAGCGTGAGCTCCTCCTCTCCCAGGCGCTTCTGCACGTCCTTCGCCAGGATCCCCACAATCGCGGCGATGTGCTCGCGCGTGAGCGCGTGGAACACGATCGTGTCGTCCAGCCGGTTGAGGAACTCCGGATTGAAGACCTTGTTGATTTCCTCTTTCACCTTTTCCGACATCCGCTCGAACTCGTTGCGCGCGTCGGGCTTGCCGAAACCGAGACTCTTCCCCTTGGCCATATCGCGGGCGCCGACGTTGGACGTCATGATCACGACGGTGTTCTTGAAGTCGATCACGCGGCCGTAGTTGTCGGTCAGATGGCCTTCATCCAGCACCTGCAGCAGGATGTTGAAGACGTCGGGATGCGCCTTCTCGATTTCGTCGAGCAGCACGACCGAGTACGGCTTGCGCCGCACGGCCTTCGTGAGCGTGCCGGAATCCTCGTAGCCCACATAGCCCGGGGGCGCGCCGATGAGGCGGCTCACGGAGAACTTCTCCATGTACTCCGACATGTCGACACGAATCAGCGCGTTGGCATCGGCGAACAGGAACCGCGCCAGCGCCCGCGCCAGCTCGGTCTTCCCGACGCCCGTGGGCCCGCTGAAGATGAAGGAGCCGATCGGCCGCTTGGGATCCTTGAGGCCGGCCCGGCTGCGCCGAATCGCCCGCGAAATGACGTGGATCGCTTCGTTCTGGCCGACGACGCTCTCGTGGAGCTCGTCTTCCATGCGCAAGAGACGCGCGGTTTCGGCCTCCTGCAGCCGCGTGACGGGGATGCCGGTCCAGCGCGACACGATGAAAGCGACGCCTTCTTCGCTGATCGTGGGCCGGCGGGTCTGCCGCTCGCGCTCCCACTCTTCCTGCTTGCGGCGGATCTCCGCTTGCAGCTCGCGCTCCGAGTCGCGCAGCGACGCGGCCTTCTCGAAGTTCTGATCGCGGACGGCGGCTTCCTTGTCGCCGTTGATGCCTTCGAGCTTGTCCTTCAGCTCGGCGACCTCGGGCGGCGGCACCTGGGCGGCGAGCCGCGCGCGCGCCAGCTTCGTCGATGACGTCGATCGCCTTGTCGGGGAGGAACCGGTCGGTGATGTAGCGCTCCGACAGTTTCGCCGCTTCGATCAGCGTCTCATCGGGAATCACGACGCGGTGATGGTCCTCATACCGCTTCCGCAACCCCTTGAGGATCTCGATCGTCTCGTCGATGGTCGGCGGATCGACGATCACGGTCTGGAAGCGCCGCTCGAGCGCGCCGTCCTTCTCGATGTATTTACGGTACTCGTTCAGCGTCGACGCGCCGACGCACTGCAGCTCGCCGCGCGCCAGCGCGGGCTTCAGCATGTTGGACGCGTCTACCGCGCCCTCCGCCGCGCCCGCCCCGACGAGCGTGTGCAGCTCGTCGATGAACAGGATGATGTTCTTGTTCTGCGCGATCTCATTGATGACGGCCTTGAGCCGCTCTTCGAACTGGCCGCGATACTTCGTGCCCGCGATGACGGCCGCCATGTCGAGCGACAACACGCGGTGATCCTTGAGCGCGTCGGGGCACTGGCCGCTCGAAATCAGCTGGGCCAGCCCTTCCACGATCGCCGTCTTGCCGACACCGGGCTCGCCGATGAGCACCGGATTGTTCTTCTTGCGGCGCGACAGAATCTCCATCACGCGCTCGATTTCCTTCTGCCGCCCGATCGTGGGATCGAGCGCGCCTTCCGCCGCGAGCTGCGTCAGGTCGCGGCAGAAATGGTCGAGCGCGGGCGTCTTGGATTTCTTTTCGCTCTTGGGCGGCGTGGGCTGCGCGCCGGTGCCGCCACCGGCCGGCGTCGCGGGCATCTCGCTGCCGAGCAGCCGCAGCGTCTCGGCGCGCGCCTGCTCGAGGTTCACGCCGGCATCGGTCAGGACCTGCGCCGCAATGCCCTTCTCTTCGCGCAGCAGGCCGAGCAGCAGGTGCTCGGTGCCGACGTAGGAGTGATTCAGCTCGCGCGCCTCGCTCATCGCCAGCTCGAGCACCTTCTTGGCGCGGGATGTATAGGGAAGGTCGGGACCGGCCGCCGCCGCGGCTTTCCCTTTCTTCACCGTCTCCTCGATCTTCTGCTGAATCTCCTCGAGGTCGACGTTGAGGTTCGTCAAGACCGCCGCGGCGACGCCCTCACCTTCGCGGATCAACCCGAGCAGGATGTGCTCGGTGCCGACGTACTCGTGATGCAGGCGGGCCGCTTCTTCGCGAGCCATCTGCAGGACTTTCCGAACACGATCCGTGAAATTGTAGCCGTTCATCGAGGCTCCACATTCGGTTCGTCTTCAAGCAAGCGCCGCACAAACGCTGCGCGCACCGTTGGCAGTTCGCGGTCGCCGGTAGACCGGCCGTCCATGGCTGCCAGGTGCGCGAGTTGAGTATAGATCAACAGCTTGTTGAGCGTATATACCCCGGGTCCCGGCAGCAGCTTCAGCCCAACGCCCAACCGCACACCGCTCAACAAATTCATCGTCTCTTCAAACGTCAACCGGCGCGCGTGCTTGAGCAAACCGTATGCGCGCCACGTCTTATCCTCGACTTCCTCAGGTGCCGTTCTCAACAGCACGTCTCGTGCCTGCTCTTCGTATTCGACGACCTGGCGAACGATTTTCCCGAGGTGATCGATGAGTTCGTCTTCCGTCTTCCCCAAGGTTGTTTGGTTGGACAACTGGAAGAAATTTCCGACGACTTCACTGCCTTCCCCGTACAGGCCCCGAAAGGTTAATCCCACCTGCGCGAGGCCTTGCAGAACTTTGTTGATTTCCTTGGTCAAAACAAGGCCCGGCAAATGGATAAGTACGCTGGCCCTGAGACCGGTTCCGGCATTCGTGGGACAGGACGTAAGATAGCCAAATTCAGGGTGAAAGGCGAAAGGAATCAGCTTGCCGAGTTCGCCATCTACCGATTCCACCGCGGCATAGGCGTCTTCCAAATCGAACCCCGACCACATGCCGTGCAGCCGCAGGTGATCTTCCTCATTGACCATCACCCCAACCTGATCCTGGACCAACAGCGCCGCGCCCGGTCGCGGCGGCGAGTCGCGCTCCAACCCCGCCAGCTCCTTGCTGATGAGATGGCGCTCGTGCAGCAGCTGCCGCTCGGGACGCTCCATCTCGTCGAGATGGAACGCCACCGCCGACGACAAATGGTCGGAGGCGGCAGCGGCTTCCAGCACCCGGTCCAGCACCGCCTTGCGGTCGGTATCCTTCGCGCGCTGGCTGAACGCGATCCCCCGCACGTTGCGGGCAAGCCGGATGCGGGTGGACAGGACGATGGTCGATTTGGGCCCCGACGCGTCCAGCCAGCGCATCCCGCCGTCGGGCAACAGTGTCAGGTCCATTACTCGAGCACCCGGATACGATCCCGCAGCTCAGCCGCCAGCTCGAAGTTCTCGCCTTCGACCGCGCGGCGCAGCTGCGCCTTCAGCTCGAGCAGGCGGCTGCGCGGGTCGGCTGCACCGCCCCCCTTCAGATCGCCCGGCGCGTCGTAGCGCTCCCCCACATGCTGGCTCGAGCCGTGGAGCCGGCGCAGCAGATCACGCAGGTGCGCATCGAATGTGATGTAGCACTGATCGCAACCCAGCCGCCCGGAATCACGGAAGTCTCGCAGCGTGCTGCTGCACGCCGGGCAGCGCACGCCGTCGGCGCCCGTGGCGACGAGCGCGCCCGCCGTCCCCCCGCCCTTGCCGAGCGCACCGAGGAAATTGCCCAACGGGCTCTTGAGGACGGCGCCACCGGTCTCGACACCCTTCAGCTGAGCACACTGCTCGCACAGATGGAGCGTGACCTTGGAGTCATGCTCCACCTGGGTGAGGTTGATGATCGCGTCGCGTTCCTTGCAGTTATCGCACAGCATCAGGGTATCGCATCGACCGAGCCCACCATCGTGAGCCGGCCGTCCTCAAGGAGAAGCACCCGATCCGCCCGGCCGGCGAGCTGGCGATTGTGCGTGACGACGACGACAGCCGTCTCGTATTCGCGCGCCAGGCGGAAGAAGATCTCATGCAGCCGCTCGGCGTTCACGTGGTCGAGGTTGCCCGACGGCTCGTCGGCCAGCATGACGTTCGGATCGTGGACCAGCGCGCGCGCCACGGCGCAGCGCTGCTGTTCGCCCCCGGAGAGCTCGGCCGGCCGATGACTCATCCGCCCCGCCAGACCGACATCGGACAGGACTTCTTCGGCGCGCGAGCGGGCCTTGCGTGGCGAGGTGCCGCCGATCAGCAGGGGCATCATCACATTCTCGAGCGCCGAAAACTCACGCAGCAGGTGATGAAACTGGAACACGAACCCCAGTTTCCGGTTCCGCAGTTCCGCCGCGCCGCGCGCATCCTGATCCGCGTAGCGAGAGCCATCCAGCCAAATATCGCCCCCGGTCGGCGTATCGAGCGCACCGAGCAAATGCAGCAACGTGCTTTTTCCCGCTCCCGACGACCCGACAATGGCGACGAACTCACCGCGGCGCACTTCCACGTCCACGCCGCGCAGCACCTCGAGCGGCTGCCCATCGCCGCCCGCGAAGACCTTGCGGACCCCCCGAGCCACGAGCAGCGCGTTCATTCGTACCGAATCGCGCCCACGGGATCGAGCCGGGCCGCCTGGATACTGGGATAGAGGGGCGCCAGGGTGGCGATGATCAGACTCGCCGCCACGACCGCCAGGGCATCGAGGGGATTCGTCAGAACCGGCAGGTGATCGATGAAGTATATCGACGGATCAATCGGAATCAGATGACCGCGATTGACGCTCGACCCCAGAATCAGCCCCAGCGCGGTACCGAGAGCCGTCCCTGTCAGCCCGATGAACACGCCCTGGATGAGGAAGACGCGCCGAATCCGATTGCGTTGCATCCCCATCGCCAGGAGGATGCCGATCTCGCGTGTCTTGTCGCGCACGACCATGGTCAATGTTCCCACGACATTGAAGGCGGCCACGACGCAAATCAGGAACACGACGAGCCCCATCGCCAGCTTCTCGAGCTTGAGCGCCGAGAACAGCGAGCGGTTTTGCAGCTGCCAGTCGAGCGCGCGATACGGATACCCGAGCTGGCTCTCGAGCTGCTGCCCCAACACGTTCGCCTGCTCGGGATGGGCGAGGCGCACCTCGAGGCCCGTGACCGCATTGGCGAGACCGGCGAACTCCTGGGCATTCTCACGCCGCATGACGACGTAGCTGTTGTCGTAGTCGTACATCCCGGTCTCGAACAGACCCGTCACCTCGTAGCGGCGATACTTCGGAACGAACGCGCCGAGGCTGCGGTTGAATTGCGAGCCGGCCGGCGCGACCATCGTCACGATTTCGCCCGGATACGCAGAGAGTTTGTTGGCGAGCCTGGTCCCGATCGCAATGCCACCTTCCACGCCCGGCTGCGTCGTGTGGAACGTCAGGTCGCCCTTCGTGAAGTAGCGCGGCAGACTCGTCACCGCGCGAGTGCCGGTGTCGACCTCGACGCCGATCACCGCCACACCCTCGGCGTAATCGTGGCCGGCCGAGATCAGCCCCTGCGTCAGCACGAACGGCGCGGCGGCGACAACGCCCGGGGTACGCCGGACCTTGCCGAGCACGGTACCCCAATCGTCGAGCCGCAGCCCCTCGCCATAGGTAAGGATGCGGAGGTGGGGATTCACGACGAGGATCTTCTCGCGCAGGTCGTTCTGCATCCCGTTCATGACACCGAGCACGATCACCAGGGCCATGACGCCGACGGTGACGCCACCCACGGCGATGACCGTAATCAAGGAAAGGAGACGCGATGACCGGCGGCTGCGCAGATAGCGCATCGCGACGCGCAGATCGAGCCAGTTCGGCCAGTTCATGGCCAGCACCGCGAGCGCCCCGATCGTCGCGATCACGAACAGAGCCTTGAGGATTTCGACTGCCGTGATAGAGATCGTCATTCGGGCCGCAGCATCGGAAACAAGATCACATCGCGGATGTTCGTCTGGTCGGCGAGAATCATCGTCAGCCGATCCACCCCTAGACCGACGCCGCCCGCCGGCGGCATGCCGTACTCCAGCGCACGCAGGTAATCCTCATCGAGCTGTTGCGCTTCGGCGTCGCCCGCCGCACGCAATGCGGCTTGCTGCTCGAAGCGGCGCCGCTGCTCGTCGGGGTCATTCAGCTCGCTGAAGGCGTTGGCGAGCTCGCGATGCTGCACGAACAACTCCCACCGCTCGACTTTCCCCGGATCCCCGCGCTTCGGCTTGGCCAGCGGCGAGAGCGCCACCGGATAGTCAAAGACGAAGGTCGGCTGTACCAGCTTCGGCTCGACGCAGGTCTTGAAGACCTCATCGACGAGCTTCGGCCCGCTGAGCGCGGCGATCTCGTCCGGCGGCATGTTGTGACGCTTCAGCACGGCGCGCAGCTCGGCGTCGCTGGTGCGGGCGAGATCGATGCCGGCGTGCTCGCGCACCAGCGCGTAATAATCCTTGCGCGCGAACGGCCGCTCGAACGAGAGCGTCGCGCCGTGGCGCTCCAGCACGCTGCTCTTGAACAAGTCGAGCACGAGACCCGACAGCATCTCTTCCGTCAGTTCGGCCATGTCGTTGTAGTCTGCGTACGCCTGATACCACTCCGCCATCGTGAACTCGGGATTGTGAAAGCGCGACAACCCCTCGTTGCGAAAGTCGTGGCCGATCTCGTACACCTTCTCCAGACCGCCCACGATGCAGCGCTTCAGGTACAGCTCGTCCGCGATGCGGAGGTAGAACGTGGCGTCGAGCGCCTCGTAATGCGTCTTGAACGGCCATGCGGTCGCACCGCCGTACAGCGGCTGCAACACCGGCGTCTCTACCTCCAAATACCCCTTGCTGTCGAGGAACGCCCGAATCCCCTGCACAATCCGGGTGCGGAGCCGGAACACGTCCCGCACCTCGGGATGCACCGCGAGGTCGGCGTACCGCTGCCGGTAGCGTAGCTCCGGGTCGGTCAATTCGCCGTGCTTTACGCCACTCGCGTCTTCCTTGCCGAGCGGCAGCGGCCGGAGCGCCTTGGCCAGCAGCGTGAAGCGGGCGACACGCGCGGTGATTTCGCCCGTCCGGGTCTTCATCAGGCGCCCCTCGACGCCGATGTGATCACCCAGATCGAGCAGCTCGATGAGCGCGTAGAGGTCCGGCCCCAGCTCGTCGCCCTTGAAGTAGAGCTGGATCCTGCCGCTCGCGTCCTCGAGGTGTGCGAACGTCGTCTTGCCGTGCGGCCGCAGCGCCACCAGGCGACCCGCCAGGCGGTACGGTGTCTTGTCGTCGTCGTCGCGATACGCGCCGAGCGCCTGTTTGGCCGTGGCGTTCCGCTCAAACCGGTAGGCAAACGGGGCAACCCCCCGCTCGACCAGCTCTTTCAACTTCTCGCGGCGCGCCGCTTCGACGAAACCGGTCATTATGCGGCCTTGCTCCCGAAGCGCTTGAGGAACGCCTCGATAAAGGGATCGAGGTCGCCATCCATCACCTTGTGCACGTCGCTGACCTTCAACTCCGTCCGGTGGTCGTTGACCATCGTGTACGGCTGGAACACGTACGAACGAATCTGGTTGCCCCACGCGATGTCCGTCTTCTGCTTGTCCACTTCGGCCTTCTTGGCGTCGCGCTCGGCGACGGCACGCTCGTACAGCCGCGCCTTCAGCATTTTCATCGCCGTCGCCTTGTTCTTACCCTGGCTGCGCTCCTGCTGGCAGGATACGACAATCCCCGTCGGCAAGTGTGTGATCCGCACCGCGGACGACGTCTTGTTGACGTGCTGCCCGCCCTTCCCGGACGCGCGAAAGACGTCGATGCGCAGATCGTCATCCTTGATCTCGATCTCGATCTCGTCGTCGACTTCGGGATAGACGAAGACTGACGCGAACGAGGTGTGCCGGCGTGACTGTGAATCGAACGGCGAGATGCGCACCAGGCGATGGACGCCCTTCTCCGCCCTCAGCAGACCAAAGGCATAGTGCCCGCGAATCTCGATCTCGGCGGATTTGATGCCCGCCTCTTCACCCGGCAGGATGTCGAGCACGTTCACCGCAAATCCATGCCGCTCCGCCCAGCGCGTATACATGCGCACCAGCATTTCGGCCCAGTCCTGGGACTCGGTACCGCCGGCCCCCGGATGAATCGTGAGCAGCGCGTCGCGCGCATCATCGGGGCCCTGCAACATGTTCTGCATCTCGAGGGACTCGAGCCGGCCGGCGATGTCAGCCGCCTCCGACTCGAGCGAGCGTTGCATGGCGAGATCGATGTGGGATTCGGCTTCCAGCAGCTCGTTGAGCTCGCGACCCTCATCCACGCGCTTGCGCAGGGCGTGGTAGGGCTCGAGCCAACCTTTCAGCGATTTGACCTCGGCGACCGTCTGGCGGGCGCGCTCCGAGTCGGCCCACAATGCTCCCTCGGCCATCTTCTGCTCGAGCTCCGCGAGGCGCGCGGTTTTCCCCTCCACGTCAAAGAAAGCCCCTGAGCTCGGTGAGACGACGATCGAAATCGGCAAAGCGGTCAGTGAGAGTCATTAGAACAGCTTCTTCCCCCCTGCGAGAATTTCGTTCAAGGCCTCGGTCCAGTACGGTGTGCTCCGCGCCATCTCCTGGCCAACCTGCTCGACGTACTCCAGCCAGCTCTTGTCGATTTCATCCTTGAAGAGCTGCGGCAACGTGCCGTCACGAATCCCCTGCTGCCGTCTCTCGGGATGATAGACGAGCATGTCCGAGATCAGCGCCCGCGCCAAGCGACGGGCTTTCTGCTTCGGATCCTGCACCATAAACGGATTCACCGGACGCAACGGTCCGGTATTGCGCCTGCCGGGGGCGGGGGCGGCAGCCGCCGGAGCAGCGCTCGCAGCTGCGGGCGGCGGCGGTGGCGCAACCCGGGGG
>DASZCG010000074.1:0-5590 GCA_035943355.1 Gemmatimonadales bacterium
AGCCGGTAGCCCGCCAGCGTCCCCGTCGCAGTTCTCAGGAACAGCATCCCCGCGATGTCATCCACCGCGTAGACGGGCTCACGCTCTTTGCCCAGCTCCACGCGCGACCGCGGTTGCCCGCTGTCCTTGTCGATCTGCAACAGCACATTACCGTTGCCGTCGGGTGAGCGCGTGAGCATGAAGACGGAGCTCGACGAGGTGAGCGACGCCTTGAAGCGCTTGCTGGCCAGCGCCGCCGCCTGGCCGGAGTAGCCCTGGAGCTGTGCCCCGCCCTGCGTATATGCGGTCGCCAGCTGGCTGTAGATCTGCCGGGCCACGGTGTCCGACGCGGTGCGCGACGCCTGCGCAAACGCATCGCCATACGACGAAGCCGCCGCGCCATAGAGTCCCGCGCGAATCGACTGCACGCGATACAGGGCGCGCAGCAGTCCCGGCAATTGCGGCGCAGGGTTGTAGACCTGCTGCTTGATCTGTCCGTCGCGGCCGAGCAGAACCACGTTCTGGGCCGCGAGCAGCACGATGCCGGACGGCCGTAGCTCCATCGCCGTGGGGTCCTCGTCGCCCTGCATCTTGACCTCCGGACTCAACGCGCGATAACTGCCGTCCTGCCGATTCACCGCATACAGGCGATGATCGTGGTTGGCAAAAACGTAGAGCGTCGATCCTTCGATCACGTGCTGCAAGCGATACCGGTCGGCCTTGTAGTCGCTCGAGCTCAGCGGTTTACCGCTCTCGATCGCGTCCTTGAACTTGGGCTGGCCGCTCGCAAGGTCGATGACGTTCACTTCCGCGTTCGTCGTCGCGTCCGGTTTCGAGATGTACAGCAGGCCGGCCGGCGTCAGCTCGACGTAATCGAGTAGGCCTTTGATCTTCACGTCCTTCTGCAAGCGCAGCGTCGCGGTCGCGACGGTGAGCACGTTCACGTACGTCTTGTTGTCGGCATCCACGGCGAGCACGACGGCGTCGCCGGCCATCATGGCGTCGATCACGTCGCCCCGCATGCGCAGGGGCTTCGGCGCGATCGTCGACCCGTCTTCGTAGCGGGCGACGTTGAGGCCAGTCTGCACCACGCCATTGATGACGCGAACGTTGCCGGTGGCCTGATCCGGCGGCGGCCCCTCGGTCAGCATCACGATCCCGGCGGGATGCTGGACGATGTCACGGATCCAGCCGTCCACGGTCGCCGGCTTTGCCCAGAGAGCCTTTCCATCGGCAATGCTGTAGGCCATCAAGCGTTCGTCGTAGCTGACGTAGATGCGATCGCTCTTCGCGATGGATTGATAGAGGCGCACCTTGTGCGGGATGGCGCCGGAATTCTTCATGGGCAGGCTGGCAGACCAGCGGATGGCACCGGTCTTTGCGTCCATGCCGCGCAGGCCCATCAGCGTGTACACGACGATCACATCGGGGCCCGCCTGCAGCACTTCGAGTGTCGTGCCCCCTGCCGCGTTACGCACCAGCCCCTGCATCAGACCACCGAGACCACCCTTCTTCGGTCCGGTTTGCTGAAACAGCGAATCACTGACCCAGCGCTGCGTCCCGGTGCTGAGATCGTACAGCGCCACGACCGGCGGACCCGATGCGCGCCGGCCATGCACGAGCAGAGTGCCCGATTGCGGCAAGACCCGGCGCGTCACGACCTGTGTGAGATTGAGCTTGCGAGAGTCGAACAGAACTGTGCCCGTGACAGGATCGAAGATCAGCGACAGCCCAGGCTTTGCGGCTTCCATCAGCAGCGAGCCCTCGATCATGCGAACGCTGTCCACGGGGAGGCCGCCGAGCTCGGGTTTCTGCCACGCGATCTGGCCGCGCTCGATGTCGACGCCCGCGAGCGCCGCATCAGTCGAGACGAGGAGCGCACCGGCGGGCGTGATCTGTTGCCAGCGGAGATCACCGGTGAAGTGCAGCGTCCATGAGGGAACCGAGCCCGCGGGAGCTGTGGGATGATGGGCTGGCGCGGCAGACGCAACAGGCGACGCGGCCTGAAGCAGTGCAACCAGCAATGGCAGAGCCATGGGGTGGCCTCCTGAGAGGCCCTCATATCCCCCTATCGCCCTTTTCGGCGCAAGGGGCTAGCGCACTAGGGATGCGGTGCCTGGCGGGTGAAGCGAACGTCTGTCGTGCGCTGGGTATCGATCTTGGCTCGCTGGCCGTAGCGATAGATCGTGATGGCGGTCAGAGAGTCCTGCAGGGGCACGCCGGGTGCGATGTTGCGGAAGCTCGTCCGGAAAGACATCGAACGAACATCGGTCAGGGAAGATCGTTCGGGTCGCGTGAGCGACGTCACCGTGTAGCGCAATTCGTAGGTTGTGGGATCGAGATACGCGGCGCCCGCCATATCGGGCGAGCCGAGATGCTTGGCCGGCTCGAAGTCGACGCGCACCAGCGTGTCTCCGGCGATCGTGTCCAGTCCCACGAGCCGAAAGCAGTGATTCGCGATGAACCTCGGGTTGCCCAGATCTTGCAGCTCGGCGCTGTGTATCACGAGCGTGTTTTCCGGATCTCCCCAGGGTCCCCAGGCGGGCTCGACGACTCGGCCGACGGCATAGGGATGATAGTCGCTGCTGTAGAAGCGTAGCCTGCGAATCTCCGGCTTTCCGGTGTCGCCGCGTTGATTCACCGTTCGTTCTGAGATCTCGAGCGCGTAGCGAAACGGATAGGAGTCGGCGAGCAGCTCGTAGTGCCGAGAGTTTTCCTGCAGCTGGTCGAAGACCGCGCGCAGCGCGGTGTCACTCGGCTCCGGCGGGCCGGGCGTCGTGCATTGGGTGGCCGCGACGGTGACCGCTGGAAGCTCGATTGCGAGATGTCGCAGCGCGACCCGCACGACAGTCTCGCCGTCCTCCCGTAAAACGATTTGCGTGTCCACGGGTGTGTAGGCGATTTGGCGGACAGTGAGCAGATACGTGCCCGGCTGGAGCGCGGAGAACGCAAATGCCCCGGACGCAGTCGTGAATTGCTGTCCGAGACCCGGTTGCAGCTCGACGATGCTGTAACCGAGGGGCTGTCCGGTTTCGGCGCTGACGACGGTGCCGCGGAGGGAGGGTTGTTGAGAGGACGCGCGTTGCGCACCCGCCACGTAGAACAGCAATGCGCATGCCCGACAGAGCACCGCCATGACGGTATTCTACTGCACGGTACCCGACTTTCATTCAGCGCGCCCGTCTTGCCTTACGTCGGTACCTGTCCGCCCGTCCGTACGGGCCGAGCCGCAGCGCGGAGTGGCGCT
This sequence comes from Gemmatimonadales bacterium, assembly GCA_035943355.1. Taxonomy (GTDB): domain Bacteria; phylum Gemmatimonadota; class Gemmatimonadetes; order Gemmatimonadales; family GWC2-71-9; genus 20CM-2-65-7. Next base: position 3,227 of record DASZCG010000074.1, read on the forward strand.
GTGATAGCGAGCGCTCCATAGACCATGGCGAGGCCGAGATATTCCGACAGCTCGAACGGCCCGATGGCGTGCACGGTGCGGTCATAGATGATGGCCGACGCGAGGGTGAGCGTATGGCCGACGAGGAGCGCCCACCATGCCCAGCGCTCGCCGCGGCGCAAGGCCGTCAGCGTGATGGCGGCCGCGAGCACGCCAAACGCCCCGCGATCCCGCGTGTGGGGCTCGTCCCCCCGCCCCATGATCAAACAGGATCCCGACCACCTCGTCATCGCGTCGAGCGGCGGCGGCGGGCACATCTACACACTCGACATGAACAGCGAGACCCTGACCGACCGCGGCACGCTCGGCGCCGCGTCGTGGCACAGCTTCAACATGACCGAGGACGGCACGAGAGGGTTCGGCAGCTCGCCGCTCTCGGATGAAGTGATCGTGGTCGATTTGACGACGAATCCCGTGACCAATCTCGGCTCCGTCCGATTCGACCAGCGCCCCGGTGTCGGGAACACTCAACCCGATGCGTTCGGGGGCGGTGAAGCAATCGCGGGGAACGTGCTGCCGGTTGGACTGCGCGCCGCCGGGAACGTGGCGATCCTGAACGCACATAACCTCGAGCTGCGCACGGTGGTAAACCTGGAACCCCCCGCGCCGTTCAATCCGATGTCTTGCGGTCCCGTCGGTCCACCCACAGGTGCTGGTGGCTGCGCAGTACATGGGGTGACGCCACGGCCACGAGAAAAGGCGTCAGAGAACCGCGAGTAACGGCTCCACGTAGCCAGTTTTGCTATGCCTGAAAAAGCGCCGGCTCGGCGAAGACGACCGCCCTTACGGGCTGGTGTACTGGCCGAGCCGCGGCTTCAGCCGACGGCGACGGGGATGACCGGGCTCCATCCCGAGACGCGCTTCAAGGCGCCGGCGGCGAACGTCTCCGTCCGGCGCCGGCTTTAGGATTTGCCGCGGCAGATCATCGAGGACGCGCCACCCTGCCCCGCAACACTGTGATCGACGCCTTCGGAAGCGTGAACCTGGACGTCCGAGGAGCGAGTCGAACTCTCATGGGCTATGTAGCACTATACAGCATAGACGCGTGAGCTATGGAAAATGGGCCACAGCCCAGGGATCGGCGATCATGGTCGCCACACTGGCGATTCGTCTCGCGCTGGGTTGTTCGTGAGACGGGTTTGATCACTACCATCAGCATTCATCACGTAGATCTCCCGATTGCCATCGCGTTCCGACACGAACAGGATGTGGCGACCATCAGCAGACCACGCCGGCATCAGATCCGGAGAGGTGTTTCTGGTCATCCTCCTCGGCGCGCTCCCGTTCGAGTTCATCACGTAAATCTCGAAGTTGCCGTCGCGAGTGGAGGTGAACGCGATCTTTCGTCCGTCTGGTGACCAAGACGGCGAAAAATCAAATGCGGGATGGTTGGTCAGATTTGTCACCCCGGTACCATTGACGTTCATCACGTAGATGTCCGAACTGCCATCGTAGCGGTCAGATGTGAATGCGATCTTCTTTCCGTCCGGCGACCAGCTTGGGAAGGCCTCGGTGGCAATACTATTGGTGAGGTTGGTCTGGCCTGAGCCGTCGGCGTTCATCACGTAGACTTCGTCGTCCCCATCCCGGGACGACGTGAACGCGATGTGCGTTCCGTCGGGTGCCCAGGCCGGCGCAAAGTCGAGCCCGGAGTCAGCCGTCAGCCTCCTCTGGTCGCTGCCATCGGCGTTCATGACGTAAATGCCTACTCGGTGGCCCCGAAACGATTCGAAGGCGATTCTCTGGCCGTCAGGGGACCACGTCGGGTGATAATCGTCGGTTGGGGCGTTCGTCAGATTAGTCACGTGCCCGCCCGTGCCGTCCATGACGTAGATGTCGGCGGCAGAGCTGTCGCGGGTGCTCTCGAACGCAATAAGGACAGGCTCGGCTCCCGGACCCATGTCGTTGGTACCGCAAGCCGCCATCGTTACTGCGAGAATCGCTAGCGTCCGGACGTTTGCAGCCATGTTCAGCTCGTTGGGAAGTGAGGTCGCTTGCGCCCTCATCAGAATTGCAAGACCGAGGCCGAGCGAGGGCCTGGAACAGCTGGAGTCGCCTTCCACAGTGCAGAATTCGCAGCTTGACTAAGGACTGAGACGCATAGCGATCAGTTGCACACCAACGTCTAGCGCATTGCGGTACAACCATGCCCGAGGAGAGAGTCGAACTCTCATGGGGTTGCCCCCGACGGATTTTGAGTCCGACTCACGTATAACACTCCCGACACCACCGGGAAACCACGAGCACACATCGCAGCACGTTACCGCCGTTTCGCCGGGGGGCGCTCTGCCCTCCGGTGCCGTCGTTTGCTCCCCGCTACAGGAC